>NZ_JBFUHG010000022.1:0-130886 GCF_056402515.1 Cellulomonas sp. P4_A2
GCACCCGCCCCCGCGGCCGCTGCGTCGACCGGTGCACCCGTCCGTCCCGGACCGCGTCAGGCCCCCGCGCCCGCCGCACGTCCCGGCAACAACCCGTTCGCACCCTCGCAGGGCATGCCCCGCCAGGGTGAGCGTCCCGGCGCCAACCGCTCCGGCGGCCCGCGTCCGGGCAACAACCCGTTCGCGCCCTCGCAGGGCATGCCGCGTCCGGGCGACCGTGACCGCCGCCCCGCGCCCACCGACGGTGCCCCCGTGGCGTCGGCCGGCGAGCGTCCCGGCGGTCCGCGTCCCGGTGGCCCCCGTCCCGGCGGTCCGCGTCCCAACCCGGGCATGATGCCGGGCCGCACGGCCAGCGGCGTCGGTCGTCCGGGCGAGCGCCCGGCCGGTCCCGGCGGCGGTCGTGCCGGTGGCGGCGCGGGCGGTGCCCGTGGCGGCTACGCCGGTCGTCCCGGCGGTGCGCCCGGTGGCGCTCCCGGCGGTGCACCCGGTGGCGGCGGCGGTTTCGCCGGTCGCCCCGGTGGCGGCGGCGGTCGTCCCGGTGGTGCCGGTCGCGGCAGCACGCAGGGCGCCTTCGGTCGTGCGGGCGGTCGTCCCGTCCGTGGCCGCAAGTCGAAGCGGGCGAAGCGTCAAGAGTTCGAGCAGATGCAGGCCCCCTCGCTGGGTGGCGTGCAGGTTCCCCGCGGCAACGGCAAGACCGTCGTCCGGCTGCGCCACGGCTCGTCGCTGAACGACTTCGCGGACAAGATCGACGCCAACCCCGCCGCACTGGTCACCGTGCTGTTCCACCTCGGTGAGATGGCCACGGCGACGCAGTCGCTCGACGAGGACACGTTCGGCACCCTCGCGGTCGAGCTCGGCTACATCATCGAGATGGTGTCGGCCGAGGAGGAGGACCGCGAGCTGCTCGGGGCCTTCGACATCGACCTGGACGCCGAGCTCGAGGCCGAGGGCGACGAGGACCTGACGGCACGGCCGCCGGTCGTCACCGTCATGGGCCACGTCGACCACGGAAAGACCAAGCTCCTCGACGCGATCCGTCAGACGGACGTCGTCGCGGGCGAGGCCGGCGGGATCACGCAGCACATCGGTGCCTACCAGGTGCACACCGTGCACGAGGGCGTCGACCGTGCGGTCACCTTCATCGACACCCCGGGCCACGAGGCGTTCACCGCCATGCGTGCCCGTGGTGCGCAGGTCACCGACATCGCGATCCTCGTGGTCGCGGCCGACGACGGCGTGATGCCCCAGACCATCGAGGCGCTCAACCACGCCCAGGCGGCCGGTGTGCCGATCGTGGTCGCGGTCAACAAGGTGGACAAGGAGGGGGCCAACCCCGACAAGATCCGCCAGCAGCTCACCGAGTACAACCTGGTGGCCGAGGAGTACGGCGGCGACACGATGTTCGTCGACGTCTCCGCGAAGCAGAACCAGGGCATCGACACGCTGCTCGAGGCGGTCCTCCTCACGGCGGACGCCGCGCTCGACCTGCGGGCGAACGCCGACAAGGACGCACGTGGTGTGGCCATCGAGGCGAACCTCGACAAGGGACGCGGTGCCGTCGCGACGGTCCTCGTCCAGTCGGGCACGCTCGAGGTCGGCGACGCGATCGTCGCCGGGACGGCCTACGGCCGCGTCCGTGCGATGTTCGACGAGCACGGCGAGCCGGTCCTCGTGGCCGGGCCGTCGCGTCCGGTCCAGGTGCTCGGCCTGACCTCGGTGCCTCGCGCCGGTGACACGTTCATCGTGGCTCCGGACGACCGCACCGCGCGTCAGATCGGCGAGAAGCGCGAGGCGGCCGAGCGTGCCGCCCTCCTGGCCAAGCGTCGCAAGCGCGTCAGCCTCGAGGACTTCACGCAGGCGCTCGCCCAGGGCAAGGTCGAGACCCTCAACCTGGTCCTCAAGGGCGACGTGTCGGGTGCCGTCGAGGCGCTCGAGGACGCTCTGCTCAAGATCGACGTGGGCGAAGAGGTCGAGCTGCGCGTCATCCACCGCGGTGTCGGTGCGATCACGCAGAACGACGTCAACCTGGCGACGGTCGACTCGGCCATCATCATCGGCTTCAACGTCAAGTACGCGGAGCGCGTCGAGGAGCTGGCTGACCGCGAGGGCGTCGACGTGCGCTTCTACTCGGTCATCTACCAGGCGATCGACGACGTCGAGGCGGCCCTCAAGGGCATGCTCAAGCCGGAGTACGAGGAGGTGCAGCTCGGTTCCGCCGAGGTGCGCGAGGTCTTCCGGTCGTCGAAGTTCGGCAACATCGCCGGCTCGATCGTCCGGTCGGGCCTCATCCGACGGAACACGAAGGCGCGCGTCACGCGTGGCGGCAAGATCATCGGGGACAACCTGACGATCGAGTCGCTCAAGCGGTTCAAGGACGACGCCACCGAGGTCCGCGAGGGCTTCGAGTGCGGTATCGGCCTGGGGTCGTTCAACGACGTCGAGATCGGCGACACCATCGAGACCTGGGAGATGCGCGAGAAGCCTCGCGCCTGACCTCAGTGATCACCGGGCCGCGGGGCGGGCGAGTTCTCTTCGCCCGCCCCGCGGTCTCCCACCAGCAGAAGGAGCGATCCGATGGCGGACACCGCCCGCGCCCGCAAGCTCAGCGAGCGCATCCAGCAGGTCGTCGCGCAGATGCTCGACACCCGGATCAAGGACCCCCGGCTCGGCTTCGTCACCATCACGGACGTGCGCGTCACCGGTGACCTGCAGCACGCCGACGTCTTCTACACGGTCCTCGGCGACGACGGCGAGCGGGCCGACACCGCCAGGGCGCTCGAGAGCGCCAAGGGGATCATCCGCTCGGAGGTCGGCAAGCAGACCGGCATCCGGCTGACCCCGTCGCTGGACTTCCACCTCGACGCGCTGCCGGACACGTCCGCGCAGCTCGACGCCGCGCTCATCGAGGCGGCTCGTCGCGACCGCGAGGTGGCGGCCCTGGCCGCCGAGGCGACGTTCGCCGGCGACGCGGACCCGTACAAGAAGTCCGACGAGGACGACGAGGACTGACGCACGCACGACGAGGCCCCCGGGGACGTCCCCGGGGGCCTCGTCGTGCGGTCAGACCTCCTTGCCCGTGCTCTTCGGCATCCAGAGCAGGACCACGAGGGCGCCGACCGCCACGACGACGGCCGCGACGTAGGCCGCGGGCTGCAGGCCCGCCGCGTACCCGCCCGGGGTGAGCGTGCCGTCCGAGGCGGTGAACACGGCCACGAGCGACGCGACGCCGAGCGCGCCGCCGATCTCCCGCAGCGTGGCGTTCACCGAGCTCGCCGTGCCGTGGTCGTCGGGCTGCATGTCCGCGAGCACGGCCGTCGCGCTCGGGGCGAACGTCAGGCCCATCCCGATGCCGGCGAGCGCGAGGCCGGGGACCAGGTCGGCGTACGTGAGGGTGTCGCTGGTGACCAGGAGCCCCTGCCACGCCAGGCCGGCCGCCTGCAGCAGCAGCCCGGTGAACAGGAGCGGCCGGACGCCGATGCGCGGTGCGAGCATCCCGGCGATGGGAGCGAAGATCATCGGCGCCGCGGTCCAGGGCAGCGTCCGGATGCCGGCCTGCAGGGGAGTGAACCCCATGCCGATCTGCAGGTACTGCGCGAGCAGGAAGACGAGCCCGAAGACGCCGAACGAGAACGCCAGGGCGCTGATGTTGGCCACCGAGAACGACCGCTCGCGGAACAGCCGCAGGGGGACGAGCGGGTGGTCGGTCCGCGACTCGCGCGCGACGAACGCGACCAGGAGCAGGACGCCGAGCACGAGGCCACCGAGGACCCGGGTGGAGGTCCAGCCGTCGTCGTTCCCGCGGATGATCGACCAGACGATCGACAGGACGGCGGTCCCGGCGAGCGCGAGGCCGATCAGGTCGAGCGGCTGACGTCGCCCGTGCGACTCGGGCAGCGCCCACAGGACGAGCGGGATGGCGAGCAGGGCCACCGGGACGTTGATCCAGAAGATCGCCTCCCACGAGATGCCGTCGACGACCGCCCCGCCGATGACCGGGCCCAGTGCGACACCGAGACCGGACACCCCGCCCCAGACGCCGATCGCCATGGCCCGCCTGCCGGCCGGCACGGCACCGGCGAGCAGCGCGAGGGACAGCGGCATGATCGCGGCCGCGCCGGCACCCTGGAGGGCCCGCGCGCCGATGAGCATCTCGGGGCTCGTGGCGAGCGCGGACAGGATGGACGCACCGCCGAAGACGGCGATGCCGGCGATGAACACCCGACGCCTGCCGAGCCGGTCGCCGAGCGTCGCGGCGGCGATCATGAGCGTCGCGAAGCTGAGCGTGTACGCGTTGACCATCCACTGCAGCTGCTCGAGCGAGGCGTTCAGCTCGGTCCGCAGGACGGGGAGCGCGGTGGTCATGACGAGGTTGTCGAGCGTCGCCATGAACATGGGGACGGACGCGGCGACGAGCGCGATCGCGGTGCCGCGGCGGCGGAGCACGGGACGCGGCTGGACCGGGGTGTCCGCCCGAGACGCAGCGGGTGTCGTGAGGGTCACGAGGGCTCCTAGGCTTGTTGGCATTGATTGATTACTACCAAGCGCAACGCTAGGCATCGACTGATAACATGTCAACATGTCCGAGCAGATCGACCAACATGTCCCGACGTCCTCGTCGCGGATGACCGGCGCCGCACGCCGCGACCAGATCCTCGCGGCGGCGCGACGCGTGTTCGCCGACAAGGGCTACGCAGCGACCACCGACGAGGTCGCCCGCGCGGCCGGCGTGTCGCAGCCCTATGTCGTGCGGCTCTTCGGGTCCAAGCGCGAGCTGTTCCTGGCGGCGTACCGGCAGGCTTGCCTCGAGATCGAGGCCGCGCTGGGCTCGGTCGAGGCGGGACCCGACGCCGGCGAGCGGATGGCGGCGGCGTACGTCCGGCTCCTGGACGACCGCGACCTGCTCCGGCTGACGATGCACGGCTTCCTGGCCGGCCACGACGACGAGGTGGGCAAGATCGCCCGGCATACGCTCGGCGAGGCGTTCCGGTTGTTCCGCGACCGCTCGGGCGCCTCCGACGACGAGGCCCGCGTCTTCGTCGCGTCCGGCATGCTCATCAACGTCCTGCTCGCGGTCGACGCCCCGGCGCACCCAGGGGAGGACGCCGGCATGGACGCGCTCGTCGAGTGCGTCCGGACGGCCATCGACGAGCAGCGCCGCACCGCGTGACGCGCAAGGAGACGACGGAGCGGGCGCCGCGCAGGCCGACCGCCGCCGACGGCGTCGTCGTCGTGGACAAGCCCGCCGGCTGGACCAGCCACGACGTCGTCGCGAAGCTGCGCTGGCTCGCCGGCACCCGCAAGGTCGGCCACGCCGGGACGCTCGACCCCATGGCGACCGGAGTGCTCGTGATCGGGATCGGCCGCGCGACGAGGCTGCTGACGTACATCGTCGGCGCCGACAAGGAGTACACCGCGACCATCCGGCTCGGCGTGAGCACGACCACCGACGACGCCGAGGGAGAGCCGCTGACCAGCGCCGACGCCTCGGGCGTGACCCGCGAGGAGCTGGACCGGGGGATCGCCGCGCTGACCGGGCAGATCCAGCAGGTGCCGAGCGCGGTCTCCGCGATCAAGGTGGACGGCCAGCGGGCGTACGCCCGGGTGCGCGCGGGGGAGGACGTCGAGCTCGCGGCCCGTCCCGCCACGGTCTCCCGGTTCGACGTCCACGACGTGCGCGTGGTCCACGAGGCGCTCGACGTCGACGTCACCGTCGTCGTCTCGTCGGGAACCTACGTCCGTGCCCTGGCCCGCGACCTGGGCGCCGGGCTCGGCGTCGGGGGACACCTGACCGCGCTGCGGCGCACGCGCGTCGGTGGGTACGGGCTGGCCGTGGCCCGCACGCTCGACGAGCTCGCCGAGGTCGCGCCCGACGTGCCGATCGACGTCGTCTCGCTCGCCGACTCGGCCCGCGCGACGTTCCCCGCCCGCGAGCTGACGCCCGAGGAGTCGGTCGCGCTCTCCTACGGGCAGCGGCTGTCGGCCCCAGGCGAGCAGGACACGGAGACGACGGCGGCGATCGCACCCGACGGGCGGCTGGTCGCCCTCGTCGAGACCCGCGGCGGTGCGGTGCGACCGGTGCTGGTGTTCGCGCCCGCCTGACCGGCGTTTCGGCGCTCGGCGCTCCAGGTGGCAGGCTGGACCCGGACGGTTGTGACCGCAGTCCGTCCGGACCGGCCCCCCTGGGTCCCTCGACAGGAGCTTGTGTGCAGCGTTGGAGCGCCCTCTCGGACGTCCCTGACGGATTCGGTCCCTCGGTCGTCACCATCGGCAACTTCGACGGCGTCCACCGCGGGCACGTCGGCGTCCTCACGCGCATGTGCGCCGACGCGCGTGCCGTGGGTGCGCAGGCCGTGGCGGTGACTTTCACCCCGCACCCGCAGCAGGTGCACCGCCCGGACACCGCCCCGCCGGTCATCACGGGCGACGACGACCGGCTCGAGCTGCTCGAGCGCACCGGCCTGGACGCCGTCCTCATGCTCACCTACACGCTCGAGTTCGCGCGGCAGACGCCCGACGAGTTCGTCCGGCGCTACCTGGTGGACGGGCTGCACGCGCGCACGGTCGTCGTCGGCCGGGACGTGCGGTTCGGCTGGAACAACTCGGGAGACCTGTCGACGATGGTCGAGCTCGGCCGGACCTACGGGTTCGACGTCGAGGTGATCGAGGACGTCACGCCGGCCGAGTCGGCCGACCCGGGCAGCGCGGAGGACCGCGTCGCCGACCCGTTGCGGCGCCGTTGGTCGTCGACCTGGGTGCGCGAGCTCCTCGAGGTCGGGGACGTCGTCCAGGCCGCCCGCGTGCTGGGCCGCCCGCACCGCATCCGCGGCACGGTCGTGCACGGCGACGCGCGCGGTCGCGAGCTGGGCTTCCCGACGGCGAACCTCGGGCCGGACGCCGAGGGCCTCGTGCCCGCCGACGGCGTGTACGCCGGCTGGCTGCGGCGGGCGTCGGCGGACGAGGCCGATCCCGACCGGGTGCTCCCGGCCGCGGTCTCGATCGGCACCAACCCGACGTTCGACGGTCTCGAGCGACGCGTCGAGGCCTACGTGCTCGACCGCACCGACCTCGACCTCTACGGGCAGGTGGTCGTGCTCGAGCTGGTGGAGCTGCTGCGCCCGACGTTGCGGTTCGACTCGATCGACGACCTGGTCGTCCAGATGCACGCGGACGTCGACCGGACGCGCGCGATCCTGGTGACGGGCACTCAGACGAGCACAGCCACCGATGCAAGGCCGACGCCCGCAGCCTGATAGTCTTGGTGCGCCGTCTGAACGGCCGCGGACAGAGAGAGCCCGGGTGGACATGCCCCGGCGCACCGCGCAACGAGTCAACCAGGAGATCGAGTGCCGCTCGAAAGTGCCGTCAAGCAGTCCATCATGGCCGAGTACGCCACCCACAAGGGTGACACCGGTTCCCCCGAGGTTCAGATCGCGATGCTGACGCAGCGCATCAAGGACCTCACGGAGCACCTCAAGACCCACAAGCACGACCACCACAGCCGCCGCGGTCTGCTGCTGCTCGTCGGTCAGCGTCGCCGCCTTCTCGGTTACCTCCAGAAGGTCGACATCAACCGCTACCGCAGCATCATCGAGCGGCTCGGCCTGCGCCGATAACGCCTTCCACCAGCCCGGACCCGGCACAGGGTCCGGGCTGGTGTGGCGTTACGCGCAGGTGTACGACGCTGTAGCTAGAAACTGCACCACCACACCGCGTCGGTCCGCTCGGTTCGGTCCTCGGTAGTGGCTTCCGGAAGCTCGAAGGAGAGTCCGGTGGTCTCGATCGAAGATCGCTCGCGGACGGCCGGCGCCTTCACGAAAGAGGAGGGCACCCGTGGAGGGTCCCGAGATCCAGTTCGCCGAAGCCGTGATCGACAACGGTCGCTTCGGCACCCGCACCGTCCGCTTCGAGACCGGCCGCATCGCCAAGCAGGCCGCCGGTTCCGCCGTCGCCTACCTCGACGGTGAGACCACGCTGCTCGCCGCCACCACGGCCGGCAAGCACCCGAAGGACCAGTTCGACTTCTTCCCGCTGACGATCGACGTCGAGGAGCGGTCGTACGCGGCCGGCAAGATCCCCGGCTCGTTCTTCCGTCGCGAGGGCCGCCCGTCCACCGAGGCCATCCTCGCGTGCCGGCTCATCGACCGCCCGCTGCGCCCCCTGTTCGTCAAGGGCCTGCGCAACGAGGTCCAGGTCGTCATCACCGTGCTGTCGATCCACCCGGACGACTCGTACGACACCCTCGCCATCAACGCCGCGTCCATCTCGACGCAGCTGTCGGGCCTGCCGTTCTCCGGCCCCGTCGCCGGCGTGCGCGTCGCCCTCGTCGAGGGCCAGTGGGTCGCGTTCCCGCGCTACTCCGAGCGCGAGCGCGCCACGTTCGACATGGTCGTCGCCGGCCGCGTCGTCGGTGACGACGTCGCGATCGCGATGATCGAGGCCGAGGCTCCCGAGAAGTCCTGGAACATCATCAAGTTCGAGGGTGGCACCGCCCCCACGGAAGAGGTCGTGTCCCAGGGCATCGAGGCGGCCAAGCCGTTCATCAAGGTGCTCGTCCAGGCCCAGCAGGAGCTCGCCGCCAAGGCCGCCAAGGAGACCCAGGTCTTCCCGACGTTCCCCGACTACCAGGACGACGCCTACGCCGCCGTCGAGTCCTTCTCGACCGCGTCGCTGAGCGAGGCCCTGAGCATCGCGGACAAGCAGACGCGCGAGAACCGTCTCGACGAGATCAAGGGCGAGGTCGTCGCCGGTCTGGCCGAGCAGTTCGAGGGCCGCGAGAAGGAGCTGTCGGCCGCGTACCGCTCGGTCCAGAAGAAGCTCATCCGCCAGCGCATCCTCACGGACGGCTTCCGCATCGACGGTCGTGGCCTGCGGGACATCCGCACGCTCTCGGCCGAGGTCGAGGTCCTGCCCCGCGTGCACGGCTCGGCGATCTTCGAGCGCGGCGAGACCCAGATCCTGGGTGTCACCACGCTGAACATGCTGCGCATGGAGCAGCAGCTCGACACGCTCTCCCCGGAGACGCGCAAGCGCTACATGCACAACTACAACTTCCCGCCCTACTCCACGGGCGAGACGGGTCGCGTCGGTTCGCCGAAGCGTCGCGAGATCGGCCACGGGGCGCTCGCCGAGCGCGCGCTCATGCCGGTGCTCCCGAGCCGCGAGGAGTTCCCCTACGCGATCCGCCAGGTCTCCGAGGCGCTGAGCTCCAACGGCTCGACCTCGATGGGCTCGGTCTGCGCGTCCACCCTGTCGCTGCTCAACGCCGGTGTGCCGCTGCGCGCGCCGGTCGCGGGCATCGCGATGGGTCTGGTGTCCGACACGGTGAACGGTGAGACGCGCTACGCGGCCCTCACCGACATCCTCGGCGCCGAGGACGCCTTCGGTGACATGGACTTCAAGGTCGCCGGCACCCGCGAGTTCGTCACGGCCATCCAGCTCGACACCAAGCTCGAGGGCATCCCCGCCTCGGTGCTCGCCGGTGCGCTGACCCAGGCCAAGGAGGCTCGCCTGGCGATCCTCGACGTCATCGCCGAGGCGATCGACGTGCCCGACGAGATGAGCCCGTTCGCTCCCCGCGTCATCACGGTGAAGGTCCCCGTCGACAAGATCGGCGAGGTCATCGGGCCGAAGGGCAAGATGATCAACCAGATCCAGGAGGAGACCGGGGCCGACATCTCGATCGAGGACGATGGCACGGTCTACATCGGCGCCACCGACGGTCCGTCGGCGGAGGCCGCGCGTGCGGCGATCAACGCGATCGCCAACCCGCACATGCCAGAGATCGGTGAGCGCTTCGTCGGCACGGTCGTCAAGACCACGACGTTCGGTGCGTTCGTCTCGCTCTCGCCGGGCAAGGACGGTCTGCTGCACATCTCGCAGATCCGCCGCCTCGTGGGTGGCAAGCGCGTCGAGAACGTCGAGGACGTCCTGTCCATCGGGCAGAAGGTCCAGGTCGAGATCGGCGAGATCGACCCGCGCGGCAAGCTCTCCCTGCACGCGGTCGTCGAGGACGAGGCACCTGCGGAGGGTGCTGCCGAGTCGGTCGACGCCTGACGTGCCGCTGGACCTCCCGCTCGTCCGTCCGGGTCGGCCGGGCAGCGAGCTGACCGTCGGGCAGGACGGCGACGCCATCGTGCGTCGTTCCGTCCTGCCCGGCGGGGTCCGCGTGCTCACGGAGCACATGCCGGGCCTGCGCTCGGCGACCGTGGGTGCCTGGGTGGGCGTCGGCTCGCGTGACGAGTCCGACGGCCACCACGGCTCGACGCACTTCCTCGAGCACCTGCTGTTCAAGGGCACCGCTCGACGCTCGGCGATGGACATCGCCGAGGCGTTCGACGCCGTCGGTGGCGAGGCCAACGCCGCCACCGGCAAGGAGCACACGTGCTACTACGCGCGGGTGCTCGACACCGACCTGCCGATGGCGGTCGACGTCATCGCGGACATGGTCACCTCCGCGCGCCTGGACACCGACGAGCTCGAGACCGAGCGCGGCGTGATCCTCGAAGAGCTCGCGATGAACGACGACGACCCGAGCGACGTCGTGCACGAGCAGTTCGCCGCCCTGGTGCTCGGCCAGCACGCGCTCGGCCGGCCCATCGGCGGCACCCCCGACACCATCCGCGCGGTCCCGCGCGACGCGGTGTGGGAGCACTACCGCCAGCACTACCAGTCCTCGACGCTCGTGGTCACGGCCGCGGGCGGCGTCGACCACGACCTGCTCTGCAAGCAGGTCACCGAGGCGCTGCACACGGGAGGCTGGTCGCTCGACGAGGGCGCCGAGCCCCGCGGGCGGCGGCTCTCGAGCGCCGGCCTCGTCGCCGGCCAGGAGGGCATCCCCGCGGAGGGCGTCGAACGCACGATCCGTCGCCAGACCGAGCAGGCGAACGTCATCATCGGCGGGACGTCCCTGACGGCCACCGACCCGCGGCGCTTCACGCTCTCGGTGCTCAACGCGGTGCTCGGCGGCGGCATGTCGTCGCGCCTGTTCCAGGAGATCCGCGAGCGTCGCGGGCTGGCCTACTCCACGTACTCGTTCGCCTCCGGGCACGCCGACACCGGCATCTTCGGCCTCTACGCGGGCTGCACGCCCGGCCGGGTCGACGAGGTCGTCGCGCTCATGGTCGAGGAGTGGGAGCGGATGGCGGACGCGCCCATCACGCAGGCCGAGCTCGAGCGGTCCATGGGCCAGCTGTCGGGCGGTCTCGTGCTCGGCATGGAGGACTCCGGGTCGCGCATGAGCCGCCTGGGCAAGTCCGAGCTGGTGCACGGGTCGCTGCTGAGCATCGACGAGTCGCTGGAGATGATCCGCGAGGTCACCGTCCAGGACGTGCAGGAGCTCGCCGCCGACCTCGCGTCGCGCCCGCGCTCCGTGGTCCGCGTCGGACCCTTCGGGGACTGACCGCTCAGCCGAGCCGGAACGTGGCCCGCGGGATCTCGTCGACGAGCCTGCGGGCCACGCCCAGCGCGTCGTCCTCGGAGATCTGGTGGGTCGCGACGAGCGAGGCCAGGTAGGCGGCGTCGAGCCTGCGCGACATGTCGTGCCGCGCGGGGATCGAGCAGAACGCCCGGGTGTCGTCGATGAACCCCGACGTCTTGGTGAACCCGGCGCTGTCCGTCACCGCCTGGCGGTAGCGCCAGATGGCGGCGGGCGAGTCGAGGAACCACCACGGCGCGCCCGCGTAGACGCTCGGGTAGAACCCGGCGAGCGGTGCGATCTCCCGGCTGAACGTCGTCTCGTCGACCGTGAAGAGCACCAGCCGGAACGCCGGGTCGGTGCCGAACGCGTCGAGGATCGGCGTGAGGGGCCGCGTGAACGCCCCCGTGTCGGGCAGGTCGTGACCGGTGTCCGGCCCGAACGCCGCGAGCGTCGGGGCGTGGTGGTTGCGGATGACGGCGGGGTGCAGCTGCATGACGAGGCCGTCGTGCGCCGACATCTCGGCGAGCCGGAACAGCAGGTTGCGGCGGTAGGCGACCGCGTCGTCCGGTGAGACGTCGCCGCGCAGGCCGGCGGCGTGGATGCGCTCGGCCTCGGGGTCGGGCAGCGGCGTGCTGCCCGCGTCCGGCACGCCCGTGTCCGTGGCCGTCCCGCCCGCCGCGAGGAACGCCTCCCGGCGCGCGCGCAGGGCCGCCAGCAGACCCGTGTAGGTGGTCGTGTCGACGTCGGCTGCCTCGGCGAGCCTGGCGAGTGCCCCGGTCCAGGACGGCTGCGAGGGGTCCATGTAGCGGTCGGCCCGGAACGTCGGGAGCACGCGTCCCGTGAAGGTCGGGTCGGCGCGCAGCGCGTGGTGCGCGGACAGGTCGTCGGCCGGGTCGTCGGTGGTGGCCAGGACCTCGATGCCGAACCGCTCGAACAGCGCGCGCGGGCGGAACTCGTCCCGGGCGAGCGCGTCGGCGAGCTGGTCGTACTGCGCGTCGGCGTTCGCGGCGCTCGGGTGCTCGGTGAGCCCGAAGACGTCGTGCAGCTCGGACTCGAACCAGAACCGCACGGGGGTGCCCAGGAACAGGTCCCAGTGCTCGGCGAGGCGACGCCAGACGTCCCGGCCGCCGGTGGTCGGCGGCGCGCCGTCCCGGCTCAGGCCCAGGTCGTCGAGCGGCACTCCCGCGGCGTGCAGGAGGCGCAGGACGTAGTGGTCCGGGGTGATGAGCAGGGCGGCCGGGTCGTCGAACGGCTCGTCGTCGAGGAGCAGGCGGGCGTCGACGTGGCCGTGCGGGGAGTAGATCCGTGCGCCGGCGACCTCGGCGTACAGCCGGCGGGCGATCTCCCGCTGGCCGGGCTCCGACGGGAGCAGACGGTCGGGGTGAGGTTGGAGCAGGGTCATGGGTGCCTGTCGTTCGCGGCCCTCGGGCCGGTCGAGGAGCGGATGGTCAGGTGGGTCGGCAGGGTCGCCCCACGCCGGGGGACCGGTGCCGCGGGGTCGTCGAGCCGGGCGAGGAGGATCGACACGGCCGTGCGGCCCGCCTGCTCGATCGGGGCCGTCAGGGTGGTGAGCGGCGGGTTGCAGAAGTCGGCACCGAAGATGTCGTCGCAGCCCACGATCGAGATGTCGCCGGGCACCGAGACCCCGCGCTGGCGCAGGCGCTCGAGCATGCCGATGGCGAGCAGGTCGTTGAACGCGATGCAGGCCGTGATCCCCGCGTTCACCGCGGCATCCGCGGCCGCGGCGCCCGCCGACCTGCGCGGCGCGAACGGGCCGATGCGCCCGGGGGTGAGCCCGTGGCGCTCGGCCGCCCGCTGCAGCGCCCGCCAGCGGCCCTCGTTGGGCCAGGACGTCTCGGGACCCGACGCGTAGGCGATCCGGGTGTGGCCGAGCGACACGAGGTGCTCGAGGGCCTGCTCGATCCCGTTGGGGGTGTCGATGAAGACGGTCGGCACGCCGGGTGTCTGGCGGTTGATCGCCACGAGCGGGATCTCGACGGCCAGGGCGACGAGCCGGCGCTCGGAAAGTCGCGACGCCGCGAGGATCGCGCCGTCGTACGACCGCCGCAGCCGGTGCAGCATGCCGTCCTCGAGCTCGTCGCTCTCCTCGGTGTCCACCAGCAGCTGGGTGTAGCCGGCGGCCTTCAGCTGCTGCTGCGTGCCCCGGATGATGTCGAAGTAGAACGGGTTGGTCACGTCCGAGACCAGGACGGCGACGGTCTTGGTCTTGCCCGACGTCAGGGCGCGGGCCGGCGCGCTCGGCACGTAGCGCATCTCGGCCGCCACCTGCTGGATGCGGTCGCGGGTGGCCGCGTTCACGCGCCCGGGGTTGGTCAGCGCGCGCGAGACCGTCGAGGTGGCCACGCCCGTGGCGGCCGCGATGTCGGCGAGCGTCGCCGGGCGTGCGGCGCCGTCGTCGGCGCGGGGGTTCATGGGGCCGAGCAAAGCACATCGCGCGAATTGTTGGCAAACATTGGCAAACGGTTGCAGCCCGAATCGCCACGTCCCTAGAGTCACGGCAACCGGGGCGACCGACCCGACAGATCGGAGGGTCGCAGCCCCCCGCATCGCACTCGAAGGAGAGTCGGATGAAGGCGCGTCAGATGCTCGGTCCGTACCGCGCCCACGTGCACGTGAAGAACGTCGCCCGGACGGTCACCGGCACGGACGGGTTCGGCGGCGCGACCACCTGGGTCGAGGGATGGGCGCCGCGGCGCAGCGGGCAGGCCGACATCGAGGCCTACCGGGCCGTGCATGCGCGCGTGGCGGAGCGTCGTGCCTGAGCGCACCCGTCGACCGCCGGTACGCGTCGTCCACCTCGGGCTGGGGGCGTTCCACCGTGCGCACCAGGCCTGGTACACCGACGGTGCCGACGACGCGTGGGGGATCGCGGCGTTCACCGGCCGCTCGCCGGCGGCCGCCGTCGCCCTCGCGGCGCAGGACGGGCTCTACGTCCTGGTCGAGCGTGGGGCGGACGGCGACTCCGCGACCCTGGTGCAGAGCATCGTCGAGGCGCACGACGGCGGCGACGTCCGCGCGTGGCGTGCCGCCGTCGCCGATCCTGCGGTCGCCGTGCTGACGCTCACGGTGACGGAGGCCGGGTACCACGCGACGGCGTCCGGCGACCTCGACGGGACGGACGAGGCCGTGCGGTCCGACGTCGTCGCGCTGCGCGCGGGCGGTGCGGCGCGCACGGCGCCGGGGCGCCTGGTCGACGGGCTGCGGTCGCGACGAGCCGCGGGCTGCGGGCCGGTCGCGGTCGTGAGCTGCGACAACCTGCCCGCCAACGGAGCGGTCGTCGGGGCGGTCGTCCGCGGCCTGGCCCGGCTGGTGGACGCCGACCTCGACGACTGGATCGGTCGGAACGTGTCGTTCGTGTCGACGATGGTGGACCGGATCACGCCGGCCACGACGGACGCCGACCGTGCGGCGGCCCGCGAGCTGACCGGCTTCGCCGACGCCGTGCCGGTGGTCACCGAACCGTTCAGCGAGTGGGTGCTGAGCGGGGACTTCCCGGCCGGGCGACCGGCCTGGGAACGGCTCGGCGCGCGGTTCGTCGACGACATCGAGCCCTACGAGCGGCGCAAGCTCTGGCTGCTCAACGCCGGGCACTCCCTGCTCGCCTACCGCGGCCGCCTGCTCGGGTTCGAGACCGTCGGCCAGGCGTGCGGACCGCTGTCGGAGGAGCTCGAACGGCTCTGGCGCGAGGCCCGACCGCTGCTGCCGCTCGACGCGGCCGAGATCGACGGCGCGCTCGCGGCGCTGCGCGACCGGTTCGCCAACCCCCGGATCCGCCACGGCCTCGAGCAGATCGGGACGGACGGATCGTTCAAGCTGCCCGTCCGGGTGGTCGAGCCCGTGCGCCGCCGCCTCGCCGCGGGCCTGGGTGCCGGGCCGGCGCAGCTCGGCGTGCTCGCCGCCTGGGCCTCGTACCTCGTGCGGTTCGGTCCGACCGACCGCCCGTCCGAGGCGCTCACCGATGCGTTGCGCGGCATGCTCGACCCGGGGGCCCGTGCCGCGGCGGTGCTCGCGGCGATCGCCCCGGACCTCGCCGCCGACCTCCTCGACCCGCTCGCCACCCGCATGACCGAACTCGAAAGGCTCTGACCTGTGCTCATCACGTCCGCCGAGGTGCTCGTCTCGAGCCCGGGCCGCAACTTCGTCACCCTGCGCCTGACCACCGACGACGGCCACGTCGGCCTGGGCGACGCGACGCTCAACGGGCGCGAGCTCGCGGTCGTCGCCTATCTCGCCGAGCACGTCGTGCCGCTGCTGATCGGCAAGGACGCGCACCGCATCGAGGACATGTGGCAGTTCCTCTACAAGGGCGCCTACTGGCGTCGCGGGCCCGTGACCATGGCCTCGATCGCCGCCGTGGACACCGCCCTGTGGGACATCAAGGCGCGGGCCGCGGGGATGCCGCTGTACCAGCTGCTCGGCGGCCGCAGCAGGACCGGGGCCTTGACCTACGGGCACGCGAGCGGCGCCGACCTGCCCGAGCTGTTCGACTCGGTGCGCGACCACCTCGAGCAGGGCTTCCGGGCCATCCGCATCCAGTCGGGCATCCCCGGCCTCGGGACGGTCTACGGCGTCGCGTCGAGTGCGGCCGACGGCGCCGGACGCTACGACCACGAACCCGCCCGCCGGTCCGCCGCACCGACCGAGGAGGTCTGGGACACGCGTGCCTACCTGCGCCACGTCCCGGGCGTCTTCGAGGCGGTACGGGGCGAGTTCGGTCCCGAGCTGCCGCTCCTGCACGACGCCCACCACCGGCTGACCCCGATCCAGGCGGCCAAGCTCGGGAAGTCCCTCGAGCCGTTCGACCTCTTCTGGCTCGAGGACGTGACACCGGCCGAGAACACGGCGGCGCTGCGGCGCGTGCGCGAGCACACGACGACGCCACTGGCCATCGGCGAGGTGTTCAACACGATCTGGGACTACCGCGAGCTCTTCGAGGAGCAGCTCATCGACTACGTGCGCTCGCCCGTCACGCACGCCGGCGGCATCACCGCGCTGCGCCGGATCCTCGACTACGCGGCGGTCTACCAGATCAAGTCCGGCGTGCACGGCCCCACCGACATCTCGCCGGTCGGCCTCGCGGCGTCGCTGCACCTCGGTGTCGCCATCCCGAACTTCGGCATCCAGGAGTACATGACGCACAGCGCCGCCACCGACGAGGTGTTCCGGTCGCAGGTGCGGTTCGAGGGCGGCCTGCTGGTGCCCGGCGAGGGGCCGGGGCTCGGGGTCGTGTACGACGACGCCGTGGCCGACGCCCACCCCTACGCGGCGGCGTACCTGCCGATCAACCGGTTGTCCGACGGGTCGATGCACGACTGGTGATCCGGCGCGGTCCGCGCGCGATGATGGACCATGCCCATCGCACACGCGCGGTACCAGCGGTTCCCGACGGACGCCGTCGGCGACCTGGTCGAGCACGCCTGGGTGGTGCGCGACGAGTCGTCGGCCCGCGAGGTGCTGCTCCCCGACGGCCGAGGCCTGCTGCAGGTGGTGCTCGGCGGCCCCGGCGTGCGGGTGGACCCGCTCGGCGGGACGCACGAGCCGGACGTGTCCGGGGTGCGCGGCCTGACCACGGTCGCCGTGGTGCGCCAGAACCCCGCCGGCACCGTCCGGCTCGGGCTCCAGCTGCACCCGCTGGCCGGTGCCCGGATCGGCGCGCCGCTGAGCGACGGGTGGGTCGACGTCGACGCGCTGCTCGGCGCGGGCGTCCAGGCGGCCGTCGAGACGCTGCTGGCCGCCGGGTCGGACGCGGCGGCCGTCGCGCTCCTGACCGAGTCCGTCGGCGCGCTCCCGCGGCACGGGTCGGACGAGCTCGACCGGTTCGCCGGCGTGGTCCAGGCGATCGACGGCGCGGGCGGGCTGGTGCGCGCCGCGGACCTGGCTCGTCGCGCCGGGTGCACGGTCACCGAGCTCTACCGCTGGTCGGTCGGGCACCTCGGCGTCCCGCCCACCGAGTACCTCGCGGCGGTCCGGTTCTCGACGTTCGTGCGCGAGGCGGTCGGGCCGGGCACCGTCGGTCCGGAGGCCGTCGTGACGGCGCTGCAGTGGTACGTGCGCGCCGGGTACCCGCCGCGCGAGGTGGAGCGGTTCACCGGGCTCGAACCGGCCGAGCTGCGTCGGCTCGCGGAGGCCGTCGCCTCGCTGGTCGACGGATAGGGTTTCCCCCCGTGAGCGAACGCATCAGGGTGGCCGTGCTGGGTGCGGCGGGCCGCATGGGACAGACCGTCGTCCGCGCCGTCGAAGGTGCCCCGGACCTCGAGCTCGTCGCCGCGCTCGACGCCGGCGACGACCTCGCGGGCGCGTCCGGCGCGCAGGTGGCGATCGACTTCACCGTCCCGGCGGTGACCGAGGGCAACGTGCACGCGCTCGTCGACGCGGGCATCCACGTCGTCGTCGGCACGACGGGCTGGACCGACGAGTCGCTGGCGCGCGTGCGCGACCACCTCGCCGACCGGCCGGGCGTCGGCGTCGTCGTCGCCCCGAACTTCGCGCTCGGCGCGGTGCTGGCCATGGCGTTCGCGGCGAAGGCGGCCCCGTGGTTCGAGTCGGTCGAGATCATCGAGCTGCACCATCCCGACAAGATCGACGCACCGTCCGGCACGGCCAGGCACACGGCCACCGCGATCTCGGCTGCGCGGGCGGCGGCGGGCCGAGGCCCGGTGCCCGACGCGACCTCCGAGTCGCTCGACGGTGCCCGCGGCGCGTCCGTGGACGGCATCCCCGTGCACTCGGTGCGGCTGCGCGGCCTGGTGGCGCACGAGGAGATCCTGCTGGGCAACGCGGGGGAGCAGCTGACCATCCGGACCGACTCGTTCGACCGTGTGAGCTTCATGCCCGGCGTGCTGCTCGCCACCCGGCAGGTGGTCGGCCGGCCCGGTCTGACGGTCGGCCTCGAGCACCTGCTCGACCTGGCCTGACCTGTGAGCTCACGCGCCCGCGCGGTCGCCGGTGCCGTCGTCCTGACCGCCCTGCTCGGGCTCTACGTCTGGCTCGTGGCAGCCCGCGCGACGGCGCTGATCGGCACCGGCGAGCCGATCGCGGTGGTCCTCGGCCTCGCGCTGTGGGTGCTGCCCATCCTGGTGATCTGGCTGGTGTACCGCGAGTGGTCGCTCGCGGTCGACGTGCAGCGGATGGCCGACGAGCTCGCCGCCGCTGACGAGCTGCCGATCGACGACCTGCCGCGCTCAGCCGGCGGTCGGATCGACCGCGCCGCCGCCCGGGCCGCGTTCGAGCCCGCGCGGGAGCTGGCCGAGGCGGAGCCCGACGACTGGCGCTCCTGGTACCACCTGGCGTTCGCCTACGACGCCGCGGGGGACCGGCGTCGCGCGCGCGAGTCGCTGCGGAAGGCGAGCGCCCTGCACAAGGCGTGAGCGCTGTGCGGGGCGGGCGCCCTGCACGAGGGCACCTCTAGATCGACGCCGACCAGCGGTGCTCGGTGACCACGCGGGGCGTGCCGTCCGGCAGCTCGCCCGACGCGAGCTCGCGCGCGACGTCGTCGGGACCCAGGCCGGACGACGCGAGGAACTGGGCCCGCGCGCTGTCCCCGTCGAGGACCCATGTGTGCACCTGGTCGGCGCCGTCCTCGCGCAGCGTGTCCACCGCGGCCGCGAGCAGCCGGGACCCGTGGCCGCTGCGCTGCTGGGAGGGCTCGACCTCGAGCGTGAGGATCACGCCGCCGGGCGCGTCGAACGGACGCCCCTCGGGGGCGGGCACGGGAGCCAGGGACACCACGCCGACGACCGTCGCCCCCTCGCACGCGACCAGGACCCGGAACCCGGCCCCCGGAGGCGTGCTGACGGCTGCGGCCCACTGCGCCTCGATCGCCGACTCGTCGAGCAGGTCCAGCGCGCCGGCCAGGACGTCGGCGTGCGAGACCCGCCACGCGTCGACCTGGATGCGGGCGATCGCGTGCTCGTCACCCCGGACCGCGGGCCGCACGGAGACGTCCGCGTTCTCGGTGAACAGCGGCATCAGGCGACTCCTGCGGGTTCGGGGACGAGCACGGTCTTGGCCGGGTGCTTCGTCGAGACCTTGTCGATCCACGCGAGCGCCACTGCGGAGACGATAAACGCCAGATGGATGATCGTCTGCCACAGGAGCACGTCGGTGCCGTCGGTCGCGATGATCGAGCGGGCCTCGATGAAGCTGCGCAGCAGGTGGATCGACGAGATGCCGATGATCGACATGGCGAGCTTCGTCTTGAGCACGTTGGCGTTGACGTGCGAGAGCCACTCGGGCTGGTCGGGGTGGTCGTCGAGGCGGATGCGCGACACGAACGTCTCGTAGCCGCCGACGATCACCATGATCAGCAGGTTGGCGATCATCACGACGTCGACGAGGCCGAGGACGCCGAGCATCATCTCCTCCTCGGTCAGCCCGTGGCCGCCGAAGACGCCCTCGGCGATGTGCCAGAGCTCGAGCATGAACTGCCAGACGTAGATCGCCTGCGCGACGATCAGGCCGAGGTAGAGCGGCACCTGCAGCCAGCGGGAGAAGAAGATCAGGGAGCCGAGACGGCTGGTGGGAACTCGGGTGGTGGGCGTTGCCACGGTGTCCTCCGGGGACGGTGCGGGGGCGACTCTTTCCTCACAGCAGCCGCGCCGGGTCGGGATGTTCGGTCGGTGCGGCGCTGTCGCAGCGCTCTTGCCCACAACGGACCGGGGCCCGCAGAAGTGCCCGTCAGGCCATGCCGAGCGCGCGCAGGCCGGCGGCGGTCAGGGCGGCCAGCACGACCACGACGATGAACGGCGCCCGCAGGGCGAGCGCGATCGCGGCGACGGCGAGCGCGGGCAGCCGGGCGTCGATGACCAGGCTGCGGCCGTCGGTCGCCGTCTGGACGGCCACGAGCGCGGACAGCAGCGCGACGGTGACCAGCGCGGCCGTGCGGGCGACCCGCGGCTGGGCGAGCCAGTGCTCCGGCACCAGGTGCCCGGCGAGCTTGAGGGCGAAGCAGACGGCGCTCGCGACGACGAGGGCGACCCACGTGACGGTCGGGCTCATGCGATCGCCTCCTGCGACTTCTCCGGTGCGGGCTTGGTGAGCAGACCGGCGAGGATCGCGACGATCGCCGCCAGCAGGACGGGGATCCCGGCCGGCACGAACGGGGTCACCGCCAGGGCGACGAACACCGCGCCCGCGGCGACGAGCTGGGCGTGCCGCGCACCGGGACCGGTGACGCGCGGCCAGACCAGGCCGAGGAACGCGGCGGCCGCGGCGGCGTCCAGGCCGTACTTGCGGGGGTCGCCCAAGGCGTCCCCGAGCAGCGCGCCGAGGAGCGTGAAGGTGTTCCAGAGGACGAACACGCCGATCCCGGTCCACCAGAACCCCAGCCGCGAGGCCCGTCGCCCCTTGTGCGCGGTCGCCACGGCGGTCGACTCGTCGATGGTGAGCTGTGCCGCCGCGACGCGACGCCAGCCGCGCGCGCCGAGCAGGGGAGCGACCTGCGGGCCGTACAGACCGTTGCGCACGCCGAGCAGCCCCGCCGTCGCGATGGCGGCTCCGGGCAGCCCTCCGGCGCCGACCACCCCGATGAACGCGAACTGCGAGCCGCCCGAGAACATCAGGAGGCTGAGCGCCATGGCCTGCGGCACCGACAGCCCCGCCGCGACCGCGAGCGCGCCGAACGAGACGCCGTACAGCCCGGTGGCGACCGAGACCGAGATCGCCTGCCGGACGGCGGCGCGGCCGTCGTCAGCCTCGGATCGAGGCTCCTCGACGCCCTCCGCGTCAGATGGCGACATAGACGCTGTCGAGGTACTCCTCGATCCCGGCCTCGCCGCCCTCGCGGCCGAGGCCCGACGACTTCACGCCGCCGAAGGGCGCGCTCGCGTCGGAGACCAGGCCGCGGTTCACGCCGAGCATCCCGGTGTCGACCGACTCCGCCAGGCGCAGGACCCGTGCGATGTCGCGCGTGTAGGCGTAGGCGACCAGGCCGAACGGCGTGGAGTTCGCCATCGCGACGCCCTCGTCCTCGGAGCCGAACGTCACGACAGGCGCGACAGGCCCGAAGGTCTCCTCCGTGATCACCCGCAGATCCGGCGAGACCCGGTCGAGGACGGTCGGGGCGTAGAAGTACCCGGGACGGTTCGGGCGGTCCGCGCCGATCCGGACGCGGGCACCGCCGTCCACGGCCTCGGCGACGACCTCCTCGACGCGGTCGACGGCCGCCTCCTCGATGAGCGGGCCCACGGTGACGCCCTCCTCGGCGCCGTGCCCGACGACCAGCTTGTCGAACGCCGCGGTCAGCCCGGCCGTGAACTCCTCAGCGACGGACGCGTGCACGAGGAACCGGTTGGCGGCGACGCAGGTCTGGCCGGCGTTGCGCATCTTGGCCTGCACGGCGCCCGTCACGGCGGCGTCGATGTCGGCGTCCTCGAACACCAGGAACGGCGCGTTGCCGCCGAGCTCCATCGACGTGCGCAGGACCGTGTCCGCCGACGCCTTGAGCAGCGCCGAGCCCACCTCGGTGGAGCCCGTGAACGACAGCTTGCGCAGGCGCGGGTCGGACAGCAGCGGGCCGGAGATGCTGCGCGCGGACGCCGACGGCACGACGTTGATGACGCCCGTCGGCAGGCCGCGTCCCTCGAGCTCCTCGCGGATGATCTCCGCGACGTACGCGGTGGTCAGCGGCGTGAGCTGCGCGGGCTTGATGACCACGGTGCAGCCGGCCGCCAGCGCGGGCGCCACCTTGCGGGCGATCATCGCGATCGGGAAGTTCCACGGCGTGATCAGCAGCGCCGGTCCGACCGCCCGGCGCAGGACGAGCTGGTGGTTGGTCCCCGACGGCGCGCGCCGGGCGAGGCCGTCGAACCGGACCGCCTGCTCGGCGTACCAGCGGATGTAGTCGGCGCCGTAGGCGACCTCGGCGCGGGACTCCGCGAGCGGCTTGCCGCCCTCGGCGGTCACCAGGGCGGCGATGTCCTCGGTGCGTGCCGTGATCGTCTCGAAGACCGCGCGCAACAGCTCGGAGCGGATCCGCGGGGCCGTGGCGCGCCACACCGGGAACGCCTCGGACGCCGCGGTCAGGGCGGCCAGCGCGTCGTCGGAACCCCCGTCGGCGACGTCGAACAGCGTCTCGGTGGTGCCGGGGTCGGACACGGCGAAGGTCTTCCCGGAGGCGGCGGGCCGCCAGGACCCGTCGATCAGGATCCCGGTGGGCACGTGCGCGGCGACGGTGGGGGGCAGGGACGACGGCGTCATGCCCGCAGTCTCGCTCTCCGGGCCGCGCGGCACCACCGACGCGCCCGATCCCGACCTACGATGGCCCCCATGATCGAGACGCCGTACGAGGATCTGCTCCGACTCGTCCTGGAGACGGGCACCCCGAAGGCGGACCGCACCGGCACCGGCACCCGCAGCGTGTTCGGTCACCAGCTGCGCTTCGATCTCTCGCAGGGCTTCCCGCTGGTCACGACGAAGCGCGTGCACCTGCGCTCGATCGCGTACGAGCTGCTGTGGTTCCTGCGCGGCGAGTCCAACGTCGAGTGGCTGCACGAGAACAAGGTCACCATCTGGGACGAGTGGGCGTCCCCGGAGGGCGAGCTCGGCCCGGTCTACGGCGTGCAGTGGCGCAGCTGGCCGACGCCGGACGGCGGCCACATCGACCAGATCACGCAGCTGATGGAGAACCTGCGACGCGACCCCGACTCGCGCCGGCACATCGTCTCGGCCTGGAACGTCGCCGACATCCCCTCGATGGCGCTGGCCCCGTGCCACGCGTTCTTCCAGTTCTACGTGGCCGACGGCCGGTTGTCGTGCCAGCTCTACCAGCGCTCCGCGGACCTGTTCCTCGGCGTCCCGTTCAACATCGCGTCCTACGCGCTGCTCACGCACATGGTCGCCCAGCAGGCCGACCTCGAGGTGGGCGACTTCGTGTGGACCGGCGGCGACTGCCACATCTACGACAACCACGTGGACCAGGTGCGCGAGCAGCTGAGCCGTGACCCGTACCCCGCGCCCACCCTGAACCTGCGCCGGGCGGCGTCGATCTTCGACTACACCTTCGAGGACATCGAGGTGGTCGGCTACCAGCACCACCCGACCATCAAGGCGCCGGTGGCCGTGTGACGATCTCCCTGATCTGGGCGCAGACGCCCACGGGGATCATCGGCCGCGACGGGACGCTGCCCTGGCACGTGCCCGAGGACATGGCCCACTTCCGGGACCTGACCCGCGGGCACCCCGTGATCATGGGACGCGGCACGTGGGACTCGCTCCCGCCCAGGTTCCGGCCGCTGCCCGACCGGGACAACGTCGTGCTCACCCGCGACCCGCAGTTCGAGGCCGCCGGCGCGATCGTCGCGCGCGGGGCCGAGGAGGCCCTGCGGCTCGTCGAGAACCGGGACGCGTGGGTGGTCGGCGGGGGAGAGGTCTACGCGCTGTTCCTCCCGCTCGCCCACCGGGTGGAACGCACGCTCGTCTCGCTCGACGTCGGCGGGGACACGCGTGCCCCGTCGCTCGACCCCCTGGAGTGGAAGCGCACCGAGCCGGACCAGTCGTGGCTCTCCTCGGCGGCGGGCGGCACCCGGTACCGGTTCGAGTCCTACCTGCGGCGCTGATCAACCCGGGCCCTGGCGTATCTGGCGGCCGCGCGGAAGGCTCCTGTGAGCGGGGACCTCGTTCGCAGGGGACGCGGCCACGATGCAGGGAGGCACGGCGATGTCGGAGTCTGGCTTCACCCACGATCAGCAGCACCTGAGCTGCGCGGTCCCGCCGAGCCCCCAGCTGCGTGAGCAGTGGGCCCGAGCGCTCGACGGCGCGAACGCGGTGGCGGCGCGCACCGGTGGCGCCGCACCGTTCATGCGCATCGAGCGCGACCCGCGGCCGCTGGGGTTCAACGACGGCGTGATCGTCCCGCCCGAGGAGTTCCCCGTGGGCACGTCGCTCTCGGCCATCCGCAGCGCCGCCGGCGACCGTGCCCCGCTGCGCGGCACGGTCCGCGTCGCGGTGGTCCTCGTCCAGTTCACCGACAAGGCGATCACGACGACGAAGCAGCAGATGGAGAAGCTGTTCTTCTCGACGGGTGCCGTGCCGCTCGGCAGCGTCAAGGAGTACTACCAGGAGGTCACGAACAACCTGGTCCAGCTCGCCGGCGTGGTCGTCGGGCCCTACACGATGCCCAAGACGCTCGCGTACTACGCCGCGAACGGCTCGGGCGTGGGCAAGAACGGCACCCCGTTCCGCTCGCCCGAGCTGGCCCACGACGCCGCGGTGGCCGCGAACGCGGACGTGGACTTCTCGCCGTACGACAACGACGGCAACGGGTTCGTCGACGCGTTCATCGTCGTCCACGCCGGCCAAGGTGCCGAGCAGACGGGTGCGCTCGGGGACATCTGGTCGCACAAGTCGACCCTCGAGAACCCGTACGTCGCCGACTCGAGCAAGATCTACGGCTACCTGACGATCCCCGAGGACGCCAAGATCGGCGTCAGTGCGCACGAGTTGGGTCACCTGCTCTTCGGCTTCCCCGACCTCTACGACACCGACTACTCGTCCGCGGGCATCGGCGACTGGTGCCTCATGGCCGGCGGGTCGTGGAACGGTGCCGTGCCGGGCGAGCAGCCCGCCCACCCGAGCGCGTGGTGCAAGGTCAACCAGGGCTGGGTCACCACCACGGTCGTCTCGGCGGACGGACCGCTCACCGTCCCGGAGGTCGAGACGTCGCACACCGTCTTCCGGCTCTGGAAGGACGGCGGGGGCGGGTCCGAGTACTTCCTGCTCGAGAACCGGCAGCCGAGCGGCTACGACGCGGCGCTGCCCGGGAGCGGGCTGCTCTTGTGGCACATCGACGAGTCCATGCCGGGCAACACCGACGAGAACCACTACAAGGTAGGCCTCGTGCAGGCCGACGGGCGCCGGGACCTGGAGCTCAACCACAACGGCGGCGACGCGGCCGACACGTTCCCCGGCACCTCCGCGGTGACCGTGATCGACGGCTCGACGACACCGAGCACGCGCTCGTTCGCGAACGCCGACACGAGCGTGGCCCTCGCGGCGATCTCCGCGTCCGGCGCGTCGATGACCGTGGACGCCCGGGTCAGCTCGGCGACGACGCCGACGACCGACACCACGGCCGCGATCAAGGTGCTGATCGACGAGCTGATCAAGGACGGCTCGGAGATCGCCAAGCAGGCTCAGGACCTCAAGGACTTGTACGAGAGCACGTCGGTAGGAGACTGAGGCGTGGTCTCAGCCCGGAGGAACCGCACGGCCGTGGTCGGCGTGATCCAGGCCGTGCGCGAGCAGGGTCCGGACGTCGTCGAGCTGGACGTGATGGTGCAGAGCGCGGGGTCGGTCGAGGGGCAGCCGGACATGCTCACGGCCAACCAGTCCACCGACGCGCCCTGGACCCTGCAGGCCCGTCGCTCCGAGCTGCCGGACGGCGACCTGGTCGGCTGGCGCCTGTCGGGAGAGGCGACGGTCGCGGGTCCGGACGTCGTCCGGCTCCTCACGGTGGACCCCCAGCCGATGCTCACGCCACCCGACGACGAGCAGGACGTGCAGCCCTTCCGCACGTGAGCGGCTACAACGGGGAGGCAGCCAGGGCGGTACCGTGGGCCCCATGCCGCGTACCGCCACGCCCACCCGCCCGTTCGGGTCCGTGCTCACCGCGATGGTCACGCCCTTCACGGCGGACGGCGCCGTCGACCTCGGCACCGCCGTCCAGCTGGCGCGGCACCTCGTCGCCAGCGGGCACGACGGGCTCGTGCTCAACGGCACCACGGGGGAGGCGCCCACCACCCACGCGCCCGAGAAGGCGGAGCTGGTCACGGCGGTCGTCGAGGCCGTCGGCGACCAGGCGTGGATCATCGCCGGTGCCGGCTCGAACGACACCGCGCACGCGGTCCGGATGGCCGAGCAGGCCGCCGAGGCCGGGGCGCACGGTCTGCTCGTCGTCAGCCCGTACTACTCGCGCCCCTCCCAGGAGGGCGTGCGACGCCATGTCACCGAGGTCGCCGACGCCACGGACCTGCCCGTCATGCTCTACGACGTCCCGGGCCGCACCGGCGTGCGGTTCAGCGCGGCGACGATCGACGCGCTCGCGCAGCACGACCGCGTCGTCGCCATGAAGGACGCGACCGGCGACCTGTACGCCGCCGCGAAGGCCATCCAGCGCACGGGCCTGGCCTGGTACTCGGGCGACGACAGCGCCCTGCTCAGCCTGCTGGCGCACGGCGCCGCGGGCATCGTCAGCGTCACCGGCCACGTGGCCGGTCCTGCGCTCGCGGCCGCCGTCCGCGCGTTCGACGCCGGCGACCACGCCGAGGCGCTCCGCATCTTCCTGTCGATCGCCCCGGCGATCGACGCGCTCAACGGGGCCGGCTTCCAGGCCGTCTCCGCGAAGGCCGCGCTCCAGGTGCTGGGCGTCCTGCCCGAGCGCTCGGTGCGCCTCCCGCTCGTCCCCGCGTCCGACGACGAGCTCGCGCAGATCCGTGACGGCCTCCGTGCCGCCGGGCTGCTCGACGTCGCGGTGCGCTGATCCCACCAGGAGACACATGAGTCACCCGCACCCCGAGCTCACCCTGCCGCCGGCCCTGCCCAGCGGTGCCCTGCGCGTCGTCGCGCTCGGCGGGCTCGGTGAGGTCGGCCGCAACATGGCCGTCCTCGAGTACGCCGGCCGCCTGCTCGTCATCGACTGCGGCGTCCTGTTCCCCGAGGACCACCAGCCCGGCGTCGACCTGATCCTTCCCGACTTCGAGTACATCAAGGACCGTCTCGACGACATCGAGGCGATCGTCCTGACCCACGGGCACGAGGACCACATCGGTGCCGTCCCGTACCTGCTGCGCCTGCGCCGCGACATCCCGCTGGTCGGCTCGCGCCTGACCCTGGCGTTCATCGAGGCCAAGCTCAAGGAGCACCGCATCGCACCGGTCACCCGCGTGGTGGCCGAGGGCGACACCCTGAAGCTCGGGTCGTTCGAGTGCGAGTTCATCGCGGTGAACCACTCCATCCCCGACGCGCTCGCCGTCGCCGTGACCACGGGGGCCGGCACCGTGCTGCACACCGGCGACTTCAAGATGGACCAGCTGCCG
The DNA here is from genome assembly GCF_056402515.1 of Cellulomonas sp. P4_A2. Lineage (NCBI taxonomy): Bacteria > Bacillati > Actinomycetota > Actinomycetes > Micrococcales > Cellulomonadaceae > Cellulomonas > Cellulomonas sp. P4_A2. Next base: position 27,469 of record NZ_JBFUHG010000022.1, read on the forward strand.
ATGGACGGCCGGATCACCGACCTGCGCGCGTTCGCGCGGCTCGGCGAGAAGGGCGTCGACCTCTTCATGGTCGACTCGACCAACGCCGAGGTCCCCGGCTTCGTGTCGCCCGAGCGTGGCATCGGCCCCGTCCTCGACCAGGTGTTCGCCGACTCGACCAAGCGGATCATCGTCGCGTCGTTCGCCTCGCACGTGCACCGCGTCCAGCAGGTCCTCGACGCCGCCTACACGCACAACCGTCGCGTCGCGCTCGTCGGACGCTCGATGGTGCGGAACATGGGCATCGCCGCCGACCTGGGCTACCTCAACGTGCCCGACGGCGTGCTGATCGACCTCAAGCAGGTGGACCAGCTGCGCGACGACGAGATCGTCCTCATGTGCACCGGCTCGCAGGGCGAGCCCATGGCCGCCCTGTCACGGATCGCGAACAACGACCACAAGGTCTCCGTCGGCCCCGGCGACACGGTCATCATGGCGTCGTCGCTGATCCCCGGGAACGAGAACGCCGTCTTCCGCGTCATCAACGGCCTGACCCGGCTCGGTGCCCGCGTCGTGCACTCCGGCAACGCCAAGGTGCACGTCTCCGGGCACGCCAGCGCCGGCGAGCTCCTGTACTGCTACAACATCCTCAAGCCGCGCAACGTCATGCCAGTGCACGGCGAGATCCGCCACCTCGTGGCCAACGCCGCGCTCGCGGTCCAGACCGGGGTGCCCGCCGACCGCGTGGTGCTCGCCGAGGACGGCATCGTCGTGGACCTCGTGAACGGTCGGGCGAGCATCGTCGGCGCCGTGCCTTGCGGGTACGTCTACGTCGACGGGTCGAGCGTCGGGGAGATCACCGAGGTCGAGCTCAAGGACCGTCGGATCCTGGGCGACGAGGGCTTCATCTCGATCTTCGCCGTGGTCAGCTCGGCCGACGGCAAGGTGCTGGCCGGTCCGCAGATCCACGCGCGCGGGTTCGCCGAGCAGGACGCCGTGTTCGACGACATCCTGCCCGAGCTCACCGCCGCCCTCGAGGACGCCGCCCGCAACGGCAACTCCGACGCGCACTCGCTGCAGCAGGTGATGCGTCGCGTGGTCGGCCGCTGGGTGTCCAACCGCCTGCGCCGCCGCCCGATGATCATCCCGGTGGTCGTCGAGGCCTGAGATCTCGCGAAACGACGGCGGCGGCKCCGGTTACGGGGCCGCCGCCGTCGTCGTTGTGTGGGTGATCAGCTGGGCGGTACCTGGTCCGCGGTGACCGCGACCTGGTCGACCTCGTCGGCTCGCGGCTCGATCTCGGGCTCATGGGACCGTCGCGACGCCGCCGCGGACCCGACGAGGATGAGGGCCGTCGCGACGACGACCGCCACGGTGATCGCCTCGTCGAGCACCAGCGCGCCCAGCGCGACGGCCACGACGGGGTTGAGGTAGGCGACGAGCACCGACCGCGCCGCGCCGACCTCGACGATGAGCCGGAAGAACAGGACGAAGGCGAGCGCGGTGCAGATGGCGCCGAGGGCGACGAGCGCGAGCACCCCGTCGAGGGCGGGCCAGGGGTGCGGGCTGGTGGCGACCACGAACGGCAGGTAGAACAGCGCGGTCACGGCCAGGCAGGTGGCCGTCAACGGGATGGCGGGCACGTCTCGCAGGAACTGGTCGGCGATCATGGGCGCGCTGGCGTAGCCCACGGCGGCGAGCAGGACCTGCGCGACCGCCCAGGGGTTGCCGCTGCTCGCAGCACCCGGCCCGAGCAGCAGGCCCACCCCGAGCAGGCCGACCAGGAGCCCGACCCACCGGACCGCGGCAGGGCCCGACGATCTCGAGCGCCGCGAACGCGAGGAGGGGTCGCCAGTGCCCGTGCAGGACCCGCAGGCCGCCGGCGCGCAGGGCGAACGGCAGCAGCAGGAGCGCACCGAGCCCGGTCCGGACGAAGACGACCATGACCGGCGTAACCTCGCCGACCGCGATCTTGATCAGCAGGTAGGGGATGCCCCACAGGACCCCCATCGTGACCAGGAGCAGCCAACCCCGCCTGCTCATGCCCCACCCGCCGGTGTGACTCGAACGCTTGCTCGCCTTCTCACCGGACGCCCGGCATCTCTCGCACGCACCCGCCCACCGTACGACCGACCACCGACAACCTCGTCAGTCGCGGAACGCCGCCCGGTGCCGCCGCGGGCTGGTGCGGAACTCGCGGGCGAAGTGCTGGCGCAGCGCGGCCGACGAGCCGAAGCCGGACGCCGTGGCGACGTGCTCGACGGGCTGGTCGGTGGACTCGAGGAGCACGCGGGCGCGCACGAGGCGCTGGCGCAGGAGCCACTGCGCGGGGCTGGTGCCCGTCCGTGCGCGGAACTGCCGCGTGAACGTCCGGCGCGACTGGTGCACGCTCGCCGCCCACGAGTCCAGGTCGAGGGGCTGGTCGAGCCGGGCCATCGCCCACCCGATCGCGGACTCGACGGGATCGGCGCCGTCCGCGGGCGCGACGGGTGCCGGGATGTACTGCGCCTGGCTGCCGTCACGGTGCGGCGCCAGCACCAGGCTGCGGGCCACGTCGGCGGCGTAGGCGGCACCGTGGTCGGTGCGGACCACGTGCAGGCAGCAGTCGAGGGCCGCGGCCACGCCCGCCGAGGTGACCACGTCGCCGTGGTCGCACCACAGCACGTCCGAGCGCACGGTGGCCGCGGGCGTGCGCCGGGCCAGCTCGCCCGCCGCCGACCAGTGCGTCGCGACCTCCCGACCGTCGACGAGCCCGGCGGCCGCGACGACGAACGAGCCGAGGCACAGCGCGACGACGCGTGCACCGCGGGTGTGCGCGGCGCGGACGGCGTCGAGCAGCTCGGTCGACGGCTCCACGGCCTTGTCCCAGCTGGGGACCACGACGGTCTGCGCGGTGGTGAGAGCCTCGAGACCGTGCTCGACGACGAGGTCGTAGCCGGCGTTGGTCGGCAGTCGGCCAGGCACCTGCGCGCAGACGGTGACGCGGTAGCGCGCGGGCGGCGCCGTGCCCGCCGGCGACGCGAACACGGTGGACGGGACCGACAGGTGGAACGGGCTGATGCCCGGGAAGGCCAGGACGGCGACCTCGTGCAACGACATGGCCCGATTCTAGCGAACCGTGTCCATCGGGCCACTGGCGAGCCTCGGCACGCGCGACGACGCTGGTCGCATGACCTCACCGATCACCGCCACCCTCGTCGGCGGACCCACCCTGCACCTCACCTACGCCGGTCTGTCGTTCCTCACCGACCCCACGTTCGACGAGCCCGGGGCGTACGCGCCGCGGGGCGGCGTCACGCTGACCAAGCTCGTCGGCCCGGCCGTCGCGGCCGGCGACCTCGGCCCCGTCGACGTCGTCCTGCTCTCGCACGACCAGCACGCCGACAACCTCGACGACTCCGGCCGGGCGCTCCTCGCCGACGTGCCGGTCGTCGTCACGACCCCGGACGCGGCGGAGCGCCTCCCGGGCGTCGTCGGGCTCGGTCCGTGGGAGTCCACGACGGTCGGCGACGTCACGATCACGACCGTGCCCGCACGTCACGGGCCGGAGGGTGCCGAGGCGTACAGCGGCGTCGTGACCGGGTTCGTGCTCCAGGGGGCCGGGCACCCGACGGTGTACGTGTCGGGCGACAACGCCTCGCTCGACGTCGTCGCGTCGGTGGCCCGCCGGTTCCCCGAGGTCGACGTGGCCGTGCTGTTCGTCGGCGGCGCGAACGTCGGCCGGTTCGGTGCCGAGCCCGTGACCCTCGACGCGCTGCTGGCCAGCGCCGCGGTCGACCTGCTCGCGCCCGCCCTGGTGATCCCGGTGCACCACACCGACTGGGCGCACTTCGTCGACCCGCTGAGCGCGCTCGAGGAGCGGCTGTCCGCGAGCGGTCGCCCCGACCGGCTCCTGGTGCTCGAGCGCGGCGTGGCGACCGAGGTCCCGGTGGGCGTCCGCGCCTAGACGGGGTCGATGCCGCGGAACGTGGCCAGTCGCGCGTGCTCGACCTCGACGGCGTCGCGGGTGGCTGCATCCCACGGGACCCACTCGTCGAGCTCGAGCCCGAGCGTCCTGCCACGGGCCCGCGGCCGCCAGGTGCCCACGAGCTCGCCGCCCGACAGCACCGCGCCCGGGCGCCCGATGGCCTGCCACAGCGACTTGTGCCGTGTCGTGTCGGGCACGAGGACCTCACGGTCGCCGCTCTGCAGGAAGAGGTCGTAGGGGCCGAGGAGCCGCACCACGTCGGCGTCCGGCGCGTCGTGCACCGCGTCCACGTCGGCCTCCAGGAGCTGGGCGTCGACGCCGTCGACCTGGACCTCGACCGTGTCCGAGGGCCACCGCGCGGCAACGTCCTTGACCGGGGAGTCGAGGTACGTGGCCACCTGCTTGACGGTCAGCGGGCCGGCCAGGTGCAGGAGGGTACGGATGGAGTCGAGCCGGTCGTCCTCGTCGGCGCGCTCGAGGACGCCGACCTGGCCGGCGGGCCAGCGCGGGATGCGTCGGACGACCGGGGGAGAGGTGCCGGGCTCGAGCTCGAGGCCGGCGTGCAGGGCGGCCAGCCGGAACGGCATCTCGTACATGTGCGTGGCCTGGCAGCCTTCGCACCAGCGCAGGTAGGGGTCCGGCATCTGCGCGGTCATGCGCGTGGACAGCTCGCCCTTGGCCAGCGGCTCGGTCACGACCTCCCGCATCGTGCGGGCCGTCGTGGCGAGCGCCTCGGTGACGGGGATGCCCGCGGCCTTCAGCGGGCTGGCGGCGTTGATGACGCGCTTGGCCGCCTCGGCCTCGGAGTGGGGCCGCATGGCGCGCTCGACGTCGCGCAGGTCCGCGCGGCGGTAGGCGTGCGGGGCGCCGCGGACGGTCCAGGCCAGCGCCAGCTCGTGCGGCCAGTGCCCGGCCCGCACCGGTACGCCGCGGACGGCGAGCGCCCACAGCGCGCCGTCCGGACCGGTGTCCTGGACGCCGAGGTCGAGCACGTCGGCGTTCCCGGGCGCGCGGTCGGAGCGGGTCGCGCGGTCGAGCTGCTGGGCGTGCACACGGTAGCGCCGGACGGCAGAGGCAGAGACCTTCATCCCTCTACGGTGCCACCAGGGACCGACAGGATGCCCGGTCCGGCCGCCTGCAGGAGCGCGACGTAGCGCTCGCCGGGGGAGTCGTCGGGAAGGAGGCCGTGGAGCTCGAGCTCGACGAGCCCGTGCACGAGTGCCCACAGGCCGACCGCCGCGGGCACGGGATCCGCGTCCGGGCCGAGGATCGCGGCGACGGCGTCGCGCAGCACGAGGAACGTCGTGACCTGGGTGGCCGGACCCCGCGTGCCGTCCTGCGCGCCCGCGCCGGTGGAGCCGAACATGACGCGGTAGAAGTGCGGCGCCCGCAGGGCGTGCTCGCGGTACGCGATCCCGAGGGCGAGCAGGTCGGCGCCCGGGTCGCCGGTGCGCGGGGCTCTGCACAGGGAGTCCGCGAAGCGCGCGAACGCCTCGTCGCCGACGGCCTGGACCAGCTCCTCGCGGCTCCCGAAGAGGGAGTACACGGCGGACGCGGAGGTGCCGGCCCGATGCGCGAGGTCGCGGACCGTCAGGGAGTCGGCACCGGAGGCCGCGACGATCGCCGACGCCTCGTCCAGCAGCCGGAGCCTCAGGGCGTCGTCGTGGACGCGGGGACGTGCCATGCCGCCGAGTCTAAGGTGTTGACGGAGATTTGCGAACGGTGTTCTATAACAACGTTCGCAAACGAGGAGACCGTCATGATCGAGCTCACCGACGCCGCCCGGACCACCGCCGGGATCGTGGCGCTGACCGTCGTCGCCATCGAGTCCGGCGGGGTGTTCCTGCTGCGGGTCAGCACCGGCCGCGAGCAGGCGACGGACTTCCAGAAGTCCTTCTACCGCGCAGGGCATGCCCATGCGGGTGTGCTGGTCACGCTCGGCCTGGTGTGCCTCCTGCTGGGGGAGGCGACGACACTCGAGGGGTTCTGGCGCTGGCTCGCGCAGACCGGCGTGCTCGTCGCCGCGATCCTCATGTCGGCCGGCTTCTTCTTCTCGGCGATGGGACGCGGCCGCGAGCGGCCGAACGGGTTCGTCGTGCTGCTCGGGGCGGGCGCGGTGATGCTCGCTGCCGGGGTCGTCGCGCTGGGCGTCGGACTGCTGCTCGGGTGATCCCTGGGCCGACACGCACCCGAGCACGGGCCCGCGGTCGCCGCCCCCGGCTAGTTTGAGGACCATGGCGACTCGTACGTCCACCTCAGGCGCCCGTTCCGGTGCGTCGACGTCGTCGCGCGCCGCCGGCAAGGGCACGTCCAGCTCCGGCAGGTCCGGCGGCGGCTCCACGCGGCCGTCGGGCCGCAAGGCCCCGCCGCCCCCGCCCAAGCAGGCTCTCCCGATCCGCATGGTCAAGGGCGTCTGGATGGGGTGCGCGCACCTCGTCGGCGGCACCGCGCGCCGCGTCGGTCGCGGCGCCCGGGACCTGGATCCCGCCCACCGTCGCGACGGGCTCGCCTTCACGCTGCTGGGCCTCGCCATCGTCATCGCGGCCCGCGAGTGGTGGGCGCTGTCCGGGACCGCAGGCACGGTGGTGCACAGCGTCGTCGCCGGCACGTTCGGCAAGGTCGGCGTCGCCGTCCCGCTCGTCCTGCTCGGCCTGTCCATCCGGCTGATGCGCCACCCCGAGCGCGTCGAGGCCAACGGCCGCATCGGCATCGGGCTCGCGGCGATCGCGCTCGCGGTCTGCGGGATCCTGCAGATCGCGGCCGGGCTGCCCGGCACGGACGACTTCGCGGCTCTCCGCTCCGCGGGCGGCATGCTCGGGCTCATCGTCGGCACGCCGCTGGCCACCCTGCTCACGCCCGGCGTGGCCATCGCGCTGCTGGTCCTGCTCGCGTTCTTCGGCGTGCTGGTGGTCACCAAGACGCCGGTGCACCAGGTGATCCCTCGCCTGCGTGGCGTGTACGACCGGCTCACCGGCAACCACCGCGACCAGGACGAGTCCGACGAGGTGCCCGCCGACGACGGGCCGCTCGTCATCAACGCGGGCCACACCGCGATCGACGAGGTCGAGGCTCCGCCCAAGAAGGCGAAGAAGCCCGGCCTGCTCGGTCGTCGCAAGCGTGCCGAGGAGGTCGACGAGGCCGACGAGACGCGGCTCGACGAGTACGACGGCGACGAGGCGTTCGCCCGTGCCGCGATCGTGGCGGCCGCCGCCGAGGCCGAGGCGGAGGCAGCGCGCCAGCGTGACGCCGCTCCCGACACCGAGCCGATCGCGCGGGTCAAGAGGCCCATCACCGCGCCGGAGACCACCCCGGTGCCGCGTGGCGAGCAGCCGATGCTCGAGGGCGATGTCCTGTACACGCTGCCGTCCGACGAGACGCTCACCAAGGGCGCCCCGCACAAGGTCCGCTCCGCCGCCAACGACCGCGTGGTCGAGTCGCTGACGACCGTCCTCGACTCGTTCGAGATCGATGCCAAGGTCACCGGCTTCACGCGCGGCCCGACGGTCACCCGGTACGAGGTCGAGCTCGGCCAGGCCGTCAAGGTCGAGCGCGTCACGGCGCTGAGCAAGAACATCGCCTATGCCGTCGCGAGCGCGGACGTGCGGATCCTGTCGCCGATCCCCGGCAAGTCGGCGATCGGCATCGAGATCCCGAACACCGACCGCGAGACCGTCTCGCTCGGCGACGTGCTGCGCTCCAGCGCCGCCAAGCGCACCGAGCACCCGATGGTCATCGGCGTCGGCAAGGACGTCGAGGGCGGGTACGTCACCGCCAACCTGGCCAAGATGCCCCACCTCCTGGTCGCCGGTGCGACCGGTGCGGGCAAGTCCAGCTTCGTGAACTCGATGATCGTCTCGATCCTCATGCGCGCGACGCCCGACGAGGTCCGCATGGTGCTCGTCGACCCCAAGCGCGTCGAGCTGACGATCTACGAGGGCATCCCGCACCTCATCACGCCGATCATCACCAACCCGAAGAAGGCCGCGGAGGCCCTCGAGTGGGTGGTGCGCGAGATGGAGGCCCGGTACGACGACCTGGCCAACTTCGGGTTCAAGCACATCGACGACTTCAACGCCGCCGTGCGGCTCGGCAAGGTCAAGCCGCTGCCGGGCTCGGAGCGCAAGATCGCGACGTACCCGTACCTGCTCGTGGTCGTCGACGAGCTCGCGGACCTCATGATGGTGGCCCCGCGCGATGTCGAGGCGTCGATCCAGCGGATCACCCAGCTCGCCCGCGCCGCCGGCATCCACCTGGTGCTCGCCACGCAGCGGCCGTCCGTCGACGTCGTCACCGGCCTGATCAAGGCGAACGTGCCGTCCCGTCTGGCCTTCGCGACGAGCTCCCTGACCGACTCCCGGGTCGTCCTGGACCAGCCGGGCGCCGAGAAGCTCATCGGTCAGGGTGACGCCCTGTTCCTGCCGATGGGCGCCGCCAAGCCGATGCGCACGCAGGGCGCCTGGGTCTCCGAGTCGGAGATCCACGCGGTCGTCGAGCACGTCAAGAAGCAGCTCAAGCCGACCTACCGCTCCGACATCGCCGCGGTGGCGCCCAAGAAGCAGGTGGACGACGACATCGGCGACGACCTCGACCTGCTGCTGCAGGCCGCCGAGCTCGTCGTGACCACGCAGTTCGGGTCCACGTCGATGCTCCAGCGCAAGCTGCGCGTCGGGTTCGCCAAGGCCGGTCGGCTCATGGACCTGCTGGAGTCGCGCGAGATCGTCGGCCCCTCCGAGGGGTCCAAGGCACGCGAGGTGCTGGTCCAGCCCGACGACCTCCCGGCGACGCTCGCCATGCTGCGCGGCGCACCGCCGGAGCCCGACGACGACCCGTACGCGATGGGACCGGACGGTGCCCTGCCGGGCGAGCCGCCGGTCGCCACGGACTACTTCGACGGTGCCGAGGAGGAGGACGCCGGACCCTGGTCCGGCAACCGCCGGTGAACCCCTTCGGGAGCGGCCCGGTGCAGCTGGTGAGCACCGTCATCGCGATCGTCGCGGTCGTCGCCCTCGTCTCGGTCCTCGTCCTGCTCGGCAAGCAGCGCGCCGAGGTCCGGCGCGCCAACGCGCTGCTGGCCCTGAGCCGCGAGCTGCGGCACCGGTACGACGCCCTCCAGTCGGTGACCAAGGAGGGCGTGCTCGTCCAGTCGCTCACCGGTCGCGTGCTCGACATGTCGGAGCGGGCGGCGGCGATCCTCGGGATCGACGCCGAGAGCTCGATCGGTCGGGCGATCGCGGACCTGCCGGTCGTGCTGCTCAACGAGCAGGGCCTGGCCATGAACCCGGCGTCCGTGCTCAGCCAACGCACGATCACGGCGACGTCCGGCGACGACGAGCCCGTGCTGGTCGGCGTCGCGCTGCCCGGGACCGACGGGAGCCAGGCGCGCATGGTGCAGGTGTCGAGCCAGCTCGTCCATGCCGGCGACGGGGATGGTGACGCGCTGCTGACGACGCTCGTGGACGTCACCGGCCGACGCGAGGTCGAGGCCGCGCTCACCCGCAGCGAGATGCAGTTCCGCGTCGCCATGGAGAACGCGCCGATCGGCATGGCGCTCGTGGACCTGGACTGGCAGATCGTCGAGGCGAACGCGGCGTTCGCCGAGCTGCTCGGCACGAGCGTCGGCGCCCTGCGCGGCTACCGCATGGAGGACCTCAGCACGCCCGACAGCCGGCCCGCCGAGCGGCTCGAGGTCGACAAGCTCCTCGGCGGCGGCCAGCACCGGTTCTCGCTGGAGAAGAAGTACCAGCGCGCCGACGGGCACCTGGTCTGGGTCGCGCTCGACGCGGCCCTGGTCCGCACGCCGAGCGGGCAGCCGGACCACTTCGTCGTGCAGGTCCGCGACTCCACCGAGTCGCGCCTGCAGGCCGAGATGCTCACGCACCGCGCGATGCACGACCCGCTCACCGGCCTGGCCAACCGCACGCTCCTCCAGGAGGTGCTGCAGTCCGTCCTCGAGCAGCCGGACGTGGTCGACCGCGTCGCCGTGCTGGCCTGCGACCTCGACGGGTTCAAGGAGATCAACGACCGCTACGGCCACGCCGCCGGCGACGAGGTGCTCGTGCACGTCGCCGGGGTGCTGCGCGCCGCGACCGCCCGCCGGGGCACGGTCGCGCGCCTGGGCGGCGACGAGTTCGTGGTCGTCGTGCAGGACCTGGACGGACCGCGCGCGGTGTTCGACGTGGCCCAGGCGGTGCACGCCGGGTTGCGGGAGACCGTCCGCGTCGGTCGGCGCCGGCTCACGGTCGCCGCCAGCATCGGCATCGCCCTGGCCGACCGGGAGACCGCCGCCGGGGGAGCCCCGGCGCTGCTCGCGGCCGCCGACGCCGCGCTCTACCGCGCCAAGGCGTCGGGCCGCAGCCGGACCGAGGTCTTCGAGCCGTCCATGACCGCCGGATCGGCCTCCGACCTGCAGCGCGAGCTCGCGGTCGCGCTGGCCGAGAACCAGCTCGTCGTGCACTACCAGCCGATCGTCGACCTCGCGGACGCCCGCGTTGTCGGCTACGAGGCCCTGGTCCGCTGGCAGCACCCGTACCGCGGGCTGCTGCTGCCCGGGTCGTTCCTGCCGCTCATCCAGGAAGCCGGCATGGCGGTCGCGCTCGGGCAGTTCGTGGCCACCAAGGTGGTCGCGTTCGTCGCGTCCACCGTCGACCGGACGCGGTGGGTCTCGGTCAACGTCTCGGCCGACCAGCTCGGTGACGGCGAGTTCGCGACGACGCTGCTGGGCGAGATCTCGCGGCACCGCCTGACCGCCGGGCGCGTCGTCGTCGAGCTGACCGAGTCCTCGCTGGTGGCCTCCGGCACGCGGATCCGGCACGAGCTCACGCAGCTGTCCGCCGCGGGCGTCCCGGTGCTGCTCGACGACTTCGGCACGGGCGTCTCGCCGCTGTCCTACCTGCGCGACCTGCCCGTCGCGGGCGTCAAGCTCGACATGTCGTTCACCTCGGGCATCCCCGAGGACCCGACCGCCGGCAAGGTCGCCCGGGCGCTCGGCGCGCTGGCGCGCGAGCTCGCGATGGTCACGATCGCCGAGGGCATCGAGCACGAGGAGCAGGCCGAGTTCCTGCACCGCAACGGGTGGCGGTACGGCCAGGGCTGGCTCTACGGCCCCGCGCAGCCCGGAGACGTCTCGGTCTGACGCGCGGTCCGGCTCAGCCGGCGGTCCGGTTCAGCCGGCGGTCCGGGGCACGACGAGCGGGTCGGGGCCGGTCGGGACCGTGGGCGTGGTCCTCTGCGGCGCCTGGTCACCGGCGGCGGCGGTCACGCGCGCGAGGCGGTCCGCGACGACCGCCGGGCTCAGCGTGCTCGTGCCGTTCGGGATGTCCGCGAGGGCATGCACCTGGTGTCCGCCCAGGCGGTCGTTGGTGATGGCCGTCCACTCCACGCCGGTGACCCGCGCGGGCCCTGCCGGTGTGCCCTCGGCCGGGAAGGCGCCCGGGCTCGACACGTGCGCGGTGAGCAGGATCCCCGAGTCGGTGTTCTCGACGCAGCACTCGCCGTCCTGGTTCGACAGGTAGTTGCCCAGGCCGTAGGCCACCCACATGCCCTCGCCGCGCGGCCCCCCGGTCAGGTGGGCCACCGGCTGCGGGACGTGGGCGTGGTGCCCGATGAGCAGGTCGAACTGGCCGGTGTCCGCGATCGCCTGGTCGAACGCGAGCTGCTCGGCGGTCGGGGCGGTCTGGTACTCGACGCAGCAGTGCACGCTCGCGATGACGAGGTCGGCTCCGGCGGCGCGGGCAGCGGCGGCCTGTGCCGCCATGGCGGGCACGTCGATGAGGTTCACGGACCACGGCTTGTCGGCGGGGATCGGCATGCCGTTGGTCCCATAGGTCGCCGCGACGTGCGCGACGGTGACCGTCTGGCCGGCGCGCTCGAGCTGGTAGACCTGCGGCTGCGACTGCTCGAGCGCGCTCCGGGCGGTCCCGGTGTGCCCGAGCCCGGCGGCGTCGAAGGCGTCCAGCGTCGCGGTGACCCCCGCGAACCCCCGGTCGACCGAGTGGTTCGACGCCGTCGAGCACCCGTCCCAGCCCTGGGCCTTCAGACCTGCGGCGATCTCCGGCGGCGTGCCGAACAGCGGGTAGCCGCTGGGTGCCGTGCCCGCGGGCGTGATCGGTACCTCCATGTGGCACAGCGCGAGGTCGGCGCCCTGCACCCACGGGTTCAGCGGTGCGAGCAGCGGGCCGAAGTCGTAGCCGCCCGCGACGCGAGCGTCTGAGAGCACGGGCAGGTGCGGCAGGACGTCCCCGGCAGCGACGATCGTGAAATCGGCGTCCGGGTCCGGGATGGGCGTCGGTGTCGGGGTGGGAGTCGGCTCCGGGGACGCCGTGGCCGCACGGTCGGGCGCGGTGCTCGTCTGGCCCGTCGCCGTCGGCTCCGGGCCCCACGGGTGCAGCGCGGCCGCTGCAGCGCCGATGCTCGCGACGACGAGAAGGATGATCGCGAGGCCGATCACCACCGGCGAACGGCGGCCGGCGCGGGCGTGGCGGGTCACACGCGGACTGTAGTTGGTGTCGCGTCGTGCAGGAGCATCCCCACGGTCCACCTAGGCTGTCCGGGTGGTCGACGCCGTGCCCTCCGCCTGGAACCTGGCAAACACGCTCACGGTGCTGCGCATCGCGCTGGTGCCGTTCTTCGCGTGGGCGCTCCTGTCCGACGGCGGTGACAGCACCAGCGGGCGCCTGATCGCGACGGCGATCTTCGTCGTCGCCGCCGCGACCGACCTGGTCGACGGCTGGCTCGCCCGCAGGTCCTCCTCCGTCACCGACCTCGGCAAGATCCTCGACCCGATCGCGGACAAGCTCCTCGTCGGGACCGCCCTCGTGCTGCTGTCCTGGCTCGGCGACCTGCCCTGGTGGGTCACCGTGGTGATCCTGGTGCGCGAGATCGGCATCACGGTGATGCGGTTCTTCCTGCTGCGCTACGTGGTCCTGCCCGCCTCCCGCGGGGGCAAGCTCAAGACCATGCTGCAGTCCGTCGCGATCGGCCTGTACCTCCTGCCGCTCGACGTGCTCCCGGAGTGGATCACCTGGGCGGCGATCGGGTTCATGGCGGCCGCGCTCGTCGTGACCGTCGTGACCGGCATCGACTACGTGCGGGCCGCGATCCAGATCCGCCGGACCGCGAGCCGGCCGCCCTACGCGGGCCTCTGACCTCATGGCCACCGCTGCCGACGTGCTGGCGGCCCTGCGCTCGCGCGGGTGGAGCATCGCGGTCGCCGAGTCGCTCACCGGTGGGCTCGTCTGCGCGGCCCTCGTCGACGTGCCCGGGGCGTCCGCGAACCTGCGCGGCGGTGTCGTGTCGTACGCGACCGACCTCAAGGGCACGCTGCTCGGCGTCGACGCGGGGCTGCTCGCCGCACGCGGTGCCGTCGACCCGGAGGTCGCACGGCAGATGGCTGACGGGGTGCGCGCACGGCTCGGCGCCGACGTCGGGCTGGCGACCACCGGCGTCGCGGGGCCCGATCCGCAGGACGGCCACCCGCCCGGCACCGTCCACGTCGCGGTCGCGACCCCGGACGACGTCACCGTCCGCTCGTTGCAGCTGTCCGGCGACCGCGCCGCGATCCGCGCGGGCACGGTCGACGCGGTCCTGGGGCTCGCCGCCGAATTGCTGGGGCACGAAGGGTGAACCTGAGAGCGTCATCAGCCGATGAGGTAGGTAGGCGGGAACACGACGCCCCCGCCCGTCGTTGCAAGGACCGTGATGAGCACTCGACCTCCGGCGCGTAGGACTGCTTCGCGTGTCGGCGGTGCACGGTACGGTGGAGTTCTTCCGGCAAAGGGACAGCCGGGAGCCGTGGTTCCTGGTCCGCAGAGGATCCAGGCGCCCGGTGTGGGAGAGACACGTGACGCGAGAGGGGGAGCCCGGATGGTTGTACTCCGTCGAGAGATCGGCGACGTGCTGCGGGACGCGCGACAGCGCCAGGGGCGCACCCTGCGTGAGGTGTCGTCGGCGGCCCGCGTCTCGCTCGGTTACCTGAGCGAGGTGGAGCGGGGTCAGAAGGAAGCGTCCTCGGAGCTGCTGAACAGCATCTGTGAGGCGCTGGACGTCCCCATGTCGCTCGTCCTGCGTGAGGTCAGCGACCGTGTTGCCGTCGCCGAGGGTCTGCTGATCCCCGACACGGTTCCCGCGGACCTGGCGGCGTCGGTGGCCGGTGCCACCGATGGCGGTTGGGCGCGGTCGCGGTCGGAGCTCGCAGCGATCGGCTGATCTGCCCGGGTCACGCGTCAGCGCGGCCTTGGACGCTCGGCTCACTGCAGTGCACGGATGCCCGCGCGTCCCTCGGGATGCGCCGGCGCGGAGCACCGCCCCAACGCATCTGCGCGCGCCACACGGATGGCGCGCCACACAGCTCGGACGGCCCGTGGACCTCGGTCCACGGGCCGTTCTGCGTCCGTCGCAGGCCGGAACCGCGCCCCGAGCGTCGCTCCGGCTCGAGCTGCAGGAACTCACGGACGAAGCCCCGACGGTGAGGGAGCTCCGCGCGGCTGCTCCGCGCCTTGCTCAGCGTCCGCATCTCAGCTCGCCGGCGCCGGCTGGCAGCGGGGGCAGTAGAAGATCGGCCGCTCCATCGGCGGCTTGCGGGCCTGGCCGACCGCGATCGGGGTGCCGCACCGCAAGCATGGGCGTCGCAGCCGGCCGTGGACCCGCTCGGGGGGCCGGCCGCTCGCCACGGACTGCTGCAGCTGTCGGCGCGCGACCGCGAGCAGCCGGGACGGGTCGGCGACGGCGTCCGCGGGGGTCCAAGGCCAGATCCGCTCGGCGAACAGCGACTCCGCGGAGAAGATCGTGCCGATGCCCGCGACGACCTGCTGGTCGAGCAGGACCTCGGCGACGGGCGTCGATCCCCGTGCGGACCACCGGCGCAGGGCCTCGTCGACGTCGACGGTCTCGCCGAGCAGGTCGGGACCGAGATGCCCGATGACCGTGTGCTCGTCGCGGGTGCGCACCACGTCGAGCATTCCGAGGTGGTGCCCGACCGCGGTCCACCGCTCGGTGGCCAGCACGGCGCGGACCTGCGGCGACCGTGCTGCGGCCTGCGGTGACCCGGTCGCCTGGACCCGCCAGTAGCCGTCCATCCGCAGGTGCGTGTGCAGCGTTCGGCCGTCGTCGAACCGCGTCAGCAGGTGCTTGCCGTAGGAGCGCGTGCCCAGGACGGTCGTGCCGACGAGGTCGACGGTCGCGGCCGTGGGCCACCGCAGGTCCGAGCGCACCACGACGTGGCCGGTCAGGGCGAGGTCGAGGCGCTGGGCCGTCCTGCGCAGGACGTCACCCTCGGGCACGGTCGCCCGCTGACGTCGCCGTCACTGCCGTCACGGCGGCCGCCGCGGGTCTCGCTGCAGCTGGCGTCGCCGTCATGTCCGTCCCCGTGGCGTTGGCTGTCGCCGTCACGACTGGCCCGGCAGGCGCAGCCCGCGCGGGGTCGGGGCGAACCCGGCCGCGACCAGGGCCCGCCCCACGCTCCCGTGCAGCGCGCCGCCGCCGAGCACGTCGATCCCGTCGACCCTCGAGATGGTGAGGCGTCCGGCGTGCCGGGTGCGGGCGGTGACCGCGAGCCCGTCGGCGGCGGCGAGCAGGATCGCGTCGTCGGGCGAGAACGAGAGCACCGTGCGACCGCCGCGCTCCAGGTACAGCACGAGCGCTCCGTCGACGAGCACGACGAGCGCGCCGCCCTTGCGGCCGGGCCGGTGCCCCCCGTCCGTGGTGGCGGCGGGCCAGGGCAGCGAGGCGCCGTACGGGTTGGCCGGGTCGGTGGCGGCCAGCACGACGACGAGCGGCTCGGGGTGGTCGTCCGGATCGGCCGCGCGGTCCACCACCTGGGCGTCGACGCGCAGCCGGTCGACGGCGCCGGGGAGCGCGAACTGCGACCCGCCGAGGCGCTCGACGAAGTATCCGCGCCGGACCTGACCGCCCTGCTCGAGCGCCGAGAGCACCTTGTAGACGTCCCCGAACTGCGCCCCGATGCCCTCGGCCGGTGCGACCGCGCGGGTGAGGATCCCGTGCCGGTCGAGCAGCTGGGCGGCGAGCGCGTGGGCCCGCAGGGTCGGGTCCGCCTCGCGCGTCGGCAGCAGCGACCACCGTCCACCACCCGCGGCGAGCGCGGTGCCGCGGGACGACCCGACGTCCGACGTGCCGCCGACCCGCACGGCCGCACGCAGACCGAGCCGGGGGCGCAGCGCACGCCCGCGCGGCGCAGGCGACCGGGTCTTGTGGGCCGTCGTGCCGGTGCCCAGCCAGGCGCGCAGCGGCGCCAGGCCGTCGTTGGTGACGTGCCCCGTCCACACGAGATCCCAGACCGCCGTCGCGACGTCCACCTGTGTCGGCGGCTCCTCGATCAGCTCGCGGACGCGATCGGTGAGGGCGCCCAGGAACCAGGCACCGCCGCCGGCCAGGGCGGTCAGGACGGCCTGCTGGAGGTCGTCGTGGACCGCGGCGTCCGCTCCGAGGGGCGGCAGCGTCAGGTCCGCGACCGCGGCGGGATGCAGAGAGACGAGCCCGTCGTGACCGGCCAGCGCGCCGTGCCCCGCCCACACCACCTCACCGGCGGCCGTGAGCTCGTCGAGCATGGCCGGGACATAGTCGGGCACGCGGGCGGGTAGCACGTGGGTCTCGAGGGCCGAGGCGGGCAGCACCGAGCCCGCGAGCTGCTCCACCACCCGGGCGACGCCGTCGACGCCGCGCAGGGATCCGGTCGCCGACGCTCGGGCCGAGCGACCGACGGGGTGCACGCCCTGCCACCGCGGCAGGAAGACGCCGAGCGCCTGCGGGGCGACCGGCTCCACCTCGGCGCGCAGCGCGGCCAGCGACCGCCGACGCAGCTGGCGCAGCACGTCGGCGTCGCAGAACTCGTCGCCCGTCCCGCCCAGCACGTCGGGACGGAGTCGGCCCTGGACCAGGACGCCGGTGCGTTCGAGCCGCCGCAGGGCGTCCGTGACGATCGCGACGCCCCAGCCGAACCGGGCGGCCGCCGATGCCGCGGTGAACGGCCCGCGCGTGCGGGCGTGACGACGGAGCAGGTCGCCGACCGGGTCGGGCACGAGCTCGGTGAACACCTCGGGCACCCCGACCGGCAGCGCGACGCCGAGCGCGTCCCGGAGCCGCCCGGCGTCCTCGACGGCCGCCCATTGCTCGGCCCGCTCGGGCGGCACGCCCCCGAGCCGGACGCGGATGAGCCGACGGGTTCCCTCGAGCGACGCCAGCCAGTCCGTCACCTGGGCGACGGCCGCCGGCTGCACACGCTCGGCGACCTCGTCGGCGGTGAGCGGCCCGTGCCGGCGCACCACGTCGGCGACCTGCTCGAGCGTGCCCGCCTGCCGCTCGGGCGCCCGTCCGCTCAGCTCCGCCTCGGTGCGCACGACGGCGTCGGGGTCCAGGAGGTCGGCCAGCTGGGACTCGCCGCCCTGCCCGAGCAGCTCGGCGAGCAGGGTCGGGTCGAGCGTGAGCGCCGCGGCCCTCCGCTCGGCCAGGGGCGCGTCGCCGTCGTACAGGAACTGCGCGGTGTAGCCGAACAGCAGGGACTGCGCGAAGGGGGACGGCTGCGTCGTGGTCACCTCGACCACCCGGACACGACGCGCCACGACGTCCCGCATGAGCGCGGTCAGCGCGTCGGTGTCGAAGTCGTCCTGGAGGCACTCGCGGACGGCCTCGAGCAGGATCGGGAAGTCCGGGTACTCGGAGGCGACCGACAGCAGCTGCGCGGACCGCTGCCGCTGCTGCCACAGCGGGGTCCGGCGGTCGGGGCGGCGGCGGGGCAGCAGCAGCGCCCGGCTGGCCGCCTCCCGGAACCGCGCGCCGAACATGGCCGACGACCCGAGCTCGGTGCGCACGGAGTCGAGCACCTCGTCGGGGTCGAGCAGCAGGTCCGCGAGATCGATCGCCGGCCCGGACGGGTCCGCCCACGGGTCGTCGTTGCCGAGGCCGCCGCCGAAGGACGAGCCCGGATCGAGCATGTCCGGCAAGCGCAGGACGATGCCGTCGTCGGAGTGCATCGCGGCCGCGTCGACGCCGTACTTCTCGCGCAGCCGCGCGCCGATGACGATGGCCCACGGAGCGTGCACACGGGCGCCGTAGGGCGAGTGCACGACGACCCGCCAGTCGCCCAGCTCGTCGCGGAACCGCTCGACCACGAGCGTGGTGTCCGACGGCACCTCGCCGGTCGCGGCCTGCTGCTCGGTCAGGTACGTCAGCAGGTTGTCGGCCGCCCAGGCGTCCAGCCCGGCGGCCTCGACGCGCCCGCGGGCGTCGTCGGACCCGAGGACCTCGCGGACCCAGCCACCCATGGCGCGACCGAGCTCCGCGGGCCGGCCGGGCGCGTCGCCCTTCCAGAACGGCAGCCTCCCGGGGACGCCGGGCGCGGGCGTGACGAGCACGCGGTCGGGCGTGATGTCGTCGATGCGCCAGGTGCTCGACCCGAGCGTGAACATGTCGCCGACGCGCGACTCGTAGACCATCTCCTCGTCGAGCTCGCCCACCCGCTTCCCGCCGCGCACGGCGCCGCCGCTGCGCTCCGCGTCGACCGGGACGTCGCTCGTCGTCGCACTGCCGGCCAGGAAGACCCCGTACATGCCCCGGTCCGGGATGGTCCCGCCGCTGGTCACGGCGAGGCGCAGCGACCCGGGGCGCCCGCGCAGGACGTCGGTGATCCGGTCCCAGACGAGCCGCGGACGCAGCTCGGCGAACTCCTCGCTCGGGTAGCGGCCCGCGAGCATGTCGAGCACCGCGCGCAGAGTCGCCTCGCCCAGGCCCGAGAACGGCGCCGCACGACGCACCACGGTCGACAGCTCGTCGAGCGACCAGTCCTCGACCGCGACCATCGCCACGATCTGCTGCGCGAGCACGTCCAGGGGGTTGCGCGGCACGCGCAGGGGCTCGAGCGTCCCGGTGCGCATCCGCTGGGCGGTGACCGCCGCCGCGACGAGCTCGCCGCGGAACGTCGGGAACACCACCCCGCGCGACACCGCCCCGACCTGGTGCCCGGCGCGGCCGATCCGCTGCAGCCCGCTGGCGACCGAGGGCGGCGACCCGACCTGCACGACGAGGTCGATCGCGCCCATGTCGATGCCGAGCTCCAGCGAGCTCGTCGCGACCACGGCCGGCAGGTTGCCGGCCTTGAGCTCGGACTCGGTCCGGGTCCGCTCGGCCCTGCTCATCGACCCGTGGTGCGCGCGGGCCAGGATGGTCGCGGCGTCCCGGGTGTCGATGCCGACCGCGGTGCCGGACTGGCCGGGGACGGCCGCCGCGTGCACGGAGCCGTGGTCCGGGACGTCCTGGCCGAGGCGCTCCGTCCAGACCTCGTTCATCCGGGCGGTCAGGCGCTCGGCGCCGCGCCGGGAGTTGGTGAAGACGAGCGTCGAGCGGTGCGCGGCGACCAGGTCGACGACGCGCTCCTCGACGTGCGGCCAGATCGACGGCCGCACGAGGGGTGCGTCGGCGCTGCCCGCGAGGTCGAGGTCGGGCAGCGTGCCGGCCGCGCGCAGGTCGGCCAGGTCCGGCACCGGGACCACGACGTCGACGACGATCTTCTTGGTCGAGGGCGGCTGCACGACGACGACCTCGCGCCCCCCGTCCTGCTGCGTGCGCGCGCCGCCCAGGAACTCCGCGACCGCCTCGACGGGCTGGACCGTGGCCGAGAGCCCGATCCGCTGCGCCGGTCCGGGTCCACCAGGGCGGTCCAGCAGCGCGTCCAGACGTTCGAGCGAGAGGGCCAGGTGCGCGCCGCGCTTCGTCGCCGCCACGGCGTGGATCTCGTCGAGGATGACCGTGCGGACCCCGGCAAGACCGGCGCGCGCACCCGACGTCAGCACGAGGTACAGCGACTCGGGCGTCGTGATGAGGATGTCCGGCGGCTTCGTCGCGAAGGCCCGACGCTCGTTGGGGGGTGTGTCGCCGGTGCGGATGCCCACCGTGACGTCCGGGAGCGTGGCGCCCAGGCGCTGCGCCGCCTGCCGGATGCCGACGAGGGGGGAGCGCAGGTTCCGCTCGACGTCCGTGGCCAGAGCCTTGAGCGGCGACACGTACAGCACCCGGCACCGCTCGACGGGGTCGTCCACCGGGGGGCCCGTGAGCAGCCCGTCGACGGCCCAGAGGAACGCAGCGAGCGTCTTGCCCGAGCCGGTCGGGGCGACCACGAGCGCGTGGTCGCCGCCGGCGACGGCCGCCCACGCCCCGAGCTGCGCGGCCGTGGGCTCGGCGAAGGCGCCCGTGAACCACGCCCTGGTCGGGTCCGAGAATCGCTGCAGCACCACGGGGTCATTGTGTCCGTAGGCACCGACACCCGACAGTTCTCATCAGACGGGGGACCGCCCACTCCTGCGCAGGTGGCAGGCTGTGCCTCGTGAGGTATCGCGAGTTCTGGCAGCTGGTGGACGAGGTCCTGGGCACTGCGCACGGGCGCGAGCTCACGCGTGAGCTGGTGCTCGGTGGGCTCGGCCAGCGCACGGCGGTGCAGGCGCTCGAGGACAACGAGGAACCTCGCAACGTCTGGCACGCCCTCTGCGACGAGCTCGAGATACCCGAGAACGCACGCTGGGGGGCGGACGCCCGCCGCCCGGCGCCACCCCGGTCCTAGGAGAGACACCGACGATGACGTCCCCGACAGGCCGGCGCATCCGCGCATGGGTGCCGACCCTGCAAGACATCGGCGAAGCCGTCCTCACGCTCGCGACGACGACGCTGGGCCTCGCCGTCGCGGTGTGGCTCATCGACGGCGTGCGCTCGGACAACCCGGGATCGATCGTGCTGGCCGCGGTGGTCGTCGCCGTCGGCGACCTCCTGCTGGGCGGGCCGCTGCGGTTCCTCGCGCGACGAGGCAGCGCCGTCCTGGCGCTGGGCCTGGGGCTGCTCGCGCAGATCGCGGTGCTCTGGCTGGCCCTGGGTCTGGTCCCCGGCATCGTCGCCGACAACGTCTGGGACGTCGTCGGGGTCCTGCTCGTCACCGCGGTCGTGATGGCCGTCGGCCGATGGATCATGGGCGCGAACGACAGCGACTACGTGATCGCCGTCGTCGTGCGCCGTGCCCGCCGTCAGGCGCGCCGCAAGGGCATCGTCCAGCCGGGTGACGGGGCGCCGCGCGAGGCCGGGATGCTCGTCGTCCAGCTCGACGGCGTCGCCGCACCGGTGCTGCGGGAGGCCATCGAGGCCGGGCTCGCGCCGAACATCCAGCGCTGGATCACGGACGGCAACCACGTGCTCGAGGACTGGTGGGCGCGCATCCCGTCGACCACGCCCGCGAGCCAGGCGGGGCTGCTGCACGGCGACTCCGGGCAGATCCCCGCGTTCCGCTGGTGGGACCGCGACCTCGGCCGCCTCGTCGTGACGAACCATCCGGAGGACGCGGCGCTCGTCGAGCAGCGGCTGACCACGGGCAAGGGCCTCCTCGCGGGCGGCGGCTCGGCCATCTCGACCATGTTCTCCGGGGACGCCGCGACGGCGTACGTCGTGATGAGCCGGTCGCGCACCAAGGGTCCGGACGGTGGCCTCGGCCCCGGTCCGGCCTACGTGCGGTTCTTCGCCAGCCCGTTCGTGCTCGCACGCGCCCTGACGGTCTCCGTCGGGGAGATGTTCAAGGAGCTCTACCAGGCCCGTCGGCAGAAGGTGCGCGACGTGCAGCCACGCATCTCCCGAGCCGGCTGGTACGTCATCCTGCGCGGCATCAGCAACGTCCTGCTGCGCGACCTGAACACCTCCCTGGTGGCCGAGGCGCTGCTGCGCGGGGACCCGACGATCTACGTGGACCTCGTCGACTACGACGAGATCGCCCACCACGCCGGGCCGACGCGACCGGAGTCACTGCGCTCGCTGGAGGGTCTCGACCGGGTGCTCGGCACGCTCGAGCGCGTGATCGCCGTGGCGCCGCGCGACTACGAGATCGTCGTCCTGTCCGACCACGGGCAGGCCCTGGGCGCGACCTACGAGCAGCTGGGCGGTGAGACGCTCCTCGACACCGTCCGCACGCTCATGGCGGAGCCCGGCGCCGACGGCGTCGACAGCGGGACCGGTGAGGACTGGGGACCGCTGAACGCGCTGGTCAACAGCGCGCTGAACCTCTCCGGCAAGACGACGGCCGTGCTTGGGCCCGACCAGGGACGCCCGAAGCAGCAGGATGCCGACGACCTGCCCGACGTGGTCACCGTGGGCTCGGGCAACCTCGGCCTCGTCTGGTTCCCGCAGGTGCCGCAGCGGCTCACCCTGGAGGACTTCCAGGAGCGCTGGCCGGGCCTCGTCACCGGGCTGGCGGCCCGGCCGGGGGTGGGCGTCGTCGTCGTCGACACCGCGGACCGTGGGCTCGTCGCGATCGGGCCCCGGGGGCTCGTCCTGCTCGAGCAGACCTGCTGCTCATCTCCACGGTCGGCGAGACCGGGCACGTGCACGCGTTCGAGGGGCAGGTCGGCTCGCACGGCGGCATCGGCGGGGCGCAGAACCACGCGTTCCTGCTGCACCCGACGCGCTGGGCGATGGACGACGAGCTGCGCGAGCCGGTGGGCGACGACGAGATCCTGGTGGGTGCCGAGTCCGTGCACGAGCAGCTGATCCGGTGGGCGGCGGCGCAGGGCCTGCGCCCGTGACGCTGCGACTCCGCTGGCTGGGGCACGCGAGCACGGTGCTCGATCTCGACGGGGTGCGGATCCTGACCGACCCCCTGCTCCTGCGGCACGCCGGGCTCCTGCGGCGTCGTGGTGCGGCCCCGCGGGCGACGGACTGGGCGGGCCCGGCCGCGGTGCTGCTCTCGCACCTGCACCACGACCACGCCGAGCTCGGGTCGCTGCGCCGGCTGCCGGGCGTGCCCGTGCTGACCGCCCCGGCGAACGCGCACTGGCTGCGCCTGCGCGGCATCGAGGGCGCGACCGGGCTCACGGACCACGACTGGTGGGACGTGCCGGGGTCGCAGGTCCGCGTCAGGCTGGTGCAGGCCGTGCACGTCCACCGGCCGATGCCGCACCGCCCGAACGCGGTGAACGGCTTCCTGGTGGCCACCCCGACGTACCGGATCTGGTTCGCCGGGGACACCTCGCCGTACGCGGCGATGGCCGACCTGCCGGCCCTGGCGGGAGGACCGATCGACCTGGCGCTGATCCCGGTGGGCGGCTGGGGGCCGCGCCTCTCGGGCGGGCACATGGACCCGGTCCAGGCCGCGCGCGCCTGCGTGACGGTGGGGGTCCGTGCGGCCGTCCCGGTGCACTGGGGGACGCTGCACGCCCCGGTCTCGCGACGACTGCCGCCGGGCTGGATGGACCGCGCCGGGCCCGCGTTCGCGCACGCCGCCGCGCGCGTCGCTCCGGGCCTGGACGTGCGCGTGGTGATGCCGGGCGAGCAGCTGGAGCTGTCCTGAGGTCCAGTTTCCGACACGCCCGGCGTGTCGGGTGCACTCGAACATCTGTTCGGTATGGTGAGTCCTGCGAGCGACCGAGCCGTCCACAGCCCCGCCGGAACGCGGGGACGAGGGTGGCCCGGTCGAGATGTCGGTGGTCGGACATAGCGTCGCTCGTGACAAGGACCAGCCCCCGTACCGCAGCACGAGCTGCTCGAGACAGACGAGGTCGGACATGCCCGCACCACAGGATCGCGAAAAGGCCCTCGAGGCAGCACTGAGCCAGATCGACCGTCAGTTCGGCAAGGGATCGATCATGCGCCTCGGCGACGACGGGCGTGCCCCGGTCGAGGTCATCCCCACCGGCTCCATCGCGCTGGACGTCGCGCTCGGCATCGGCGGGCTGCCCCGGGGCCGCGTCGTGGAGATCTACGGCCCGGAGTCCTCGGGCAAGACGACGGTGGCCCTGCACGCGGTCGCCAACGCACAGCGCGCCGGCGGTATCGCGGCGTTCATCGACGCCGAGCACGCGCTCGACCCCGAGTACGCCAAGAAGCTCGGCGTGGACACGGACGCGCTGCTCGTCTCGCAGCCGGACACCGGCGAGCAGGCGCTCGAGATCATGGACATGCTGATCCGCTCCGGCGCCATCGACATCGTCGTCATCGACTCGGTCGCGGCCCTCGTGCCCAAGGCCGAGATCGAGGGCGAGATGGGCGACAGCCACGTCGGTCTGCAGGCGCGGCTCATGTCGCAGGCGCTGCGCAAGATCACCGGTGCGCTCAGCCAGTCCGGCACCACGGCCATCTTCATCAACCAGCTGCGCGAGAAGATCGGTGTGTTCTTCGGCTCGCCCGAGACCACGACCGGTGGCAAGGCGCTCAAGTTCTACGCCTCGGTCCGCCTGGACATCCGCCGCATCGAGACCCTCAAGGAGGGCACGGAAGCGGTCGGCAACCGGACGCGCGTGAAGGTCGTCAAGAACAAGATGGCGCCGCCCTTCAAGCAGGCGGAGTTCGACATCCTCTACGGCGTCGGCATCTCCCGCGAGGGCAGCCTGATCGACATGGGCGTGGAGCACGGCTTCGTGCGCAAGTCGGGTGCCTGGTACACGTACGAGGGTGACCAGTTGGGGCAGGGCAAGGAGAATGCCCGCGCGTTCCTCAAGGACAACCCGGACCTGGCCAACGAGCTCGACAAGAAGATCAAGGAGAAGCTCGGCATCGGCGCACGGATCGACGCACCGGCCGACGCTCCGGCGCCTGTCGACTTCTGAGACGCATGACCTTCCAGAGCGGCCGACGGGGGCGACGCGGCGACGAGCCGCCCTCGTCCGGTGCCGCCTCTCTGGATGCCGAGCCGGATCAGGAGTCCGTGGCGCGAGCGATCGCGCTGCGGCTCCTGACCGGGGCGGCGCGCAGCAGGGCACAGCTCGCCGACGCCATGGCGCGCAAGGACGTCCCCGAGGCTGTGGCCGAGAAGGTGCTCGACCGGTTCACCGAGGTCGGGCTGATCGACGACGAGGAGTTCGCGCGGATGCTCGTGCGGACCCGTCACGCCGAGCGGGGACTGTCCCGCCGGGCCATCGCGGTGGAGCTGCGCCGCAAGGGGATCGACGACGAGCTGGCCGGCGCCGCGCTCGAGGAGGTCGACAGCGACGACGAGGAGATCGCCGCGCGAGCACTCGTGCGGCGCAAGCTCGCGGCGACGTCGTCGCTCGACGCGCAGACGCGTGCCCGGCGCACGTTCGCCGCCCTCGGGCGCAAGGGGTACCCGCCCGGACTCGTGTCCCGGCTGGTGCGTGAGGAGCTCGCCCTCGTCGGTGCTGCGGACGACGATCTGGACGGTCCCTACCCGACGTCCTGAGGAGGTCCGCGACCCCGGACGGTCGTGGCCCCCGACGTGTCGGGCGTCGTCGTCCAGCTGCGCGGCCGGGCACACGGAACCCTCGATCCGCCCGAGAAGTCCGGAATCATGCGGTCCGCCCCGGGTGGCGTTTCGTCATATCAGCCTCGGACCTGGGCGAGAATGGCTGTCGGCATACGCACCGCCGCGGTGCAGCGTGCACGGCGAACGACCGGAGGATGACTCAGTGGACGACCCAGGCGCACTGGCCACCGTCGTCGGCCTGCTCGGAGCGTGCCTGGTGGCCCTGGTCCTCGTCCTGGTGGCTCGTCGCGAGGCGGGCCTCCAGCGCACCCGCGCGGCCGAGGACGTGGCGGCGATCAAGGACGAGGCCCGTGCGCTCCTGGCGGACGCGGAGCGCCGGGACCACCGGATCGCCGAGCGCGAGCAGAAGCTCGCCGCCGACCGCGCCGAGATCGACGAGCTGCAGCGCACGACGCGTGCGCGCGCCGAGGCCGTCGCCGTCGAGCAGCGTGAGGCGGAGCGGCTGCGCGCCGAGGTCGACCGGGAGGTCGCCGAGAGGCTCGCCGGCGCCGACCGCGCTGCACGCGCCGAGCTCGAGTCGGTCTCCGGGCTGACCGCGGAGGACGCTCGCGCCGAGCTCACGCAGCGGATCACCGCGCAGGCGGAGAACGACGCCGCCGCGCAGGTCCGTCGCACCGAGGCGCAGGCCCGCCGGACGGCCGAGGCGCGGGCACGCCGGGTCGTCACCACGGCCGTGCAGCGCCTCGCCGTCGCCACGAGCTCGCAGGCAGCGATCACCGTGCTGCCGCTGCCGTCGGACGAGATGAAGGGCCGGATCATCGGCAAGGAGGGCCGCAACATCCGGTCCTTCGAGGCCCTCACCGGCGTCAACGTCCTCGTGGACGACCAGCCCGACTCCGTGGTGCTCTCCTGCTACGACCCGGAGCGCCGCGAGGTCGCGCAGGTGGCGCTCGAGGCGCTCATGGAGGACGGCCGGATCCACCCGCAGCGCATCGAGCAGGCCTACGCCGAGGCCCTGGCGAGCGCCGAGGAACGCACGGAGTCGGCGGGCCACGACGCCGCCGAGCGGGTCGGCATCTCCGGCCTGCACCCCACCCTCATCCAGACGCTGGGGCGACTCCGGCTGCGCACGTCGTACGGGCAGAACGTGCTCGAGCACCTGGTCGAGACCAGTCTCCTGGCGGCCGCGCTGGCCGCGGAGGTCGGGGCCGACGTCGAGGTCACCCGGCGCGGTGCCTTCCTGCACGACCTGGGCAAGGCGCTGACCTCGGAGGTGCCGGGGACGCACGCGGCGGTCGGTGCCGACCTCGCGCGGCGGCACGGCGAGTCGGCGGCCGTGGTGAACGCGATCGCCGCGCACCACGACGAGGTCCCTCCGGAGACGATCGAGGCGGTGCTGGTGCAGGTCGCCGACGCGATCTCCGCGGCCCGCCCCGGTGCGCGTCGCGAGGAGCTCGACCAGTACGTCGAGCGGATCGACAAGCTCGAGCAGCTGGTCGCCGCCCACGCCGGCGTACGCCGGGCGCTCGCGATGTCGGCGGGCCGTGAGGTGCGGGTCGTCGTCGAGCCGTCGGAGGTGGACGACTACGCGCTCCCGCAGCTCGCGGTGGCCATCGCCCGGCACATCGAGTCCGACCTGGCCTATCCGGGCGAGATCAAGGTGACGGTCGTCCGCGAGATCCGCGCTAGCGCGACCGCGGGCTGACACCGCTCAGCCGGTCGCTCCCGGGCCGACGGCCAGGCCGGGAGCCTCGGCACGAGGCCGGCCTGCGGTACGACGTCCGACGCGCTGGGCAAGCAGTCCCGCAAGCCGGGTCAGCGCGTAGTTGATGACGATGAAGACGGCGGCCGCGACGATCAGCGCCTGCAGGATGTTCCCGTCGCTGGAGCCGAGCCGGCGGGCGGCGTCGAGCAGGTCCGGGTAGGTGATGATCGCGCCGAGGGCGGTGTCCTTGAGGATGACCACCAGCTGGCTCGCGATCGCGGGGAGCATGGCGATGAGCGCCTGCGGCACCTCGATCGACCGGAGCGACTGCGTGGGTCGCAGCCCGACGGCTAACGCCGCCTCCCGCTGACCGCGCGGCAGGCTGTGCACGCCGGAGCGGATCAGCTCCGCGAACACCGAGCCGTTGTAGAACGTCAGGCCGAGCACGACCGCGACGAGCGGCAGGTCGGACGGGTCCACGACGTGCAGCTGCCCGATCCCGAGGTAGAAGAAGATCATCATCAGCAGGACCGGGACCGCGCGGAAGAACTCGACGACCGCTCCGCTGACACCGCGCACGAGCGTGGAGCGGGACAGCCGGCCGATGCCGAACACGATCCCGAAGATGCTGGCGGTCACGATCGAGATGCCCGCGGCCTTGAGCGTGTCCTTCAGGCCCGGCAGCAGGAAGTTCTCCCAGGCCCGCGAGCCGACGAACGGGCTCCAGAGGTCGGAGTCGAGCTGGCCCTTGGCGGCGAACGCCCGCAGGATCAGGAACGCGATGCCCGCGACCACGACGACACCGACGATGTTGATCCAGAGCATCCGGCTGCGCGCGCGGGGGCCGGGAGCGTCGAAGAGCGGTGAGTCGGTCATCGGACCACCGCCAGGCGTCGGGACAGCGAGGTGGTCAGCAGCCCGACGGGGACGACCAGGATGACGAAGCCGAAGGCGAAGGTCAGGAAGATCGCGAGGATCACGTCGGGCCGGAACTCGATCATCGTGCGCATGAGACCGGCGGCCTCGGCGACGCTCGCGGCGGCGGCGACTGTCGAGTTCTTGATCAGGGCGATGAGGACGTTGCCGAGCGGGGCGATCGACCCGCGGAACGCCTGCGGCAGGATCACCAGACGCGCGGCGGGCAAGAAGCTGAGCCCGATCGCGCGGGCGGCCTCGGCCTGGCCGATCGGCACGGTGTTGACGCCGGAGCGCAGGGCCTCGCAGAAGAACGCGGCGTGGTAGACCGCCAGGGCGACGACCGCGAAGCGGAAGAAGTTCGTCGTGAAGTCCGGGGACAGGGTCCAGCCGAGCTGGCCCCAGAGGCCGAGCACGCAGAACACCATGATGATCGTCAGCGGCGTGTTCCGGAACACGGTGACGTAGGCGGACCCGGCCCAGCGCAGGCTCGGCACGGGCGAGATGCGCATGGTCGCCAGCACGGTGCCCAGCACGAGGCCGAGGATGCCCGCGTACACCGTGAGCTGGATGTTGACCCAGAACGCGGCGACGACGTCGAACTCGTCGAACAGGGACAGGAACTGCTCGAGGTACCCGTCGTCCACCGGCCCTCCTCTCAGGCGCAGAGGTCCCCGCGGCCCGGGGGGGGGCGCCGGGGCGGGGGGGGGGATCATCTTGCTGATCGCGGTGTTGATCGCCTCGCACTTGTCGCTGCCCTTGGGCAGGCCGACGCCGTAGTTCTCCTCCGAGAACGGGTTGCCGACGACCTTGACCTTGCCCTTGTTCGCGGGCACGGCGGCCAGGCCGGCCAGGATGATGTCGTCCGTCGTCACCGCGTCCACGGACCCGGCGGTCAGTGCCGTCACGCACTCGGCGTACCCGGGCTGCTCCAGCAGGTTGGTGCCGGTGGCGTACTCGTCCTTGATGCGCTGCGCGGACGTGGAGCCGGTGACCGAGCAGAGGTTCTTGCCCTCGAGGTCCTCGGGGCCGGTGATCGAGTCGTCGTCCGCGGCGACCAGCAGGTCCTGCCCGGCGACGAAGTAGGGGCCGCCGAACGAGACGACCTCCTTGCGCTTGTCGGTGATCGAGTACGTCGCGAAGATCATGTCGACCTGGCCGGTCTCCAGCAGGTTCTCGCGCTGTGCCGACGGCGACTGCACGAACTCGATCTGGTCCTCGCCGTAGCCGAGCTCCCCGGCGACGTAGCGGGCGACGTCGACGTCGAAGCCCGTGTACTCGTTGCCGTCCTTGAAGCCCAGCCCGGGCTGGTCGAACTTGATCCCGATGCGGATGGAGCCCTCGGCCCCTCCGCTGCTCTCGGACGCCTCCCCGGTGGATCCGGAGTCGGAGCCGGTGTCGTCGTCGTCGCCGCTCGAGCACCCGGCCAGCGAGAGCATCGCCGCCGCGGCCAGAGCTGTGAACAGTCGTCCTGTGCGCATCGTGGGTTCCCCTTTGTGTGTGTGCGGTGTGCGGTGTCGTTTCGGGTGGGTGCCGGTCCGTACCGGGGTCAATGGGTGAGGATCTTGTCGAGGAAGTCGCGCGCCCGCGCGCTGGTCG
Source organism: Cellulomonas sp. P4_A2 (assembly GCF_056402515.1). Lineage (NCBI taxonomy): Bacteria > Bacillati > Actinomycetota > Actinomycetes > Micrococcales > Cellulomonadaceae > Cellulomonas > Cellulomonas sp. P4_A2. Next base: position 56,824 of record NZ_JBFUHG010000022.1, read on the forward strand.
GGGCGGTGAAGAACGTCTCGGGGTCGGCCTCCTCGACGATCTGCCCGGCGTCCATGAAGACGACGCGGTTTGCGGCACGGCGGGCGAAGCCCATCTCGTGCGTGACGACGATCATGGTCATCCCGTCGCGGGCGAGGCCGACCATGACGTCGAGGACCTCGTTGATCATCTCGGGGTCGAGCGCCGAGGTCGGCTCGTCGAAGAGCATGACCTTCGGCTGCATGGCCAGGGCGCGGGCGATGGCGACGCGCTGCTGCTGGCCGCCGGAGAGCTGCGCGGGCAGCTTGTCGGCCTGGTTCGCGACGCCCACTCGCTCGAGCAGCTCCATGGCGGTGGCCTTGGCGGTCGAGGCCTTCACGCCCTTGGCCTTGATCTGCCCGAGCGTGACGTTCTGCAGCACGGTCTTGTGCGCGAAGAGATTGAACGACTGGAAGACCATGCCCACGTCCGCGCGGAGCTTGGCGAGCGCCCTGCCCTCCTCGGGGAGCGGCTTGCCGTCCACCTCGATCACGCCGGCGTCGATGGTCTCGAGGCGGTTGATCGTGCGGCAGAGCGTCGACTTGCCGCTGCCCGACGGGCCGATGATGACGACGACCTCACCGCGAGCCACGGTGAGGTCGATGTTCTGGAGCACGTGCAGGGATCCGAAGTACTTGTCGACGCCGCGCAGCGAGACCAGGGCTTCGTCTGTGTGCACAGGCGGGGGCGCCGCCGAATGGTCCGCCATCCGGACACGTTAGGACGAATCACCCGGCCCCGCATAGCGGGAGGGGCACCCAGGGATCCGCCGTACCCTTGTCGGGATGTCGACGAGCCTGCTCCCCACCGCCGAGGACACCCTCCGCGACTCCGGCGCGCGCACCTACGCGATCAAGACGCTCGGCTGCCAGATGAACGTGCACGACTCGGAGCACATGGCCGGCATGCTCGAGCAGGCCGGTTACGTCGCCGCGAGCCCGGCGGACGCGGCCGCGGAGGACGCCGACGTCATCGTCATCAACACGTGCGCGGTCCGCGAGAACGCGGCCGACAAGCTCTACGGCAACCTCGGGAGGCTCGCCGGCACCAAGCGGGCCCGGCCGGGCATGCAGATCGCCGTGGGCGGCTGCCTGGCGCAGAAGGACCGCGCAGGGATCGTCGAGCGCGCGCCCTGGGTCGACGTCGTGTTCGGGACGCACAACCTCGACGTCCTGCCGGTGCTGCTGGAGCGGGCGCGGCACAACGCCGAGGCGCAGGTCGAGATCGAGGAGTCCCTCAAGGTCTTCCCGTCGACGCTCCCGACGCGGCGCGAGTCCGTCTACGCGGGCTGGGTGTCGATCAGCGTGGGCTGCAACAACACGTGCACGTTCTGCATCGTGCCGCACCTGCGCGGCAAGGAGCGCGACCGTCGGCCGGGGGAGATCCTCGCCGAGGTCGAGGCGCTCGTCGGGCAGGGGGCGGTCGAGGTGACGCTGCTCGGGCAGAACGTGAACTCGTACGGCGTCGGCTTCGGCGACCGCGGCGCCTTCGCCAAGCTCCTGCGCTCGGTCGGCGCGATCGAGGGGCTCGAGCGGCTGCGGTTCACGTCGCCGCACCCGGCGGCCTTCACCGACGACGTCATCGAGGCCATGGCGCAGACCCCGACCGTCATGCCGCAGCTGCACATGCCGCTGCAGTCGGGCTCGGACCGCATCCTGCGCGCGATGCGCCGCTCGTACCGGTCCGACAAGTTCCTGGGCATCCTCGACCGGGTCCGCGCGGCGATGCCCGACGCGGCGATCACGACCGACATCATCGTCGGCTTCCCGGGCGAGACCGAGGAGGACTTCGAGGAGACCCTGCGCGTCGTCGAGGCGTCCCGGTTCGCGTCGGCCTTCACGTTCCAGTACTCGCCGCGCCCCGGCACGGCAGCGTTCGACCTTCCCGACGAGCTGCCGAAGGCCGTCGTCCAGGAGCGGTACGTGCGCCTGGCGGCACTGCAGGACCGCATCTCGCTCGAGGAGAACCGGTTGCAGGTCGGCCGCACCGTCGAGGTGCTCGTCGCCGAGGCCGAGGGCCGCAAGGACGGCGCGTCGCACCGGCTGACGGGCCGCGCCGCGGACAACCGTCTCGTCCACCTGGCCCTGCCCGAGGGTGGCGAGGTCCCCCGCCCCGGCGACCTGGTCACGGTGGACGTCACCTACGCGGCGCCGTACCACCTGGTCGCGGACTCGGCGCTGGAGCCGGGCGGCCGGTTCGGCATCAGGCGCACGCGGGCGGGCGACGCGTGGGACCGCCGGTCCGACGACGACCACAGCCACGGCGGCGCGGGCGACGCGTGCGGGACGGGCGCGGGGCCGGCGGGGCCGGTCGTGCTGGGTCTGCCGACGATCGGCCGACGCGCCTAGTTGTCGGGCACGTCCGGGGGCGTCACGTCGTCGCGCGGGAGCAGCGCCTCGAGCGTCGAGAACATCTGCACGCCGGTGCCCAGGCCGCAGGCGAGCAGCTGCGCGAGCTGCACGTCGGTGACGCCGGGCTCGAAGTCGGCGGACACCTCGCTGTAGAGGGCCAGCACGCCCTCCTCCTCGCGCAGGTACGCCTTGGGCCAGATCCGCTCACGGTTCCAGTCGTTGACCGCCAGGGACGCGGTCGCACGCTGGTCGAGCGGGAGGCTGCGGTGCCACCGCCCGCGGACCTGCAGGATCTCCTGCTGCTCGCCGAGCATGAGGAACCAGAACCGGCTGCCGTCCCAGGTGCCGGTGAGGTCGCCGTCGTCGTCGACCACGAACCGGTACCCGCGTCCCACCAGGTAGTCCGCGATGCGCTCGCGCGTCAGCTGGTAGGGCGGCTCGTCGCCGGGGATGGGCTTCTTGGTGGGCTTGGGCAGCCCGCCGAGCACCCGCAGCAGCCAGCCGGGGCCGCTCACGGCGAGACTCCCGCCGGGTCGGGGTACCGCTCGTCGAGGGCGTCGAAGAACATGCTCCCGGTGGACAGCCCGCAGAAGAGCATCTGGCTCAGCTGGGCGTCCGTGGCGCCGTGCTCGAGGTCCGTCGCGACCTCCGAGACCACGTGGATGCGGCCGTTGTCCCGGACGCGGACATAGGCCTTGGGCCAGATCCGGTCGGCGTTCCACTCGTTGCAGATGTCGAGGACCTCTTCGAGCCGCTCGATGGCCACCTCACGGTGCCACTGTCCGCGGATCTGCAGGATCTCGGAGTCCTCGCCGAACAGGAAGAAGTAGAAGAGCCGTCCGCGCCACAGGCCGCCGAGGTCGCCGTCGTTGTCGACGAAGTACGAGAACGCGTTGTCGGTCATCCACGACGCGATGCGGGCGGGGGAGACCTCGGTCGGCAGGTCCGTGGAGGACTCGGCGACACCCAGCTCCTTGGCCAGGAGCTCGGCGACGCGGTCGTGGAGCTCCTCGTCCTCGGTCGGGATCGGGGTCACCGACCGCGTCGGCGAGGGGCGTGCCGGGCCGCGGAACCAACGCCGCGCACGATCCCCGAACGAGCTCATGCGCACGACCATACCGGCGGTCGCGCCCGTTGCGGGGTGGAGTGACGAGAGTCCCTCCGTCCGGCCGCTACCGTCGGTGCATGCTCGTCGCCGCTGCCCTGATCCCCGACACGGCCACGCTCGTCGGGGGTGTCACGGGTGACGCGGACCCCGTCCACGGCCTGCTCGGACCGACCCTGGATGCGATCGCGCAGGTCCTGGCGCTGGAGCCCGAGGTCGTCGCGATCGTCGCGCCCGGGCCGTCCGACCGTGTCGTCGGTGGGACGGTGCGCACGTCGCTCGCGGCCGCGGGGATCCCAGACGCCATGGTCCGGTGGCCCACACGCGAGCTCACGCTGGAGGACGGGTCGACGGGTCCGGTGCTGCCCTCCGTCGCGAGCGCGACGGCGTTGCACGTCGTCTCCCGCGCCGGGCGGCACGAAGGCCTGCGAGTCGTCGAGGTGACGTCGGATCCCGGGCCTGAGAGCCTGCAGGCCCTCGGCGCGTCCCTGGTCGACGGACGCCGGGTGGTGCTGGTCGTCGTCGGCTCGGGCAGCGGACGGCACGGCCCCGACGCCCCGCTGGCCGACGACGACCGGGCCCCCGCGTACGACGCGACACTGCTGGCCGACCTGGCGGACGGGGGACGGGAGGCGCGGGCTCGCCTGGTGTCGTCGGACCCCGCACTGGCCGCCGAGCTCGCCGTGCGCGGCTGGGCGCCGTGGCAGGTGCTGCTCGGCGCCGTGGGGGCGCTGCCGGTCGACGCGCACCTCCTCGCGGACGAGGTCGTGCAGGGCGCGCAGCACGCCGTCCTGGTCTGGACGGTCACGGCGTGATCCCGTCGCGCCGGTAAGGTCTGCGTGACCACCACACGCCCGCGGCGCGCCGCCACGGACCGATCCGACGAGGTACCGATGTCTGCCGAGAGCACCGAGCCCACCCTGCCGCCGCTGTCGATCGAGCGGGCCGCGCGCCTGCTGGACGCGCAGGGTGCGAAGTACGGCACGGACGACGACGGCGACCTGTTCGCCGCCTGGGACGGGAACCCGTTCTGGTTCATGACCATCGGCCCCGAGAAGGCGTACTTTCAGGTCCGGGGCCGCTGGGGTCACACGGTCCCGCGCTCCCAGCTGGGCACCATGCTCATCGCGTGCAACGAGTGGTCGCAGCAGATGCTCTGGCCCAAGGTCTACGTGAAGGCCGACGAGGACGAGGTCGCGGTCTACACCGAGCACACGATCGCCTGGGACCGTGGCCTGACCGACGCGCAGCTGGACCTGCAGCTCTCGACGAGCATCGGCTCGTCGCTCGGGTTCTTCCGCGAGATGACCAAGCGGTTCGTCCCCGAGACGCCGAGCGCGCCCGTCGACATGAGCGACCCCGCGCGGCCCAGCATCTAGTGGCGCTCGTCGTCGCGGTCGTCGGACCCACCGCGACCGGAAAGTCGGACCTCGGGCTCGCCCTCTGCGAGGCGCTCGCCGGCGAGGTGGTCAACGCCGACGCCATGCAGCTGTACCGCGGCATGGACATCGGGACCGCGAAGCTGCCCGTCGACGAGCGGCGCGGCATCCCGCACCACCTCCTGGACGTGCTCGACCCGCACGAGGACGCGTCCGTCGCGGACTACCAGGCCCGGGCACGGACGGCGTTCGACCAGATCGCGGCCCGCGGCCACCGTGCCGTCGCGGTCGGTGGTTCGGGCCTGTACGTGCGGGCCCTCCTGGACCACATGGAGTTCCCGGGCACCGACCCCGACGTGCGCGCGGCGCTGGAGGCTCGCGTCGAGGCCGAGGGGGCGCGGGCGCTGCACGCCGAGCTGGCCGCGGTGGACCCGGAGGCCGCCGAGGGCATCGGGCCGCGGAACGCGCGCCGGACGGTGCGCGCGCTCGAGGTCATCGCGTTGACGGGCCGGAAGTACTCGGCCTCGCTGCCTCAGCACGTCTATGAGGTGCCGGCGGTCCAGATCGGGCTCGACTGCGACCGGGCCGCTCTCGACGAGCGCATCGGTGTGCGCGTCGGTCGGATGCGGGCGCAGGGCCTCGTCGACGAGGTCGAGGCGCTCGTGGCGAGCGGTCTCGGCCGGACCGCGTCGCGCGCCGTCGGGTACGCCGAGATCCTCGCGATGCTGCGCGGCGAGATCGACGAGGACGAGGCGTTCGAGGCGATCGCCGCCGGCACGAGACGGCTGGCCCGCAAGCAGATGGGCTGGTTCGGCCGCGACCCCCGCGTGCACTGGCTGGACGCGCAGGACCCCGCGCTCGTCGACCGTGCGTTCGCCCTGGTCGCCGCGGCCGACGACGGGTCGCTCGGCCTGGCCACCGAGGACCCGTCGCCACGACGTAGCCTGGGTTCATGACCGCCGTCGCGACCTCGACGCTGCACGTGACCAAGGGCCACGGGACGCAGAACGACTTCGTGCTGCTCGACGACCGCCAGGGCACCGTGGACCTCTCCGCCGACCTGGTCCGCGAGCTGGCCGATCGTCGCGGTGGCCTGGGCGGCGACGGGGTCATCCGGGTGATCGGCACGGAGCACCTGCCCGAGGGCGCGGCGGTCCTGGCCGAGGAGCCGCGTGCGCGCTGGTTCATGGACTACCGCAACAGCGACGGCTCGGTCGCCGAGATGTGCGGCAACGGCGTCCGCGTGTTCGCGGCCTTCCTCGAGCGGCTCGGCCTCTGGGACGCCGCCGACGGCGAGCTGGCGCTCGGCACCCGCGCGGGCGTCAAGCGCGTCCGCCGCGTCCCGGTGCCCGCGGGCATCGGCGACGACGTCTGGTACGCCGTGGACATGGGCCGCTGGTTCCTGCCGGGTGGCGACGAGGCGGCTGCGGCCGGTGTCGACGCCGAGGTGACCGTGGCGGGCGTGGACGACACGCGTCCGGGGCTCAGCGTGGACGTCGGCAACCCGCACGTCGTGCTCGCGCTCCAGGACGAGGACGAGCTGACCGCGGCCGACCTGACCCGCGCGCCGTCCGTGAGCCCCGTGCCGGTGAACGGCATCAACGTGGAGCTCGTCGTGCCGCTGGGCGAGGATCGGGCCGTCGACGGCACGCTCGTCGGCCGGGTGCGCATGCGGGTGCACGAGCGCGGCGTGGGCGAGACGCGGTCCTGCGGGACGGGTGCGTGCGCCGCCGCGCTCGCTGTCCGCACGTGGGCCGGCGCGGGAGCGCCGGACGTCTGGCTGGTCGACGTGCCGGGTGGGACCGTCCGGGTCACCGTCCTGCCGAGCGGCAACGTCGAGCTGGCCGGCCCCGCGCTGCTCGTCGCGACCGCCGACGTGGACCTGTCGGCGCTGCGATGAGGCTCGGCGCCGACGACCTCGGGATCGCGCTCGGGGAGCGCGCGACGGTCGTGCAGTTCTCGAGCACCTTCTGCGCGCCGTGCCGCGCGACCCGGCACGTGGTCGGCCGCGCCGTCGCGACGACCGACGGGGTGGCGCACGTCGACCTCGACGTCGCCGACCACACGGACCTGGGGGAGCGGCTCGGCATCGACGTGACGCCGACGGTGCTGGTCCTGGACGCGACCGGCTCGGTCGTCCGCCGTGCGACGGGCGTCCCGACCCTGGCTCAGGTGCGCAGCGCGCTCGCCGAGGCAGCCTCCGCGGTCTCCACCGCCTGACGCGCCCGCACGCGGGGCGCGGCGAGCAGCGCGCCGCACGCGAACAGGAGGGCGACGGCCAGGCTGGCGACGAACGGCACGTCCGGGGCGGCGTCGGAGGCGAGCACCGTGGTGAACGCGAGCCCCGTGAGCGCCAGGGCGAGCGCCGCACCGATCGAGTCCGCGATGGACAGCGCCGAGCTGTGCGTGCCCTGGCTCCCGGGTGACGAGTAGGCCAGCACGAGCACGGTGAGCCGCGAGTAGATGAGACCCATCCCGGCACCCGCGAGCGTCCAGGTGCCGATCGCCACGGCGGGTGCGAGGTGGGCGGCCGCTGCGACCGTGACCCCGGCGACGGCGACCACCAGCAGCGCCGCGCCGAGGACGATCGCGTCGCGGCTGGCGAGGCGCTCGCCCAGCCGGCCCTGCAGCCACGAGGTCGCCGCCCAGGCCAGCGCGGCGAACGTCAGGGCGACCCCCGCGGTCGTCGGCGAGAACCCGTACCGGTCCGTGAGCAGGTACGGCAGGTAGACCTCCGCGCCCGAGAATCCGCCGGCCACGAGGGCCCGCGTGGCGATCACGGCAGGCAGACCACGAGCGACCCGAAGCGTGCCCCGCGGCACCAGAGGGCGCAGCGCGACGATGGCCAGGGCCGCGGTCAGCGCCGCGACGACCAGCGACCACGGGAGGCGTGCGTACACCGCGAGGTTGAGCCCGAGCACCGCGGCCGCAGCCAGCACCGCCCACACCAGCCGGGACCGTCGCGCGGGCGCCGCCGGCGTGCTGGGCGCGCCGATCCGGCGGACCGTCGGCAGGAGCACGAGCGAGACCGGCAGCACCAGCACCGCGACGCCGAGGAACACCCAGCGCCAGCCGAGGTGCTGCGCGACCGCCCCCGCGGCGGAGGGACCGATCAGCGAGGGCAGCACCCAGGCCGCGGAGAAGCCGCCGAAGACGCGCGGGTGCAGGACGGCCGGGTAGAGCCGCGCGACGATGACGTACAGCGCGACGGTCATCGCGCCCCCGCCGACGCCCTGGACGAGCCGGCCGAGCACCAGGACCCCCATGGTCGGGGCGAGGCCGGCGACCAGCAGCCCGGCGGCGAACAGGGCGACCGCGAGCGTCAGGGGTGCACGCGGTCCGTGCCGGTCGCACCAGGTGCCGGCGACGACCATGCCGATCACGCCGGTGGCGAGCGGACCGGCGAACGCGGCGGCGTACAGGGCGGTGCCGTCGAGCGCCCTGGAGACGGTCGGCATCACGGTCGTCACGGCGAACGCCTCGAACGCGACCAGGAAGATCAGCGTGCACATGGTCCAGGTGGTGGTGCGCAGGCGACGCCACTCGGCGTCCGGCGTCACGACGGGCTCACGCTCAGGACGCGGAACCCCTTCGCGCTCGCGGTCCGCTCGACCGTGACGGGCAGCGCGTCGACGAGCCAGCGCTGGAGCGAGTCCGCCCCGAGGTTCTTGCCGACGACGAGCTGCGCGTCCCCGCCGTCCGCGAGCCGAGGCAGCCAGCGCAGCAGCAGCTCGTGCAGCGCCTCCTTGCCGACGCGGATCGGCGGGTTGGACCAGATCGCGGCGAACACCACGTCGTCGGGAACCTCGTCCGGGCGGGCCGCGGTGACGTTCGTGGCGCCGACGCGCTCGGCGTTGCGCCGCACCAGGTCCAGCGCCCGCTCGTTGACGTCGACCGCCCAGACGTGCGCGCCCGGGGACTCCAGCGCCAGCGTGAGCGCGACCGGACCCCAGCCGCAGCCCAGGTCGAGCAGGTCGCCGGTGCGTGGGGCGTCGGGCGCGTGGTCGAGCAGCACCCGTGTGCCCAGGTCGACGTGGTCGGGGGAGAAGATCCCGCGGGCCGTCTCGACCTCGAGGTCCCGGCCGGCCAGGTGCACGCGCAGGACGCGGCGCTCGTCGGCGGACGCGGGCTGTGCGGTGAAGTAGTGGTCGTGCTCGCTCACGGCGCCGACCCTACCCATGGGTGGCGGATCGGCCCGCAGCGAAATGCCTCGGCCTGGGGCGCGCACGCGTGGGACCCTGGGGACAGGCAACGAGAAGAGGAACCGCGTGAACGACCCGCAGCACACCACCCGCGAGACGCAGGACACCCCGGTGACCCGGTCCGCGCAGGACGTGGCCGACGACGTCGTGGCCCGTGTGCTCGCCAGGGCAGGGACCGCGCTGCAGGCCGGCGTGACGGTCCACTCGTCCTACGACGGGGACCAGCTGGAGCTCGAGGAGCGCACGTCGCTGCGCCGCGTCGTGGGGCTGTCCACGGAGCTCGAGGACGTCACCGAGGTCGAGTACCGCCAGCTGCGGCTGGAGAAGGTCGTGCTCGTCGGCGTCTGGGGCTCCGGCACCGTCACCGACGCCGAGATCTCCCTGCGCGAGCTCTCGGCGCTCGCCGAGACCGCCGGGTCGCAGGTCATGGACGGCCTGCTGCAGCGGCGCATGAAGCCCGACCCGGGCACCTACCTCGGCTCGGGCAAGGCGGCCGAGCTCGCGACCCTCGTCGCGGCTGTCGGCGCCGACACCGTCGTGATCGACGGGGAGCTCGCACCGTCGCAGCGCCGGTCGCTCGAGGACATCGTGCGCGTCAAGGTGGTCGACCGGACCGCCCTGATCCTCGACATCTTCGCCCAGCACGCCAAGTCGCGGGAGGGCAAGGCGCAGGTCGAGCTCGCGCAGCTGGAGTACCTCCTGCCGCGTCTGCGTGGCTGGGGCGACTCGATGTCCCGGCAGGCCGGTGGCCAGGTCGGCGGCGCCGCCGCGGGCATGGGCTCGCGCGGACCCGGTGAGACGAAGATCGAGCTGGACCGCCGGCGCATCCGCAACCGCATGGCCAAGCTGCGCCGCGAGATCGCCGCGATGGAGCCCGCACGGCTCACCAAGCGGGCGTCCCGCAAGAAGAACGCGATCCCGTCGGTCGCGATCGCGGGCTACACCAACGCGGGCAAGTCGTCGCTGCTCAACCGGCTGACCAACGCCGGGGTGCTCGTCGAGAACGCGCTGTTCGCCACCCTCGACCCGACCGTGCGCCGCGCCGAGACCATCGACGGTCGGATCTACACGCTCGCGGACACGGTCGGCTTCGTCCGGTCGCTGCCGCACCAGCTGGTCGAGGCGTTCCGCTCGACCCTGGAGGAGGTGGCCGACGCCGACCTGATCCTGCACGTCGTCGACGCGTCGCACCCCGACCCCGAGGGCCAGATCGCGGCCGTGCGGCACGTGTTCGCGGACATCCCCGGCGCCATGGACGTGCCCGAGATCATCGTGCTCAACAAGGCCGACCTGGCGACGCCCGAGACCATCGCGCGGCTGCGCTCGCGCGAGGTGCACTCGATCGTCGTCTCGGCGCACAGCGGCGAGGGCATCGCGGAGCTGCAGGCCCTGGTGGCCGACCAGCTGCCGCGCCCCGGCGTGAGCGTCGACCTGGTGGTGCCCTATCACCGGGGCGACCTGATCAGCCGTGTGCACGAGCACGGGGACATCCAGACCGAGGAGCACACCGCGGACGGCACCGCCATCCGCGCGCGGGTGGACGCGGGACTGGCCGCGGAGCTCGAGGCCGCGGCGCGCCACTAGGCTGACGCGGTGCCGGACACCGACCCCTCTGTCGAGGACCTCCTCGACGTCGCGGTCGGAGCGCTCGGTGGCATCCGTCGCGACGGCCAGCACCAGATGGCGGTCGCGGTCGCCGAGACCATCGACAAGGGCGAGCACCTGCTCGTCCAGGCCGGCACCGGCACCGGGAAGTCGCTCGGCTACCTCGTCCCCGCCGTGCGGCACGCCGTGCTGGAGAACGAGCACGTGGTCGTCTCCACCGCCACGCTCGCCCTCCAGCGCCAGATCATGACGCGCGACCTGCCCCTCGTCGCCAAGGCCCTCGAGCCGCACCTGCCGCGGACGCCGAGCATCGCCCTGCTCAAGGGCTGGCACAACTACGTGTGCGTGCACAAGGTGGCCGGCGGATACCCCGAGGACGATGCCGCGACGCTGTTCGACCTGGGCGACCACGCCGGCGCCGCCGAGCACCCGGCGGCCGAGGGCGTCGGCGAGAACCTCGGTGCCCAGGTGGTCCGGCTGCGCGAGTGGGCCGAGGAGACGACGACCGGCGACCGGGACGACCTCGTGCCCGGTGTGACGGACCGGGCGTGGCGGCAGGTCTCCGTCGCGTCCCTGGAGTGCCTGGGCACCAAGTGCCCGATGCTCACCGAGTGCTTCCCCGAGCGGGCCAAGGCGGCATCGCGGGAGGCCGACGTCGTGGTGACCAACCACGCGATGCTGGGGATCGCCGCCTCCGGCTCGCCCAACGTGCTGCCCGAGCACCAGGTGCTGGTGGTCGACGAGGCGCACGAGCTCACCGACCGGGTCACGGCGCAGGCGACCTCCGAGCTGTCGGTGGCGGTCATCGAGCACGCCTCCCGGCTCGCCCGGCGGCACGGCGGCATCCCGACGACCGACCTGGACTCCGCGAGCCAGGCGATGGCCTCGGTCCTGGTGAACCTGCCCGAGGCGCGGTTCCGCGAGGGGCTCCCGCCGGCGGCCCGGGACGCGGTGGCCGCGGTCCGCGACGCCACCCGCACGCTGCTCAGCGTGCTCAAGCCCGAGGGCGCCGGGCAGCCGCAGCAGGACGCCGGCCGCAAGATGGCCCAGGCGACCATGCTCGCCCTGTACGAGGTGGCCGAGCGGATGGCCGCCGACCCGGAGGAGACCAAGCACACCGTCCTGTGGTGCGCGCGCTCCGAGGACCGCCGGGGCAACGTCTCCACCAAGCTGTTCGCCGCCCCGCTGGCCGTCAACGGCCTGATCCGTACGCACCTGCTGGCCGGCCGGTCCGGCGTGCTCACGTCCGCGACGCTGGAGCTCGGGGGGTCGTTCGACCCGATAGCCCGCGCCGTCGGCCTCGAGGTCCAGCCGGCCGCCGCGGCCGTGGGGCCCTCCTCGATCGACGACGACGCCCCCGCGCCCCCGTCGTCGGTACCGTGGCACGGCCTGGACGTGGGCAGCCCGTTCGACTATCCGAAGCAGGGCATCCTCTACCTCGCACGGCATCTTCCGCCGCCGGGTCGCCAGCCCGCCACCGACGCCCAGCTCGACGAGATCGCCGAGCTGGTGACCGCGGCCGGCGGACGCACGCTCGGCCTGTTCTCGTCGCGGCGGGCCGCGAACGCCGCCGCGGCCGCCATGCGCGAGCGCCTCGACGTGCCGATCCTCGTGCAGGGCGACGACCAGCTGCCCACCCTCGTCTCGCAGTTCATCGCCGACGAGGCCACGTGCCTGTTCGGGACGCTGTCGCTGTGGCAGGGCGTCGACGTCCCCGGCAGCACCTGCACGCTCGTGATCATCGACCGCATCCCCTTCCCGCGGCCCGACGACCCCGTGCAGTCCGCCCGGTCAGACGCGGTCGAGAAGGCCGGCGGGAACGGGTTCCTCGCCGTCTCCGCGACGCACGCCGCCCTGCTGCTCGCCCAGGGCGCCGGTCGGCTGATCCGGACCAGCAGCGACCGCGGTGTGGTGGCCGTGCTCGACCCGCGCCTGTCGACCGCCCGCTACGCACCGTTCCTGACCCGCTCGCTGCCCGACTTCTGGCGGACGACCGACCGCTCGACGGCCCTCGCCGCCCTGCGCCGCCTCACGGGCACGGGTTAGCCTCGAACTCGCCGACCACCCGTCGGCCCCCATGACTTCCCCGAGAGGACGGCCCGTTCGTGACCGAGAGCCTGGACGTGGAAGACCTCGGACTGCGACCCTCCCGGTCCGCGCGAGGCACCAAGCTGGCGATCGTGGGCGCAGGCGCGGTCGGCTCGACGATGGCGTACGCGGCCCTCCTGCGCGGGGCGGCGCGCACGGTCGCGCTCTACGACATCGACGCCGCCAAGGTGCAGGCGGAGGCGCTCGACCTCGGGCACGGCGTCCAGTTCATGCCCATGGCGCAGGTGATCGGCTCCGACGACATCGCGGTGTGCGCCGACGCCGACGTCGTGATGTTCACCGCGGGAGCGAAGCAGAAGCCCGGTCAGTCCCGGATCGAGCTCGCCGGAGCGACTATCGCGGTCGTGAAGGCCGTCCTTCCCAAACTTGTACAAGTAGCGCCGAACGCGGTGTACGTCATGGTCACCAACCCCGTCGACGTGGTCACCTATGCCGCGCTCCAGGTCTCGGGGCTCTCGTCGACCCAGCTGTTCGGCTCCGGAACCGTCCTGGACTCCTCGCGCCTGCGCTACCTCATCTCGCAGTACACCGGCGTCGCCGTGCAGAACGTGCACGCGTACATCGCCGGTGAGCACGGCGACAGCGAGCTCCCGCTGTGGGGCTCGGCGAGCATCGGCTCGGTGCCGCTGCTGGAGTGGCCGGGACAGGGCGGCCGGGGCCCGTTGACCCGGCAGGACCGGGAGGACATCACGCGCGAGGTCGTCGAGTCCGCCTACCGGATCATCGAGGGCAAGGGCGCGACGAACTACGCGATCGCGCTGGCGGGCTCGCGGATCATCGAGGCGATCCTCAAGGACGAGGGCCGGGTGCTGCCCGTGTCGTCGCTGCTCACCGACTACTACGGCATCGACGACGTCTGCCTGTCGGTGCCGGCGATCGTCGGGCACGACGGCGTGGGAGAACGGCTCCCGATCCCGTTGACGGACGACGAGTTGTGGGGCCTGCGGCGGTCGGCGGACGCCGTCCGGGAGGTCGCCCGGCAGTTCGGCTTCTGACCGCGCGTCAGCGGCGTCGCAGCGCGGCGATCAGCTCGTCCTTGCGCATCCGGGAGCGCCCCGGGATGTCGAGTTCCGCCGCGCGGTGCCGGAGCCGGTCGACGGACCAGTCCTCGTAGCTCGCGCCGCCGTCCCGCAGGGAGTCGAGGGCGGACAGGTCCTTGATCCGGGGGTCGGGGATCCTTCCGGGCATCAGCTGTTCCTCTCGTCCGACGTCGCGCCGGCTCCAGGATGGCCCGGTGCGCCGGATCCTGCCGGGCCGCGGCTGCGCTCACGTGCGCACCCGCGGACGGATCAGAGGCTGCGCAGGACGCTGACGACGCGCCCGAGGATCGTCGACTCGTCGCCAGGGATCGGCTGGTACGCCGGGTTGTGCGGCATGAGCCAGACGTGGCCGTCGATCCGCTTGAGCGTCTTGACCGTGGCCTCGCCGTCGATCATGGCCGCGACGATCTCGCCCTGCTCCGCGACGGGCTGGCGCCGCACGACGACCCAGTCGCCGTCGCAGATCGCCGCGTCGATCATCGAGTCGCCGACGACCTTCAGCAGGAAGAGGTCGCCGTCTCCGACGAGCTGGCGGGGGAGCGGGAAGACGTCCTCCACGACCTGGTCGGCCAGGATCGGACCACCGGCGGCGATGCGGCCGACGACCGGGACGTAGGACGGCGCGGGCATCCGCTCGCCCTCGGCCTGGTCGGGGAACGCCTCGCGGGTGCCGTCCGGCGCGGTCCACGTGCCGACGCCGCGCGAGTCGTCCGCGTGCACGACCTCGATGGCGCGGGGCCGGTTGGGGTCGCGGCGCAGGTAGCCCTTTCGCTCGAGGGCGGTCAGCTGGTGCTTGACGCTCGACGGGCTGGTCAGCCCGACGGCCTCGCCGATCTCGCGCATGCTCGGGGGGTAGCCGCGGGACTCGACCGACGAACGGATGGTGTCGAGCACCAGGCGCTGCCGGGCCGTCAGGCCGTCCGGGCCGGGTGCGCCGTCCGGGAGGGCGTGGATCGTCGCCAGGTCCGTGTCGACCTGGTCGGGCTGGGACGTGTCCCGTGAGTCCGTCACTGCGCTCCTCCTGTGTCGGGCGGTCGTGAGCTCCGCCTGTTCTGCCGCTGCCGTGCTCTCGAGCCTCTGACCTGCGACGATGCTCGGTTCTCTGGTGATGAGTGAGGCCGTCCGGCGGTCGTGTCAGTGGCTCGTGGTCCGCTTGTCCTGCATCGCCAGCCTAGGGAACTCGAGCACGAAGATCAAACATCTGTTCGATCGTGTCTCGACAAGTGTCGGCTGATGCTGGTAGACATCGTACAGACGTACGACGAACACCTGTTCGACAAGGTCGGCGGAGGAGTTCCCCGGATTTCCGGTGGATCGCCACCGACGAAGGACCGCCGGGATCCACCCGGCCGAACGAGGACGAGGGACATCATGAGCACGATGGCGATGGCACCGGCGCTGCCGAAGGTCTCGGGACGCACCAGCTCTGCCCGCGCTGTCCGCCCGGTCCGCGCGGTCGACGACCGTGGGCTGTCGCACCTGTCCCTCACGGGGCGGGGCCGTGTCGTGCTCTGGCTCCTCGCGCTGGTGATGGTCGTCATGGCGGTCCTGGTGGCCGGCCGCGCCGTCGCAGACGGCCCGCAGAGCGCGCAGCAGGTCGAGAGCCACGTGGTGCAGCCGGGCGAGACGATGTGGCAGATCGCCAGCCAGATCGCCGATCCCGGCCAGGACGTGCGCGACGTCGTCTTCGAGCTGGTCCGCATGAACGAGCTTCCGGACGCCGGTCTGATGGCCGGCCAGGTGATCGTCGTCCCGCTCGACTGAGCCGTCGGACCGGCCTGCTCGGCCGTCCCTGCTCGCCGACCCGCTTCGCCGACCTGCTGCTCGATTGACGCGCCCCACTGACCTGCTCCGCCGACCTGCTCCACCGACCTGCTCCACCGACTTGCTCGTCTGAGCGGCGGGGGTCGGGGAGCCGGGATCCTGGAGAGGTTTGTCAGAGGCCCGCGGGTCGGCTAGGTTAGCCTTACCTCACACGGTGGGCTGGGGGGCTCGCCTGGAGGTGCGGGGTGCGTGCGGCGCGAGCCGTGGGCACCGACCGCGGTACGCGCGGCGCCGAGGCGAGTCGGCCCGTGATCTGGGGACGGGGGCGTCCCCGCGAGGGCGGTCGCCACGACGGGGGGCCGCCCTCGCCACGTCCCCGGCCGTCCGGGCGTGCGAGGTGCCGTGGGAGGCGCCTTGCGACCGGGCGGCCGCTGGCCTACCGTCACGGAGGCGTTGACGACGCCGCGCCGCCGCGCGGCGTCACGCACTCGAAGGGGATCCGGTGCACTGTCCGTTCTGCCGAAACCCGGACTCGCGGGTCGTCGACTCGCGGACCTCGGACGACGGCTCGACCATCCGCCGCAGGCGCCAGTGCCCCAGCTGCAACCGTCGGTTCACCACGGTCGAGACCGCGAGCCTGTCCGTGGTGAAGCGGTCGGGAGCCACCGAGCCGTTCAGCCGCGAGAAGATCGCCGGCGGGGTGCGCAAGGCCTGCCAGGGTCGCCCGGTCAGCGAGGACGACCTGGCGCTGCTCGCGCAGAAGGTCGAGGAGACGCTGCGCGCGGCCGGGTCCGCAGAGATCGACGCCTACGAGATCGGTCTGGCGATCCTCGGTCCGCTGCGCGAGCTCGACGAGGTGGCATACCTGCGGTTCGCGTCCGTGTACCAGGCGTTCGACTCGCTCGAGGACTTCGAGGCCGCGATCACGGTGCTGCGCGCGGAGCACGAGACGGAGTCCGGTTCCGCCGAGGACGTCGTCGCCGAGGACGAGCCGGCCGTCCGCGACTGACCGTGTCCGTCGCGACGCCCGTGGGTGCCGCGGCATAGGTTCTACGGGTGCTTCCTACAGACATCGAGCTCCTGCACGTCCCCGGCGCACCCGCGGTCCTCCCCGACGGCAGCAGTGCTGTCGTCTCGGTGGTGCACCCACGGCTCTCGGACGACGAGTACACCGGCGGCCTGTGGACCGTCCCGCTGACGGACGGCGATGCTGGTCCGCGCCGGCTGACCCGCGGCCATCGCGACACGGCCCCGGACGTCTCCGCCGACGGCCGCTGGGTGGCCTTCCTGCGCTCGGAGCCGCAGGGCAAGCCGCAGGTGCACGTCGTCGAGTCGTCGGGCGGCGAGCCGGTCCGGCTGACCGACGCGCCGCTCGGGGCGTCGGCGCCCCGCTTCTCCCCGGACGGCACCCGAATCGCCTACCTGGCGCGGGTCCCGGAGGCGGGCCGGTACGAGCCGGACGGTCGGCCGGGCTCGGAGCCGCCGCGGCACATCACCGAGCTGAAGTACCGCGCGGACGGCGTCGGCTTCGTCCGCGACCGACCCCAGCACCTGTTCGTCGTGCAGGTCCCGTCGGACGGGACGGACGAGCTGCCGCCCTCGGTGACGCTGACCAGCGGTGACGTCGGCGTGGACGGCGCCCGCTGGCTGCCGTCCGGTGACGCCCTGGTCGCCGTCAGCGCGCGGCACGCGGGCCACGAGTCCGACCTGCGGCAGGACGCCGTCGTGGTCCAGGCGCACCCGGACGGCGACCCGCAGACGCCCGCTCCGCTCACCGACGCGGACGCCGGCAGCACCCTCGACGTGGAGGCGGTCCTGCCGTCGGCGGACGGGACGGCCGTGTGGCTGCTCGCGAGCGACGTGGGCGAGTCGGGCCGCGACTTCATCGCCGCGCAGGTGGGGCTGTTCCGGGTGGCGATCGACGGCGCATCGGGACAGCCGGTCCGGCTGACGGACCCGGAGAGCGTGGACCTGGTGACGGGCGTCCTCGCGGAGCACGAGGGCGGCGTCGTCGTCGCCGACCAGGCCCGCGGCGCGGTCCACCTGGTCCAGGTCGGCCCGGACGGCTCGCTGCACACGCTCCTCGACGGTCCGGTCGTGGTCTCGGGCGCTGCGGTCGGGGGCGGCCGCATCGTCGCGACGGCCGCGAGTCCCACGTCGTCCGGCGACCTGGTCGTCGTCGATCCCGCCACCGGCGAGGCGGTGTCCCGGACGGACCTGTCGGCGCCGCTGCGCGAGACGGGGCGCGTGCGGATGCCTGTCGAGATCACGGAGCGGTCGTCCGACGGGTACCCGGTGCACGGGTGGGTGGTGCGACCCGACGGTGCCGGACCGCACCCGACCATCCTGATGATCCACGGCGGCCCGTTCTCGCAGTACACGCACGGCCTGTTCGACGAGGTCCAGGTGCTCGCCCAGGCGGGCTACGCGGTCGTGTACGGCAACCCGCGGGGGTCGTCGGGGTATGGCGCGACCCACGGTCGCGAGCTGCGGGGTGCGTTCGGGGCGGTGGACACCGAGGACGTGCTCGCGCTCCTCGGGGCGGCGCTCGACGACCCGGAGCTCGACGGTGAGCGGGTCGGCGTGATGGGCGGCTCGTACGGCGGGTACCTGACGGCGTGGCTGACCACGCGCACGGACCGTTTCCGGGCGGCGATCGTGGAGCGCGGGTTCCTCGACCCGGTGAGCTTCGTCGGATCGAGCGACATCGGCTGGTTCTTCGGTCTGGACTACGTCGGCGACGCCGCGGACGAGGCCGGTGCGGCGGCGGTGGCGGCGCAGTCGCCGATGGCCCACGTCGGGGAGGTCACGACGCCCACGCTCGTCATCCACTCCGAGCAGGACTGGCGGTGCCCGGTCGAGCAGGGGCAGCGCTGGTTCGTCGAGCTCAAGCGGCGCGGCGTCGAGGCCGAGCTGCTGCTCTTCCCGGGCGAGGGGCACGAGCTGACCCGCTCGGGCACCCCGAAGCACCGGCAGGTGCGGTTCGAGCACGTGCTGCGCTGGTGGGAGCGCCACCTGCCGGTCACAGGTCGCTCGACCGGGACCCCCACAGGTTGATCCCCGCCTCGACGGCGTGCGGCTCGATCGCGGCGAGCTCGTCGTCGTCGAGCGGGGACGCGGTGGCGGCGGCGAGGTTCTCGTCCAGCTGGTCGATGGTGCGCGCGCCGGCCAGCACGGACGTGACCCGCGGGTCGCGCAGGACCCACGCGAGAGCGAGCTGGGGGAGCGTCCGTCCGCCTGCGCGCGCGATGGCGTCCAGGGCGCGGACGTGGTCGAGGACCTCGTCGGTGATCCACTCCGGTCGCAGCGGTCCTCCGCGGGCGGCACGTGAGTCGGCGGGGATCCCGTGCAGGTACCGGGTGCTCAGCAACCCCTGCGCGAGAGGGGAGAAGGCGACGACCGCCATCCCCGCTGCCGCGGCGACGTCGAGCAGGGAGCGCCCGTCGGCGCCGGGTCGCTCGACCCAGCGGTTGAGCATCGAGTACGCCGGCTGGTGCACGGCGAGCGGGAGCCCGAACGAGCGGGCGACCTCGAGGGCCGCGACGGTCCGGTCGGCCGAGTAGGACGAGATCCCCGCGTAGAGGGCCTTGCCGGACAGGACCGCGTCGCGCAGTGCTCCGAGGGTCTCCTCGAGCGGGGTGTCCGGGTCGAACCGGTGGCTGTAGAAGACGTCCACTCGGTCGGTGCCGAGGCGTCGCAGCGACTCGTCGAGCGACGCGAGCAGGTACTTGCGCGAGCCGTGCTCTCCGTACGGCCCGGGCCACGCGCGGTAGCCGGCCTTCGTCGTGATGACGAGCTCGTCGCGACGCAGGTCCGTGGCCAGCAGTCGTCCGACCGACGACTCGGCCGCGAACGGCGGCGGGCCGTAGTTGTTCGCCAGGTCGAGGTGCACGACGCCACGGTCCACGGCGTGCAGGACGAGCCGGCGCTGGTCGGCGAACGGTGTCGAGTCGCCGAAGTTCTGCCAGAGCCCGAGCGAGACGACGGGCAGCGACAGGCCGCCGGCGCGGCGGTGAGGCAGGTCCATCCGTGCGACGCTACCTCGCCGCAGATGAGAAGAGGTGGCGCCATCGGCCCGGTTCAGGGACGCTGGCAGGGGAGGCGCACACGCCGCACCGCAGGGCGCGCAGCGCAAAGCTCACAGCACAGGAGGAAACGCCCATGGCGAAGAACGACGAGAAGACGACCACGGGAGCGGTGAGCGACGACGCGAAGGCGAAGTACCGCGAGGCGCTCGAGCGCAAGAAGTCGAACCAGCACCGCACCGCGGACGGGACCTCGAACACCGGTCAGGTGCACGGCTCCGAGACCGCGGGACCGACTCAGCGCCGGTTCCAGCGCAAGTCCGGCTCCGCCTGACGCACGCAGACTGACGAAGGGCCCGMCCGKTSCCGGTCGGGCCCGTCGTGGGGTGGGGGGTTGACGCCGTGCTCGGCGAGCGTGGCGTTGACGGCCGCCAGGACGCCGGGCACGTTGCGGTGCAGGTACGCGAGGCGGTGCACGCCGGGCTTCTGCTCGAGCGCCAGGTTCGGCACGTTGACGCTCAGCGTCGTGGAGCCGGTGGTCATGTAGTCGCGCAGCTTCGCCGACACGAACTGCCCGATGGCCTCCTGCGCCTCCTCGGTCGACCCGCCGGTGTGCGGCGTGAGGATGACGTTGGACAGGCCGCGCAGCTCGGAGTCGAACGGGTCGCCCTTGCGCTTCGGCTCGACAGGGAACACGTCGACGGCCGCGCCGCTGACGTGGCCGGAGACGACGGCGTCGCGCAGTGCGGCGTAGTCGACGACGAACCCGCGCGAGAGGTTGAGGAACACCGCGCCGGGGCGCATCTGCGCGAACTGCTTGGCCCCGAACAGGCCGGCGTTCCCGCTGCGGCCGTCCACGTGCAGTGTGACGATGTCGGCCGTCTCGAGCAGCTCGTCGAGGGTGTCCATGCGGCGGGCGTTGCCCAGCGCGAGCTTCTCGGCGGTGTCGTAGAAGACGACGGACAGGCCCAGGTTCTCGGCGAGCACGGACAGCTGCGTGCCGATGTTGCCGTAGCCGATGATGCCCAGCGTGCGGCCGCGGATCTCGTGCGCGCCGGTCGCCGACTTGTTCCAGACGCCGTCGTGCATCGCCTTGTCGAACTCGGTGAGGCGACGGGTCAGGGAGATCATGTCGGCCAGCGCGATCTCGACCACCGACCGGGTGTTGGAGAACGGCGCGTTGAACGTGGCGACGCCGCGCGAGGCTGCCTCGGCCAGGTCGATCTGGTTGGTGCCGATGCAGTAGGCGCCGATCGCGACCAGGTCGGGGGCGTGGGCGAGCACCTCGGCCGTCACGTGCGTCTTGGACCGGATGCCGAGCACCTGCACGCCCGCGAGGGCGTCGATGAGCTCGGACTCGTCGAGCGCGCCGGTCCGGGTGGTCACGTCGTAGCCGGCGGCCTCGAGGATCGAGACGGCCTGCGGGTGCAGATTTTCGAGCAGGAGGGCTTTGGGCACGCCCCTATGGTGCGCCTGGTCGGGGCAGGGGCCTACTCCGGTCCGCCCTGCGGACAGCTCACCAGCCCCGGGGCAGGGCGCGGTCGTGGATCACCTGGAGCGTCCGGGTGGGCCGCGTCATGGCGACGTAGAGGTCGCCTGCGCTCGCGTCGAGGACCTCGGCGGGCTCCACGAGGACGACGACGTCGAACTCCAGCCCCTTGGCCTCGCGCGGCGTGAGCACGACCAGCGGTGCGTCGAGGTCCGCGGCGCTCGCCCCGGTCCCGATCGCGGGGCGCAGACCGGCCCCGACGAGCGCGTCGGCGATCGCGGAGAGCCGGTCGTCGACCGCGATGACGGCCAGGCGACCGGCGCCGGTCTCGTCCGTGATCTCGGCGGTCAGCTTCTCGGCCTGCCGCGCGACCGCCTCGGCGAACCCGTCGGCAGCGACGCGCTCGACGAGCAGGGAGTCCGGCACCTCGCGGGCGGACGTCAGCGGGCTGACCGGCAGGCGGGCGGCGACCGCGACGCGGCGGGCGGTGTCCGCGACCTCGGCGGGCGTCCGGTAGTTCACCGTGAGCTCGTTGAGCCGCCACGACGAGCGCAGCACGGGGTCCAGCTGGCTCGACCAGGACCGCGCACCGGCCGCCGCGGTGGTCTGGGCCACGTCGCCGACGATGGTGAGCGAGCGGGTCGGCACGCGGCGCAGCAGGCAGCGCCAGGCCATCGCGGAGAGCTCCTGCGCCTCGTCGACCACCACGTGGCCGTAGGTCCAGGATCGGTCCGCGGCGGCGCGCTCGGCCGTCGTGAGCGTCGGTCCCGTCGTCGCGAAGCGGTCCGCGAGCATCTCCGCCGAGACCATGCCGCTCGCCCCGGTCGACTCGAGGACCTGCCGGGCGTAGGCCACCTCCGAGGCGCGCCGGTCCGCGGCGGCCCGGGCCTCGGCACGTGCCGCCTGGTCGTCCTCGCCGAGCAGCTCGGCGGCCTCGTCGAGGAGCGGCACGTCCGCCGGCGTCCAGGGGGCGTCGGCGTCGCGGACCAGCATCGCGCGCTGGTTCGGGGCCATCCCGGGCGCCGCGGACGCCAGGCGGGCCGGCTTGCTGAACAGGTCCGACAGCAGCTTCTGCGGGGTGATCGGCATCCACGCGAGGTTGAGCGCGATGCGCACCTCGCGCGTCGTGCGGATCTCCTCGATGATCTCGCCGCGCTCGTCGGGCGGGACGTCCTGGCCCAACGAGGTCACGTACTGGTCGGCGAGCCGGCTCAGCATGTCGCGCACGAACGCGATGCGTGCCTGGTTGTGCGGCTTGTGGTTGCGCCTGGCCCGGGCGATCGCCGACGCGATGTCGTTGGGCCGGATGACCAGGTCGTGACCCTCGACGCGCACGTGCACGGGCTGCGCCGGGATGCGCTCGCGGTCCCGCACGGCCCGGGCGATGACGTCCGCCCACAGGGCGCGGCCCTTGAGCTCGGCCACCTTCTCGTCCTCGGTCGCGGTGGCGACGATGCCCGGGTACAGCTCGGCGACGGTCGTGGTCACGACGCCCGTCTCGCCGAGGGAGGGGAGCACCTGGTCGATGTACCGCAGGAACGTGCGGCTGGGGCCGACGAGGAGGACACCCGAACGCTCCAGCAGACGCCGGTGCGCGTAGAGCAGGTAGGCGGCCCGGTGCAGGGCCACGGCCGTCTTGCCGGTGCCCGGTCCGCCCTGCACGACGAGCGCGCCGTTCAGCTCGGACCGGATGATCGCGTCCTGCTCGCCCTGGATCGTCGCGACGATGTCGCCCATGCGTCCGGTGCGGCCGGCGGCCAGGCCGGCCAGCAGCGCGCCCTCGCCGGAGAGCCCGGAGAGCCGCGCCTCGGAGTCGCCCAGGCGGTCGAGGTCGAGCACCTCGTCCTCGACGCTCGTCACGGTCCGCCCGCGCGTGACCACGTGCCTGCGCTGCACGACGCCGTCCGGGTTCTTGGCGGTGGCGCGGTAGAACGGCTGTGCGGCGGGTGCGCGCCAGTCGGTGAGCAGCTGCGACTGCTCGGCATCGGTCAGGCCGATGCGACCGATGTAGCGGCGCGTGTCGTCGGCCAGGTCGAGCCGGCCGAACACGAGGCGCTCCTCGACCGCCTCGAGCTGGGCGATCCGGTCCTCGTACAGCGTGGCGAACGCGTCGCGCTCGCTGCGGTTCTGCGGGGAGCCCGACGGTCCCTCCCGACGGACCTCGGCCAGGCGCGCACGCGTCTGCGCCCGCAGGTCGTCGAGACGGCCGTAGAGCTGGTCGACGACCACCTGCTCGCCGGTCAGCTCGTTGTCCATGCCTGCCACGTGGGCGTTCTCCGTTCCGCCGGTTCGACCGGCCGTGCGTCCAGCGCCCGGCGACGCGTCGGGGGACGCGCGGCGCACAGAGCGGCCGTCCATTATCCGCCGATCGCGGCGTGCTCGCACGCACCCGTCCGGGTGGCGGCCGAAGCATCGTCGGGCGTCTCGCTCGGCGTCGCCCGATCCTGCGGTCAACCACCAGAGGAGCCCCCGGCATCGGGATCGACGAGCAGTACGCGGAACGGGTCTTCGTGATCTTCCCGCGACTGCACACCCCAAGGACGTGTACAAGGGCACCGGCATCGGTCTGGCCCTCGGCAAGCGGATCGTCGACTTCCTTCGCAAGGTCGGCGAGCAGGTCGACGCCCCGACGCCGGACCTGATCCTGCTGGACCTCAACCTGCCGCGCATGGACGGGCGGGAGGTGCTCCAGGAGATCAAGACCGACGAGGTCCTGCCCCAGATCCCGGTGGTGGTGCTGACCACGTCCGAGGCCGAGGAGGACGTCGTGCGCAGCTACTCCCTGCACGCCAACGCCTACGTGACCAAGCCGGCCGACTTCGACCGGTTCATCGAGGTCGTGCGGCAGATCGACGAGTTCTTCGTCGAGGTGGTCCGTCTGCCCAGCCACTGAGCAGCGCTGGAACAAAGTCGCAGCAGCGCGGCGTTGACCCCCGTACCGGCGGTGGCCAGCAGGCTCGGAACGATGAGTCGCGACCTCCGCCCCGGACGGAAGTGAGATGAGCATGCTGAACCCGAGCGACATCTACGAGGTCGACCCCGAGGTCGCCGCGCAGGTCGAGGCACGGACCGCGAACGGTGCGGGCCCGGTCCTCATGCACGTGGTGCGCGGCTTCGTCGACGCCGGGAACGCCGGCCAGCTCGCGGCCGAGCACCTCACGGACGAGCTCACCACGACGCGCCTGGCGACGTTCGACGTCGACCAGCTGCTCGACTACCGCTCGCGCCGGCCGCTCATGACCTTCGACCAGACGACGTGGGCCTCCTACTCGGAGCCCGAGCTCGTCGTGGACGTCGTCGAGGACACGAACGGCGTGCCCTTCCTGCTGCTGCACGGGGTCGAGCCCGACGTCCAGTGGGAGCGGTACGTGGCCGCGGTCCGGCAGATCGTCGAGCGGTTCGACGTGCCGCTGACCGTGGGGCTGCACGGCATCCCCATGGGCATCCCGCACACGCGCCCGCTGTCGGTGACGGCGCACGCGACGCGTCCTGAGCTCGTCGCCGACCACCCGTCGTGGTTCGGCACGGTGCAGGTGCCGGCCAGCGCGAGCGCGCTGCTCGAGCTCCGCCTCGGCCAGAACGGGCACGACGCCCTCGGCTTCGCCGTCCACGTGCCCCACTACCTGGCGCAGTCCGCGTTCCCGCAGGCCAGC
The DNA here is from genome assembly GCF_056402515.1 of Cellulomonas sp. P4_A2. Classification (NCBI taxonomy): domain Bacteria; kingdom Bacillati; phylum Actinomycetota; class Actinomycetes; order Micrococcales; family Cellulomonadaceae; genus Cellulomonas; species Cellulomonas sp. P4_A2. Next base: position 81,564 of record NZ_JBFUHG010000022.1, read on the forward strand.
CAGGCGGCGCTGCAGAAGGTCGAGCGTGCGACCGGTCTCGAGCTCAACGTCGAGGCACTCACGCCCGCAGCGACCGAAGCCATGCAGGAGATCGAGCGCCAGGTCACGGCGTCCGAGGACGTCGCCGCGGTCGTGCACGCGCTCGAGGAGCAGTACGACGCCTTCACGCGCAGCATCGGCCGGACGAGCCTGCTCGCGGGCTCGTCGGACATCCCCACGGCCGACGAGCTGGGGGCGGAGTTCGAGCGCTTCCTGGCTCAGCAGTCCGACGGCGGCCCCGCCTGACGCTCGGACCTTTACCCAATCGTTGCCTTCTGCGTGCCTGCCGGACGGCCGAAAACGTGGCGCAGCCCACATCTGCGATGCAAGGATGCACCCGTTGCAGTGACGTACTCGCTTGACCGGCGTCGTGACCTGGGCCTTTGTGCGCAGGGAGCGGTTCCGACCAGTCGTTCTCGGCTGGGTCACCCGGTGCAGGACGTGAGGCATTGCGGCACGGCGCGGACAGCAGGGTCGGCGCCGTCACCGGTGGGAACAGAAGGAAACGAACATGGCACAGGGTGCTGTCAAGTGGTTCAACGCTGAGAAGGGCTACGGGTTCATCGCCCAGGACGGCGGCGGCGCCGACGTCTTCGTCCACTACTCCGCGATCGACTCCTCGGGCTACCGCAGCCTCGACGAGGGCCAGCGCGTCGAGTTCGAGATCACGCAGGGTGCCAAGGGCCCCCAGGCCGAGAGCGTTCGCCCGCTCTGATCTGACCTGATCTCCGCGCACGGACCGCACCCCCGACCGGGGGTGCGGTCCGTTGCCGTCTCGGTGCTGCCCCTCGCGCTGCCTCGGTGCCGTCTCGCTAGCGCTCAGGTCAGGGGTGGACCGTCGCGCAGCTCCTGCGCTCCGGCGACGAAGCCGACGAGCTCCTCGTCGCGCAGCAGCCGGGCAGGCGCGGGCAGGCTGCGGATGCCCCGCGCGAGCGCCGCCGACGCGAGGAGGTCGAGGTCGTCGGTCGCGGCGACGACGAGGTTGCCGTAGCCGCGACCGCGCAGCAGCCCCGGCTCGGCGATGACGACGACGTCCGCGAAGGCCCGGTCGATCGTCGCGACCTCGGCGCGCGCCCCGGCCAGGGGCGGGCGGTCGGCCGTGTTGACCAGGTAGACCCCGCCGGGCCGCAGCACCCGCGCCACCTGCGCCACCATCTCGCGCGTGCGGACGTGCCGCGGGGTGGTGTCGCCCGCGAACACGTCCCGGACGACGACGTCCGCGGACGCGTCGGGCAGCTTCTCCAGCTCGGCCCGCGCGTCGCCCGCCCGGATGCGGAGCGCCGGCGAGCGGGGGAGGTCGAACCAGCCGCGCACGAGCTCGGGCAGGGCCGTGTCCAGCTCGATCGCCAGCTGCCGCGACCCGGGCCGCTCGGCGTCGATCGCGCGGGCCAGCGCGCAGCCTGCGGCGCCGAGGTGCACCACGTCGAGCGGTCCGCCGGCGGGGCCGACGCGGTCGATCACCTCGGCCATCTGCTGCATGTACTCGAAGACGAGGTGCGAGGGGTCGGCGAGGTCGAGGTAGGAGCTCGGGACGCCGTTGACGAGCACGGTGACGCCGTCGGGGTCGTCCGGGTCGCGCTCGAGCTCCACGGTGCCGGTGGAGATCGGCATCGGGCCGGTCGGCCAGAGCGCCCGCACCGCAGCGCGTGTGGGTGGTCGCTGGGACCCTGTGCTCCGACAGGCGGATCGATCACGGGCGGGCATGGCCACACGGTACGGGTGCCGCCGACGGTTGACAGCATCGAACAAGTGTTCGATGCTTGGTGGGACGGGTTCGGCAGGAGACCAGGGAGGCCGTGATGGCACAGCAGCTCGAGAGCAGGTCCGCTGGGGCGGCCACCGGCCCCCAGTCCACCCGTGCCGCCGAGCTGCTCCGACGCGCCGACGCCGAGCTGGTCGCCGGGCGACTGTCCTCCGAGGCGTGGGAGCTGTTCACGCACGCACACCTGGCCGCGCTGCGGGCGGGGGCGGCGGTCGTGGCCGCGCGCACCGCTGTTCCCGGTCGCCCTGCCCGGCCGGGTCGCAAGGCCCTGCGGACCGTGTGGGAGCTGCTCGACACGGTCGCGCCGGAGCTTGGTGCCTGGTCGGCCTACTTCGCGGACGCCGCGCCGTTGCGGTCGGCGGTCGACGCCGGACGTTTCGAGGAGCTCTCCGCGGGGCGCGCCGAGCAGGCGCTGTTCTGGGCGGAGGACTTCGTCGACGCCGCACGCTCGGCCGTTCACGGCGACGGCACCGGCGAGGACGTCCGCGGAGACGCGCACGCTCTGCAGGCGTCATGAGCCGCGCGCCCCAGTCCGCCGTGGCCCGGCGCGACTGGGGGCGTGAGGAGGACGGCTGCTCGATCCTGCACGTCGACATGGACGCGTTCTTCGCGTCGGTCGAGCTGGCCCGCCGTCCCCAGCTGCGTGGCCTGCCGGTCATCGTCGGGGGAGCGACGCGAGGTGTCGTCCTGGCGGCCACGTACGAGGCGCGGGCGTTCGGGGTCCACTCGGCGATGCCCATGGCGGTGGCGCTGCGCCAGTGCCCGCAGGCCGTCGTCGTCCCGCCCGACCACCACGCCTATCACGAGGTCTCCACGGGGGTCATGCAGCTGCTGGGCGACGTCACGGCACTGGTGGAGCAGGTCAGCGTCGACGAGGCGTTCCTGGACGTCGGCGGCGCCAGGCGCCGGCTCGGTCCGCCGACCGTGATCGCGGCGCTCATCCGGCGTCGGGTGCACGAGCAGTACGGCATCACGTGCTCGGTCGGCATCGGTTCCACCAAGTTCGTCGCCAAGCTCGCCTCCGGCCACGCCAAGCCGGACGGTGTCCTGCTGATCCCGCGCCGGGCGACCGTCGACTTCCTGCGTTCGCTGCCGGTGGGCGCTCTCTGGGGTGTCGGCGAGCGGACGGAGGCTGCCCTCGCGCGGTGGGGGATCCGCACGGTCGCCGAGCTGGCGGACAGCGACGTCGCCACCGTGCAGCAGGCGGTCGGCAAGGTGGCCGGTGCGCACCTCTTCGACCTGTCGTGGGGTCGTGACCCCCGGCCGGTCCACCCGCACCGCGCGGAGAAGTCGATCAGCGCCGAGGAGACGTTCACCATGGACGAGGCGGACCTCGGCGTCGTCCAGGAGAAGGCGCGAGACCTCGCCGACCGGTGCGCGACCCGGCTGCGGAGCAAGGGCCTGGTGACGCGGACCGTGAGCGTGAAGGTCCGCACCTCCGACTTCCGCACCCTGACGCGCTCGCGGACGCTTCAGACGCCGACCGACGTGGGCCGCGAGCTCTACCTCGCCGCCCGCGAGCTGATCGCGGGCGTCGACCTCGGAGGGCTGCCCGTTCGGCTGGTCGGGGTACGGGCAGACGGCCTCTCGGCCGTCGCGGACACCGTCCGGCAGCCCACGCTGGACGAGGCAGTGGGTGAACCTGTTCGCGGCCGCCGCGAGGCGGAGCACGCCATGGACCTGGTTCGTGGTCGTTTCGGGGGATCTGCGATACACGCCGGGACTACGCAGGTTGGTGGAGTACCCTCACGCTCGACTACCACCTTCGTTCCCGCGGATCTATCCTGAGGGCAACACAGGTGCTTACAGCTGACAACGGGGGTCAGGATGCCTCTCTCGGAGTACGAGCAGCGCGTGCTCGAGCAGATGGAACGTCAGCTGACATCTGACGACCCTCGGCTCGCCAACACGCTGACCCAGCGCGGGCGACGCCCGTTCGGCCGCTACGTGATCGCGGGAGTCGGTGCGACCGTCGGCCTGTTGCTGCTCGTCCTCGGCGCCGCCAACAGCCAGGCGTGGCTGGGCGTCGTCGGGTTCATCATCATGTTCGCGGCGGTCGCCTTCGCGTTCGCCGACCCGCACCACGGCCGCCGATCCGGCCGCCAGTCCGGCCCGCAGGGCGTGGTCCAGAGCGACGGTGCCGTGCGTCCTGCGAAGAAGCAGCGCGCAGGCTTTATGAGCCGCCTCGAGGAGCGCTGGGAACGGCGTCGCGGCGAGGGCGGTCGCTGAGCAGGTCCTCTGCTCCGGACACCAGGTCGTCCACCCACTTCGAGAGCACCCCGGGGTCAACCTCGGGGTGCTCTCGTGCGTAGCGCTCCGTCTCGATCGTGCGTGCCAGCGCCACCAGCGCAGCGGCCGACTCCCCGCCGAGCTCGGACCCGGTGCGGGTCAGGAGCTGGGCGTTGACCGACGAGATCACGGTGCGGGGCGTGTCCGCGTCCGACCAGACGATCCCTTGCTTGGCCAGCCGGCGGCGCGCGCGCGTCCAGGCGCGCTCGGGTGTGAGGTCGGGCAGCAGGCTGGCGCGGCGACGGACGAGGATCAGGCCGAGCGACGCGATCACCAGGACGACCGCGACGGTGATCCCGACCGGCAGCCAGGCGTCGGTCGTCTGCTGAGTGGTAGCACCGGTCTGCGGCTGCGCCGGCGCGGGCGCGGTCGTCGCACCCGGCGACTGAGCCGGCACGTTCTCGTTCTGGTTGATGTCGGGCGAGTTGACCCCGGCGAACGGGTCGCTCCACACCGGCAGCGGTCCGGTCTGGCTCGCGGGCGTCGGCTCGAACCGCACCCAGCCGTAGTCCTCGAAGTACAGCTCGGGCCAGGCGTGGGACTGGCGGCCCGTGATGACGTAGTTCCCGTTGTCGTCGGCCTCGCCAGGCAGGAACCCCACGGCCACGCGGGCCGGGATGCCGAGCGTGCGCGCCATGATCGTCATCGAGGTGGCGAACTGCACGCAGTAGCCGCGCGTCGACTGCAGGAAGTCCCAGACCGCGTCGTCGGAGCGTGAGGGCGCGACGTGGGTGTCGTAGGTGAAGTTCGTCGTCGCGTGGAAGAACGACTGCAGGTCCATCGCCTGCTGGTACGGCGTCTTCGCGTCCTCGGTGAGCTCGCGGGCCCGCTGGGCGATGTCGTCGGTGTGCGAGGTCTCCGGGACCTCCAGGGTCGCTCCGCCGTCGCCGGGGTCGCCGACCTGCGCGTTCGCGAGGTCGTCCTTGGTCAGGTCGGGGATCTCGACCTGCATGTCGTACGTGAGCCCGTTGGAGGTGCTGCGCCGGCCGACGACCTCGTCGCGTGCCGAGTCGTACTGCCACGCGCCGTCGACGACGACCGTGCGCGGGAACGTGGTGATCGGCAGCCGCCGCTCGCGCAGGCCGGCGATGCTGATGGAGACGTCGGCCAACGTCCCGCGCTCGGCGTCGGGGGTGGTGCCGAGGATGGCCGGGTCGGACGTCAGCAGGGTCGTGGGGTCCCACGCGGAGAGCTCGAGCGCGTCCGTGCGCTGCCAGCTGGTGCCGTCGAAGTCGGCCAGCGTGAAGGCGCGCAGCGGCCCGACCGTGCGAGCCGTGACGGCACCGAGCGGCGCGTCGCTCGACGCGCTCGGTGAGGGCGTCGGAGCCGCCGGGTCGACGACGGGGGCGACCGCGTCGACCTTGTACCGCATGACCACCTGACCCGAGCGGCTGCCCAGGCTCTGGCGCAGGTCGAGGTCGTCGCTGAGCTGCAGCGGACCGACGGGTCCGGACCCGAACGACGGCAGGCTCATCGAGGCCCAGCCGGGGAACGAGGCGACGGCCGGCCCGATGACGACGGTCGCGACGATGAGGCCGAGCGACGAGAAGATCGCCACGGACGCACGTCGGCCCTGGTCCGCGTGGGCGGTGGCGGGCGCGGCGCTCAGGGCGAGCAGCAGGAGGTAGAACAGGGCGGTCCAGGCGAGGGCCCAGCCGCTCGCGGGGAACCCGAGGACCACGACGGGGATCCACAGCGTCGCGAAGGCCAGTCCGGACAGCGCGGGCGCGCCGAGCCCGATGGCGAGCGCGTCGGCGAGCAGGAACACCGCCAGCGCCCCCGTCACCACGAGGAGCTCGGTGGAGCGGACGCCCTGCATTGGCACCAGGGAGGCGTTGATGACGGCGACGCCCTCGCGTGCCGTGGTCAGGGTGCGTTCGAACGAGCCGCTGTCCGGCAGGACGCGCACGCGTCCCGGGGTCGCGCCGTAGCGGACCAGGATGATCGCGGCCGACACCAGGAGCCCGGCGAGCGACGGGGCCCACCACGAGCGGGTCACGGCGCGGACGCCCATGACGACCGCCGCGACGACGACCACGATGAGCCAGGTCGTCGAGAGCCAGGTGCCCCGGATGATGAGGTTCTGGAGCGCGAGCAGGCTCGAGCACGTCGCGAGGGCCACCAGCGTGGTGCCGATGGCGGAACGCGACCCGCGGGGGATCGGGCGCAGGCGGCTTGTCATGTCGCACTTCCGAGGAGTCGTAGCCAGCAGTCGACGATCGGCTCGTCGGGCGTCACGCGGCAGGCGCGCCAGCCCGCCCGGCGCAGGGCCCGGATGGTCTCGTCGGCCTCGGCGACGTGGGCCGGGGTGTCGGCACGGACCACGGCCCAGGCCTGTGCGTCGTCGGCGACGTGTGCGAGGGCGGCGCGGGCGGAGCCGCCGAGCGGGCCGAGGACGGCGAGCACGATCTCGCCGGCCGCGTCGGTGGTGTGCAGCAGGTGCGCGGCGGCGACGAGGTCGACCTCGCCCTGGACGTTGGTGCGCGGTGCCTCGAGGTCGATGGTGCGGTCGAGCACCGCGGCGCGTGCACCGGGGCCCGAGCGGCTGTGCACGAAGGCGAGGGGGTACGGACCCGCCTCGGGCTCGGACCGGTTGCCCCCGACGAGCCGGACCGGGTGCCCGCCCTCGAGCATCGCGAGCGCCATGGAGGCGGCGAGCGAGATCGACCACTCGAGCGCGGAGGCGCGGGCGGGCAGGCCGAGCAGGATGGACACGGGACGCATCCCGGCGCGCTCGTCGGACCGCACCATCAGCGCGCCCCTGCGGGCGCTGCTGCTCCAGTGCACGCGGCGCAGGTCGTCGCCCTCGCGGTAGTCGCGCAGCGAGGCGTCGTCGGTCGAGGGGGTTCGGGCGCCGAGCGCGACGCGGTCGGGCTCACCCACCAGGACGTCCCCGGGCGTCGGCAGCGGGACGACGGTGGGCCACACGGAGACCTCGGCCTGCTCGCCGAGGGTGGCCGAGGCGCGGACCACGCCGAACGGGTCGCTGCGGGTCACGACGAGCGGCCCCAGCGGCCAGCGGCCACGGCGCGCTGCCTGCACGGCGTAGCTGACCGTCACGCGACGCGGGGCGCGTGCGACGCGTGCCCGCAGGGGACGGCCGCCCGACAGCTCGGTGGCGGCCTGCTCGGCGAACTTCAGGCCGGCGAGGCGGACGCGGGCCGCGGGGTCGGTCGCGGCGATGACGACCTCGATCTGCGCCTCTGAGCCGGCGTGCACCGGGTTGGGCGTGCTGCTGCGGGTGACACCGAGGCGGTGCCGCCCACGGCCCGGGTCGAACACGAGCACGCCGATCGCCGCCGCCACGACGAGCAGGAGCGCAAGGGTGCCGATCCGGACGAGGTCGACCGAGCCGAGCACCACGCCCAGCTGGAGCGCGGCGATCCCGGCGACCGCGAGGGCCCACCCACGAGCGGTCGGACGCAGGCGCATCAGCCGACGGCGCGACGGGCCCGCCCGGCGGTGGCCGACGCGGGCAGCGGGATGCGGTCGACGATGTCCACCACGATGTCGGACGTCGTGCGACCCGAGAGGCGCGACTCCGTGCTGGGCAGGAGCCGGTGCGCCAGCACGGGGACGGTGAGCTGCTGCACGTCGTCGGGAAGCACGTGGTCCCGGCCGTCCATGGCGGCGAGCGCCTTGGCGGCCCGCAGCAGCTGGATGGCGGCCCGCGGGGAGGCGCCGAGCCGCAGCCCGGTGTCCTCGCGCGTCGCGGTGACGAGGTCGACGATGTACCGCTTGACGGCCGGGGAGGCGTAGAGGCGGCGGGTCGTCTCGATCGCGGCCTTCACCTGCGCGGCGTCCGTGACCGGGGTCAGGCTGTCGAGCGGGTCGGACGTCTCCTGCAGGTCGAGCATGTCGAGCTCGGACTCGATGCTCGGGTAGCCGACGGTCAGGCGAGCCATGAAGCGGTCGCGCTGCGCCTCGGGCAGCGGATAGGTGCCCTCCATCTCGACCGGGTTCTGCGTCGCGACGACGAGGAACGGCCGGGGCAGCGGGTAGGTGCGGCCGTCGACCGTGGCCTGGGCCTCCTGCATGCACTCGAGCAGGGCCGACTGGGTCTTGGGGGAGGCGCGGTTGATCTCGTCGCCGATCACGATGTGCGCGAACACCGGACCCGGGCGGAACTCGAACTCGTGCGTCTGGGACCGGTAGATGTTCACGCCGGTGAGGTCCGACGGCAGCAGGTCCGGTGTGAACTGGATCCGGCCGACGGAGCAGTCGATCGACCGGGCGAGCGCCTTCGCGAGGGTGGTCTTCCCGACTCCCGGCACGTCCTCGAGGAGCAGGTGCCCCTCGGCGAGCAGCACGGCGACGGTGACGCGCACGAGCTCGGGTCGTCCGGTGACGACACTCTCGATCGCGCCACGCATCCGGTGCGTGGTGGCGACGACGTCCTCGAGCTCTGTCGACGACGGGGTGGCCTGCAGCATGGCGCCTCCTTTGGCGGAACTGGGACGAGCCTAAAGGCCGTTGCGCCGACATTCATCGCCCACGGGTCCCCACTTCCCTCCACGTGGCCGGTAGCCGACGGGTTCACCCGCTCGCCGAACCCGTCGCCGGTGCACGTTTCGCCCTCAAATGTCCGATCTGGAGCGCGCGAGCGCCACTCGACACGCATCTGCGCGGCGCGCGCCTGTGAATCCCCTCCACTTCGCCCCACGTGTGTGACCTGCGAAGACATCCCGTCCATCGGGTGAATCCGGGTGAATGCCGGTCGCTGGTGGAGTGAAGTGGAGTACCGTGGAGGCACGTGGTGAGGCGGGGAGCGTCGTACCGGGGGAGCAGAGGGAGGCGTGGTGACGTATGAGCCGTCCACCGGCACGTTCGGCTCCTTCGCGCCCTTCCTCGGGACGTACACCCCGCGGCTCGACGAGAAGGGCCGGCTCATCCTTCCGGCCAAGTTCCGCGGCCAGCTCGCACCGGGCCTCGTGATGACCCGTGGCCAGGAGCGCTGCCTCTTCCTGCTCCCCATGGCGGAGTTCCAGCGCATGCACGACCAGCTGCGCCAGGCGCCCGTGACCAGCCGCCAGGCGCGCGACTACCTGCGCGTGTTCCTGTCCGGGGCCAGCGACGAGCTGCCCGACAAGCAGGGCCGCATCTCGATCCCGCCGATGCTGCGCAAGTACGCGGGCCTGGACCGGGACGTCGCCGTCATCGGTACCGGCACCCGCGTCGAGATCTGGGACCTGGCGGCCTGGGAGACGTACCTCGCCGAGCAGGAGGCCGGCTACGCCGACACGGCGGAGGAGGTCTTCCCGAACGGTCCCTTCTAGACGCACCACCCCCGGCTCCATGGGCCGCCCGGTGAGACCTCCCCCCGACCTGCTGACGCACTTCCCCGGTGTCAGACGGTCGGAGGGGGATCTGGTCGGACGGCGGAGGGCCGTCCGACCTCACTTCTCAGCAGCCGAGACCCGACAGGAGGCAGACGATGACCACGACCGACGACGCTGCCTCCCGGCACACCCCGGTGCTGCTGCAGCGTTGCCTCGACCTGCTCGCGCCCGCGTTCGCTGACCTCGACTCGGCCGTCATGGTCGATTCGACCCTCGGGATGGGGGGCCACACCGAGGGCGTCCTGGAGGCGTTCCCCAACGTGCGGGTGGTCGGCCTGGACCGTGACACGCAGGCGCTCGAGCTCGCGGGCCGGCGCCTGGCGCCGTTCGGTGACCGGTTCACCGGCGTGCACGCCGTCTACGACGAGATCAACGAGGTCCTCGAGCGCCTCGGCATCGACAAGGTCCAGGGCGTCCTCATGGACCTCGGGGTCTCGTCGCTGCAGCTCGACGAGCGCGAGCGCGGCTTCTCCTACTCGGCGGACGCCCCTCTGGACATGCGGATGGACGCCACCACGGGGCAGACCGCGGCGGACGTGCTCAACACCTACGACGAGCGCGAGCTCGCCCGGATCCTGCGCGAGTACGGCGAGGAGAGGTTCGCGCCGCGCATCGCCCGCGCGATCGTCGCCCAGCGCGCCCGCAAGCCGCTCGAGCGCACGGGGGAGCTGGTCAGCATCGTGCGCGCCAACATCCCCGCGGCGACGCGCAAGACGGGGGGCAACCCCGCCAAGCGCACGTTCCAGGCCCTGCGCATCGAGGTGAACGGCGAGATCGAGACGCTGGAGCAGGCGCTGCCCGAGTCGATCGAGGCGCTCGCGGTCGGCGGGCGGCTGGTCGTCGAGTCGTACCACTCGCTCGAGGACCGGGCCGTGAAGCGGGCCATGGCGGCCGGTGCCACGTCGAGCGCCCCGCCGGACCTGCCCGTCGAGCCCGCGACGCACGCGCCGTACCTGCGCCTCGTCACGCGGGGTGCCGAGGAGGCCGACGAGGCCGAGATCGCCCGCAACCCGCGCTCGCAGTCCGTCCGCCTCCGCGCCGCCGAGCGCACCCGTCCCACCCCTGACCACCTGCGTCACCGACCGACCGGAAGGAGGGCGGCATGAGCGCCCAGTCCGCTGTCCGTGCCCGTACCTCCCCGGCCCGTCCCCGCACCGCGCCGCAGAATCCACCCGCACCTCGTCTGAAGGTCGTCCGCGCGCCGCAGCACGCTCGGACGCGGATGCCGTTCATCCTGCTGTGCATGGCCGTCCTCGCGGGAGCGCTGCTCTCCGCCCTCCTGCTCAACACGTCGATGGCGTCGAGCGCCTACGCCAAGTACGACCTGTCCAACCAGCTCGGTCAGCTGAACCAGGACGCCAAGGACAAGCAGGCGGACCTCGACACCCTCGCGTCGCCCGCGCACCTGGCCGCCGCCGCCTCGGCGCTCGGCATGGTGCCCACGAACGGCACGGGCTGGCTGCGGCTCTCCGACGGCAGCGTGCAGGGTGCTCCCGAGCCCGCCGGGGCCGCCGGATGACCACGCCGGTCACCGGTCGCCCGCGGACCGGAGCGCGCCCGCCGGGCACCCAGCGGCCCGCGAGCACCGGCACCGTCCCGCGTCCTCGCCCGGGCCAGACCGCACCCGGCCGCGGCGGACCACCGCGCACGGTCGAGGTGCCGACGCGGCCCACCGCCCGTCCGCCGCTGCCCGGCTCGCGCGGCCGGATGATCTTCCTCACGATCGCGATCGTCCTGACGCTCGTCGTCTTCGGCGGGCGTCTCGTCTACGTCCAGGGTCTGCGCGGGCCGAGCATCGCGGAGCAGGCGCGCGACAAGAGGCTCATCTCCGTCGCGACGCTGGGCGGACGCGGGGAGATCACCGACGCCGACGGTGTCGCGCTCGCGGCGTCGGTAGAGCGGTACGACATCTCCGTCAACCAGAAGACGGTCCCCGAGTTCCGGGCGACCGGCGCCGTGGAGGTGCCCGACGGTGCCGCCGGAGTGGCCGCGCGTCTCGCCCCGCTGCTCGACATGAACGTCGCCGAGCTCGGCGGCAAGCTCGTCGGCGACCGGCAGTTCGTCTACATCAAGAAGGGCGTGCTGCCCGAGGTCGCCCGCGAGGTTCGCAAGCTCGGCCTGCCCGGGGTCAACGTGGACCGGGTCGCCGAGCGCGTCTACCCGAACGGCAACCTCGCGGGGAACGTCCTCGGGTTCGTGAACTCGAACGGCGTCGGGCTGGAGGGGCTCGAGCTCTCGCTCGACAAGCGCCTGACGGGCACCGCAGGCACCGAGACCTACGAGAGCGGCCGCAAGGGGCAGGCGATCCCGGGCGGCTACTCCAAGGACACGCCGGCCAAGCAGGGCGACTCGGTCATGCTCACGCTGCGGTCCGACGTGCAGTACCGCGCGCAGGCGGCCCTCGACGCGCAGGTGGCAGCCACCGGGTCGGACTCGGGCTCGGTGGTCGTGATGGACGTCAAGACCGGGGAGATCTACGCGCTGGCCGACTCCGGCAGCGTCGACCCCAACCACCCGGGCGACTGGAAGGGCGGCTCGCTGTCCTCCGCGATCTCGGACGTGTTCGAGCCGGGGTCGACCGGCAAGGTCATCACGATGTCGGCCATCCTGGACAACCACGTCGCGACGCCGACGTCGCAGTTCCAGGTGCCGTACTCGTACTCCCCGGACGGCAAGGAGACGTTCCACGACTCGCACGAGCACGCGGTGCAGAACCTGACGCTCGCCGGCATCCTCGCGGAGTCCTCCAACACCGGCACGGTCATGGTCGGCCAGAACCTCCCGGTCCAGACGCGCTACGACTACCTCGCCAAGTTCGGCTTCGGGGCCAAGACGGGCATCGAGATGCCGGGGGAGTCGGTCGGCATCCTGCACCCGGTGGACACCTGGCAGCGTCGCGACAAGTTCGCGGTGCTCTTCGGCCAGTCGCTGTCGGTCACGTCGCTCCAGGCGACTCAGGTGTTCGCGACGATCGCCAACGGCGGCGTGCGCGTCACGCCGCACATCATCAAGGGCTGGACCTCCCCGGACGGCACCTTCACGCCGGCCGCCCCCCCGACGACGACGCAGGTGGTCTCGCCCGAGACCGCCCAGACCGTGCTCACCATGATGGAGAGCGTCGTCGACGACGGGACCGGCTCCAGCGCGGCGATCCCCGGCTATCGGGTGGCCGGCAAGACGGGTACCGCGCAGGCGTGGCTCGCCAACGGGGCACAGGGGATCACGGCGTCGTTCATCGGCGTCGCCCCGGCCGACGACCCGCGCATCGCGGTCGCGGTGATCCTGCACAACCCGCGGACCTCGGTCTACGGCGGTGTGGTCGCGGCACCCGTGTTCAGCGACGTCGCCGGGTACACGCTCGGCGAGCTCGGCGTGGCGCCGTCGGGTACCACGGGGACCCTGTTCCCGACGACGTGGTGACAGTGTCCCGCCCAGACGCCGCGCGACGATCGGGCGTGGCCGCCCGGGGTAGATTCTCCCCATGACGTCCCCGGCTCGGATGCGCCCGATGCATCCCGCGGTCCACCGGGTCGCCGACCTCGTCGGGACGTTCGACCTGGTCGCTGCGGGTCTGCCGGTCGCGCCGGACGCCAGGCTGACCGGGGTGAGCCTCGCCAGCGGTGACGTGGTCGAGGGCGACGTCTTCGTGGCGGTCCCGGGCCTCAAGGTCCACGGCGCGACGTACGCCGCACAGGCGGTCGACGCAGGCGCTGCGGCGATCCTCACGGACCGGGCCGGGCTCGACCTGCTCGGTGAGCTCGCGGACCGCGTGCCGGTCCTGCTCAGCGACGACCCGCGGTCGCTCGCGGGTCCGGTGGCTGCCTGGGCGCACGACGAGCCCGGCGAGCGGCTCGTCTCGATCGGCGTGACCGGGACCAACGGCAAGACCACCACGACCTACTTCATCGACGCCGCCCTGCGTGCCGTGCACCCCCTCACCGCCCTGCTCGGCACGGTGGAGCTGCGGATCGGTGAGGAGGCCGTCGAGAGCCCGCGGACCACGGTCGAGGCGCCCGCCCTGCAGGCGCTGCTCGCCGCGGCCCTCGAGCGGGACGCCACCGCGGTCGCCATGGAGGTCAGCTCGCACGCCCTGGCCCTCGGCCGGGTCAACGGGCTCGTGTTCGACGTGGTCGGGTTCACCAACCTGCAGCGCGACCACCTCGACTTCCACGGCGACATGGAGGGCTACTTCCGCGACAAGGCGCGCCTGTTCGCGCCCGGACAGGCCCGCCGCGGCGTCGTGGTCGTCGACGACGAGTGGGGCCGGCGGCTCGTCGCGGAGGCGCAGATCCCCGTGGAGTCGGTCGCGACGAGGGCGGGTTCCGGGGTCGACGCGGACTGGACGGTCACGGCCGCGGACATCGGGCTCGACGGCGTGGGCTCGACGTTCACGCTCCGCGGCCCGGACGGCGCCGAGCACGAGGCCGCGAGCCCGCTGCCGGGCCTGGTCAACGTGTCCAACGCGGCGCTCGCCATCGTGCTCGCGCGCGCCGCGGGCGTGCCGATGGACGTCGCGATCGAAGCGGTCGGCCACGCGCACGAGATCCCGGGCCGCATGGAGCGCGTGATCGAGCGCGGTGACGGCTTCCCGCTCTCGCTCGTCGACTACGCGCACACCCCGGACGCGCTGGTCCTCGCGCTGCAGGCCGTCCGACCCATCACGCCCGGCCGCCTGATCCTCGTGTTCGGCTCCGACGGCGACAGGGACCAGGGCAAGCGCCCGATCATGGGCGAGATCGCCGCCGAGCTGGCCGACGTGATCGTCGTCACCGACGAGAACCCGCGTTCCGAGGAGCCGGCGGCCATCCGATCCGCCATCCTCGACGGAGTGCGGGCGAAGCGCCCGGACCTGGTCGACGTGCACGAGGCGACGAGCCGCGCGCAGGCCATCCGCGACGCCCTCGTCCTCGCCGATGAGCAGGACACCGTGATCATCACGGGCAAGGGGCACGAGCCCACCCAGGAGATCGCCGGAGTGTTCCACCGGTACAACGACCGGTTCGTGCTGCTCGCAGCGCGCGAGAACCGTCAGGAGCAGCACGCGTGATCGCCCTGACGGCGGCCGAGATCGCGGCCGCGACCGGCGGCGTGCTGCGCGGCGACGTCGACCCCTCCCTGCTGGTCGGCGGGTCCGTCGTGGTCGACTCCCGCGAGGAGGTCCTCGGCGGCCTGTTCGTCGCGCTGCCGGGCGAGCACGTCGACGGTCACGAGTACGCGGCGGTCGCGGTGAAGGCCGGCGCCGCCCTCGTGCTCGCCGCCCGCGACGTGGTCGGCGAGGGCGGTGGCATCGTGCCGAGCGTCGTCGTCCCGGACGTCGAGAAGGCGCTCGGCGACCTGGCCCGCGTGGTGCTCGAGCGTCTGCGCGAGGCGTCCTGGGAGCCCGGCGGCAGCGGGCTGAAGGTCGTCGGCATCACCGGCTCTGTCGGCAAGACGACCACCAAGGACCTGCTCGCCCAGCTGTGCGGCAGCGTCGGCCCGACCGTCGCGCCCGTGCGCTCGTTCAACAACGAGATCGGCCTGCCGCTGACGGTCCTGCGAGCCGACGAGAACACCCGCTTCCTCGTGCTCGAGATGGGCGCGAGCGGACCCGGTCACCTGGACTACCTCACGCAGATCGCCCCGCCGGACGTCGCCGTGGTGCTCGTCGTGGGACAGGCCCACCTGGGCGGGTTCGGCGGGATCGAGGCCGTCGCCCGCGCCAAGGCCGAGATCGTGCAGGGCCTGGTGTCCGACGGCGTCGCCGTGCTCAACGCCGACGACCAGCGCGTCTCGGCGATGGCGGCGCTCGCGCCCGGGGACGTCGTGACGTTCGGTGCGGCCCCGGAGGCGTCGGTCGGTGCGCGGGACGTGGTCCTGGACCGCGCCGGCCGCGCACGGTTCACGCTGGTGTCCCGGCTCGGGGACGAGGAGCGGACCGCCGAGGTCGAGCTCCGTCTCGTCGGCGAGCACCACGTGCACAACGCGCTCGGCGCGGCCGCGGCGGCACTGGCCCTCGGGCTCGACGTCGACGAGGTCGCGGCCGGCCTGACGGTCGCGGACGCGCTCAGCCCGCACCGGATGCACGTGGTCGACCGGCCCGACGGCGTGACCGTCGTCGACGACTCCTACAACGCCAACCCCGACTCGATGCGCGCGGCGCTCAAGGCGCTGGCCGTGCTCGCCGGACGGGACCGTCGCTCGATCGCGGTCCTCGGCGAGATGCTCGAGCTCGGCCCCGAGTCCCGCACCGCGCACGACGCGATCGGGCGCCTCTGCGTCCGGCTGAACATCGGCCTGACGATCGTCGTCGGCGAGGGCGCCCGCGCCATCCGCGACGGCGCGAACCACGAGGGCTCGTGGGGCGACGAGGTGGTGCTCGCCGACGACCTCGACGTCGCCACCCGGTTCCTCGAGTCCGAGCTGCGTCCCGGCGACGTGGTGCTGGTGAAGTCGTCGTACGGCGCCGGGCTCTGGCGGCTGGGAGATCGGCTGGTGGCCTCGTGAGAGCGCTCATGATCTCCGGCGGGCTCTCGATGATCATCGCCCTGCTGGGCACGCCGCTGTTCATCCGGTTCCTGGTGCGCAAGCAGTACGGCCAGTTCATCCGGCAGGACGGTCCGACCGCGCACTTCACCAAGCGCGGGACGCCGACCATGGGCGGTGTCGTGATCATCGCCGCCACGCTGCTGGGCTGGATCGGCGGCCTGATCGCCACCGGCACGATGCCCAGCGCGTCGGCGGTCCTGGTCCTGTTCCTGATGACCGGCCTCGGCCTGGTCGGGTTCCTCGACGACTTCATCAAGATCTCCCGGCAGCGCAGCCTCGGCCTGAGCGCCCGCTGGAAGATCGTCGGCCAGGGCCTGGTGGGCATCACGTTCGCCGTGGCCGCCCTGCAGTTCCCCAACGAGAAGTTCCGGACGCCGGCGTCGACGAACATCTCGTTCATCCGGGACACCAACCTCGACCTGGCGTTCTGGGGCGTGACCGCCGGCATCCTGCTGTTCGTCGTCTGGGCGAACTTCCTCATCACCGCGTGGTCGAACGCCGTGAACCTCACCGACGGCCTCGACGGGCTCGCCACGGGCGTCTCGCTCATCGTGTTCGGCGCGTACGTCATCGTCGGCGTCTGGCAGTTCAACCAGAGCTGCCAGTTCCTGGCGACCGCCGGACCCAGCTGCTACGAGACGCGCGACCCGCTCGATCTCGCCGTGGTCGCCGCGGCGATCGTCGGCGCGTGCTTCGGCTTCCTGTGGTGGAACGCCAGCCCGGCCAAGATCTTCATGGGGGACACGGGCTCGCTGGCCCTCGGCGGCGCGCTCGCCGGGCTCTCGATCCTCACGCGGACCGAGATCCTCGCCGCGATCATCGGTGGCCTGTTCGTCCTCGAGGTGATGTCCGACGTCATCCAGATCGGCTTCTTCAAGATGACCGGGAGACGGGTCTTCAAGATGGCGCCGCTGCACCACCACTTCGAGCTCTCGGGCTGGGGCGAGGTCACGATCGTCATCCGGTTCTGGATCATCGCCGGGCTCTTCGTCGCGCTCGGCGTGGGGATCTTCTACGCCGAGTGGGTGGCCGGGTAGGTGTCGGACGTCGAGCTCGACGACGCTCTCGTCGTCGTCGCCGGCCTCGGGGTCTCGGGCCGTGCCGCCGCCGAGGTGCTCGCCTCCCGCGGTGCCCGCGTCGTCCCGGTCGACGACCACGCCGACGACGTCATCGGCACGGACGAGCTGCTGGCCGGCACCGCGCTGGACCGTGCGTCGCTCGTCGTCGCGTCTCCGGGCCTCGCACCGCACCACCCGCTGCTCGCCGCCGCGCTCGACCGCGGCATCCCGGTCTGGAGCGAGGTCGAGCTGGCGTGGCGGCTGCGCGTCGACCGGGCGTCCGGCGACGGCCCGGCGCCGTGGCTCGCCGTCACGGGCACCAACGGCAAGACGACCACCGTCGGGATGCTGGAGTCGATCCTGCGCGCGGCCGGGGAGAGCGTCGCCGCGGTCGGCAACGTGGGGACGCCGGTCGTGCTCGCCGCCACGGACCCGTCGCTCGACGTCCTCGTCGTCGAGCTGTCCAGCTTCCAGCTGCACTTCACGCACTCCATGTCCGCGCAGGCCGCCGCCGTGCTCAACATCGCCGCGGACCACCTCGACTGGCACGGGTCGCTCGAGGCGTACGCGGCGGACAAGGGCCGGATCTTCGAGCGGGCCCAGGTCGCGTGCGTCTACAACCTCGCCGACAGCCGCACCGAGGACCTCGTGCGCGAGGCGGACGTGGTGGACGGCGCCGTGGCGGTCGGCTTCACGCTCGGCACGCCCCTGGTCGGTCAGGTCGGCCTGGTCGAGGACGTCCTGGTGGACCGCGGCTTCTCCCGGCTGCGGCACACGCACGCCGCCGAGCTGGGCACGCTCCACGACCTCGCGCAGCTGGCCGGGCCGGACGGGACGGTCCCGCCGCACGTCGTCGCCAACGCTCTGGCCGCCGGTGCGCTCGCCCTCGCGCACGGTGTCGAGCCGGCGGCCGTCCGCGCCGGTCTGCGCGCGTACTCGGCCGGCGCGCACCGGTTGGAGACCGTCGCGACGATCGACGGGATCGCCTACGTCGACGACTCGAAGGCCACCAACGCGCACGCCGCCGCTGCGGCCCTCGGGGCGTTCGCGCCCGGCTCCGTCGTGTGGGTCGCGGGCGGGCTCGCCAAGGGCGCGCGGTTCGACGAGCTCGTCGAGGCGCGCAAGGACCGGCTCGCCGCCGTCGTGCTCATCGGGGTCGATCGCGAACCGTTGCGCGAGGCACTCGCCCGACACGCACCCGAGGTCCCCGTGGTCGAGGTGGACGCCGGTGAGACTGAGCGCGTGATGACTCGTGCCGTGCAGGAGGCCCGACGGCTCGCCGTCGCCTCGGCCCGGCCCGTCACCGTGCTGCTCGCCCCCGCGTGCGCGTCGATGGACCAGTTCACGTCGTACGCCGCCCGAGGTGAGGAGTTCGCCGCCGCCGTGCGTGCGCTCGGCGAGGACGTGTGAGGACGCAGAAGGGAGCCCGGGCATGACCGCGAACGTCGCACCCGGGGCCGCGTCGCGTCCCGAGCGCACCGGCTCGTTGCTCGGGCAGTGGAACAGCGTCGTGACGAGCTACTACGTGCTCATCGGCGCCGCAGCGCTGCTGCTGGTGATCGGGCTCGTCATGGTGCTGTCCAGCTCGAGCGTGGAGTCGCTCGACGAGAACGGCTCGCCGTACGCCGTCTTCCTCGACCAGGCGAAGTTCGCGCTGCTCGGCCTGCCCATCATGTTCGGGCTCTCCCGGATGCCCGTACGGATCTTCCAGCGCTTCGCCTGGCCGGTGCTCGGTGCCGCGATCCTGTTCCAGCTGCTGGTGTTCACACCGCTCGGCACGGGTGTGGGTGGCAACCAGAACTGGGTGCGCGTCGGAGGCATCTCCGCCCAGCCGTCCGAGGCGATCAAGCTCGCCCTCGCCGTGTGGCTGGGCGCGGTGCTCGCGCGCAAGCTGCCGCTGCTGCGGCAGTGGCGGCACGCGCTGATCCCTGCCGTCCCGGTCGCTGCGCTCGCGCTCGGCGTGGTTCTCGCGGGGCACGACCTGGGCACCGCGATGGTGATCATCCTGCTCGTCGCGGGCGCGCTGTTCGTCGCCGGCGTCCCGCTGCGGATGTTCGGGTTCGCGGCGCTGCTCGCCGCGGGGCTGACGGCCGCGCTCACGGTGACGAGCACCAACCGCAAGGACCGCATCTTCAGCTGGCTCTCGAGCGAGTGCGACGTGCAGTCGGCCTGCTACCAGACGCTGCACGGCGGCTACGGCCTGGCCAGCGGCGGCTGGGGCGGGCTCGGTCTGGGGGAGAGCCGCGAGAAGTGGTCCTACCTGCCGGCCGCCCACAACGACTTCATCTTCGCCATCCTCGGCGAGGAGCTCGGGCTCATCGGCACGCTGCTCGTGCTGGCCCTGTTCGGGCTGCTCGCCTTCGCGATGATCCGCATCATCCGCCGGCACCCCGACCCGTTCGTGCAGATCACCACCGGGGCGATCCTGTGCTGGATCATCGGGCAGGCGATCGTGAACATCGCCGTCGTCATCGGCCTCGCCCCGGTCATCGGGGTCCCGCTGCCGCTGGTCTCGGCGGGCGGGTCGGCGCTGATCATGACCATGGCTGCCCTCGGCGTGCTCATCTCGTTCGCGCGCTCGGAGCCCGGCGCCGCCGAGGCGCTCGCCGCGCGGCCCAGCGTCGTGCGTCGTTCGCTGGCCGTCGTCGGGCGGTCCCGTGGCTGACGACCGCCGACCCCCGTCGGTGCTCCTGGCCGGCGGCGGGACGGCCGGTCACGTCAACCCGCTCCTGGCCGTGGCCGACGAGCTCCACCGTCGCCACCCCAACGCGCGCCTGACCGTCCTGGGCACCGCGCAGGGCCTCGAGGCGCGCCTGGTGCCGGAGCACGGGCTCGACCTCGCCCTCGTCCCGCGCGTGCCCTTGCCGCGGCGCCCGACCCTCGACTGGTTCCGCCTGCCCGGCCGGCTGCGCGCCGCGATCCGTGCCGCCGGGACGGCGATCGACGAGTCCGGTGCGCAGGTCGTCGTCGGGTTCGGAGGCTACGTCTCGACGCCCGCGTACCTGGCCGCCCGGAGCCGCAAGATCCCGGTCGTGATCCACGAGGCGAACGCCCGCCCGGGCCTGGCCAACCGGCTGGGCGCGCGCTGGGCGAAGTCCGTCGCCGTGACGTTCCCGGGCACGGCCCTGCCCGGCGCACAGGTCACCGGGCTGCCGCTGCGGGCGCCAATCGCCCGCCTCCTCGCCGAGCGCACCGCCGACGCCCACGCCGCGCGCGTCGCCGCCGCCGAGTCGCTGGGCCTGGACCCGGCGCTGCCCACGCTTCTGGTGTCCGGCGGCTCGCTGGGTGCGGTGAGCGTCAACACCGCCGTCTCGGGCGCGGCTCCCCAGCTGCTCGCCGCGGGGGTCCAGGTGCTGCACCTGACCGGCACCGGCAAGGCCGACGCCGTCCGGGCCGCGCTCGAGGGGGTGCCCGGCGCCGAGCACTACCAGGTGCGCGAGTACCTGAGCGACATGCACCTCGCGCTGGCCGTGGCCGACGTCGTCGTCGGGCGGTCCGGTGCCGGCACGGTCTGCGAGCTGGCCGCGCTCGGCATCCCCGCCGTCTACGTGCCGCTGCCCGTGGGCAACGGCGAGCAGCGCCTCAACGCCGCGGCGGTCGTCGCGGCGGGCGGCGGGCTGCTCGTCGACGACGACGACCTCGATCCGGCATGGCTGCTCGCGCACCTGCCCGTCCTGCTGGTCGGGGACACGGCCGCCGAGACCCGTGCGCGCATGGGCCGGGCCGCGGCGAGCGTCGGCGTGCGGGACGCGGCCGCGCGCGTCGCCCGGCTGGTCGAGGTCGAGCTGCCCGTGCCGGCGAAGGCTCCCGCCAAGCAGCTGGCCGCCGAGAAGCTGGGCCGGGTGCACCTGGTCGGGGTCGGCGGAGCGGGCATGTCGGCGATCGCCGCGCTGCTCGCCGCCCGCGGGCTGACGGTGAGCGGGTCGGACGCCGCCGACGGACCGGCCCTGCCCGCCCTGCGCGAGGCCGGTGTCACGGTGCACGTCGGGCACGACGCCGCGCTCGTCGACGGCATCGACACGCTCGTGGTCTCCTCGGCGGTGCGCGAGTCGAACCCGGAGCTCGCGCGGGCCCGCGCCCTGGGCGTCCGCGTGCTGCACCGGTCGCAGGCCCTCGCCGCGCTCATGGTCGGCCGCGACGCCGTGGCGGTCGCCGGTGCGCACGGGAAGACGACCACCTCGGCGATGGTCGCCACCGCACTGCTCGACGCCGGCGCCGACCCGTCCTTCGCGATCGGCGGCACCGTGCTCACCGCCGACGGCTCGCTCGGCGGCAGCCGCGACGGCTCCGGGCGGGCCTTCGTGGCCGAGGCCGACGAGTCCGACGGCTCGTTCCTGGCATACGCGCCGCTGGTCGCCCTCGTCACCAACGTCGAGCCCGACCACCTCGACCACTACGGGTCCGCGGAGGCCTTCGAGGACGCGTTCGTGGCCTTCGCCGAGCGCATCCGGCCCGGCGGCGCCCTCGTGGCGTGTGCCGACGACGCCGGTGCCGTCCGCCTCGTCGACCGCGCCCGCGCCCAGCTGGCCGCCCGCGACGTCGAGGTCGTCACCTACGGCACGTCGCCGACCGCGGACGTCGTCGTCGGCGACCTGCGGCCGGACGGAGCCGCGTGGAGCGTCGACCTGACGACGCCCGACGGCGTGCTGACCGTCCGGCTGGCCGTGCCCGGCGCGCACAACGCGCTGAACGCGGGCGGTGCCTGGGCGGCCGCGCGAAGGCTGGGCACCGACCCCGTCGCGGTCGCGACCGGCCTGGCGGCGTTCCGGGGGACCGGTCGCCGGTTCGAGGACCGGGGGACGGCGGGCGGTGTGCGCGTCGTGGACGACTACGCCCACCACCCGACCGAGGTCGCCGCGCTGCTCCGGCAGGCGCGCTCCGTCGTCGGGGACGGCCGGGTGATCGTCCTGTTCCAGCCGCACCTCTACTCGCGCACCCGCACGTTCGCGGCCGAGTTCGGGGCCGCGTTCGACCTGGCGGACGTGGTCGTGGTGACGGACGTCTACGCCGCACGCGAGGACCTCGACCCGGAGGTGACCGGCGCGCTGATCGTCGACCGCGTGCCGACCGAGGGCAAGGCCACGTTCGTGCCGGACCGCCTCGACGCCGCCCGCGCCGTCGCGCGCGCCGCGCGGCCGGGCGACCTCGTCCTGACCGTCGGCGCGGGCGACGTCACGCTCCTCGCGCCGGTGGTGCTCGACGAGCTGGCTGGGGGGTCGTCGTGAGCCCGTCGCGACCCACCGCCCCGCGCGACCCGGCACCGACCCGGCCCGCGCGTCCGACCGCTCGTCCCAGCACCGCGCCGGTCCCGAAGCCCGCCGCCGAACGTCCGGCCGCCGAGAAGCCGGCCGTCGCCAAGCCGGTCGTCGAGAAGCCCGTCCCGTCGCCGCGGACGGAGCCCACCGGGGCCGCGACCGACGCGTTCGGCCGGTCGGTGACCACCTACGCGGCGGGCCGCGGTCGCTCCTACGGCGGGCCGGTCGCACCGCCCGTGGTGTCCACCAGCTCGATCGCGCGCTTCGCCGAGCGGGCCCGGGCGCGCCGCAACCTCGCGCGCCGCCAGCTGATCCTCACCGCCGCCGTCGTGGTCGCGGTGGTCGGCCTGGGCTGGCTGCTGTTCGCCTCGCCGGTCCTCGCGCTCGACCCGGCCGGCGTCGAGGTCGACGGTGCCGGGACGGTCGTCGCCGTCGACCAGGTCGAGGCCGTCGTCGCGGCCCATGCCGGCACGCCGCTGCCCCGCCTCGACACGGTGTCGCTGCGCGACGAGCTGCTCGACGTCCCGGGCGTCCGCGAGGCGCGCGTGACGCGCGACTGGCCGACGGGCCTGTCCGTCACGCTCGTCGCCCGGGAACCGGTCGCGGCGGTGCCCGACAGCGCCTCCGGCGCCGGCTTCGCGCTGCTCGACCAGGACGGCGTGCAGGTGGGTCGCGTCGACGCGGCTCCGGAGGGGCTCCCCGTCGTGGACGTGCCCCTGGGCGACAAGCGGACGCTGTCGGCCGTCCTGGGCGTCCTGCAGCAGCTTCCCGCCGACCTGCTCGCGCAGGTCCAGGGTGTCGCCGCGCACACGCAGGACACCGTGACCATGCAGCTGCGCGACGGCGTGCGCGTCGACTGGGGGAGCGCGCACGAGACCCCGCTGAAGATCGCGGTCCTCAAGGCGCTGCGCGCGTCTCCCGCGGCGGCGGGGGCTACGGTCATCGACGTGTCCGCGCCGCGGCTGCCCATCACGAAGCAGGGCTGAATTCGTCGGCAAGTGCCGACACGCGCGGCGCGGTCGTTGATAGTGCCGGGTGCGCGACCTAGCGTCACGCCTGACAGCAGAACCTGACATAACTATAACCCTCAACTTGAGGGTGAAGGTTTGAACCCGTCCCCGGCGTGTCGTCGGGACGGACCCCGCGGCCCGTGCCGCACACCGGCACCGCGCAACGCACAGAACGAGAGGCACCCACCGTGGCAGCTCCGCAGAACTACCTGGCGGTCATCAAGGTCGTCGGCATCGGCGGCGGCGGCGTCAACGCCGTGAACCGCATGATCGAGGTCGGCCTCAAGGGTGTCGAGTTCATCGCCGTCAACACGGACGCGCAGGCGCTCCTCATGTCGGACGCCGACGTCAAGCTCGACATCGGTCGTGAGCTCACGCGCGGTCTCGGCGCCGGCGCGGACCCCGAGGTCGGCAAGAAGGCCGCCGAGGACCACAAGGACGAGATCGAGGACGTCCTGCGCGGGGCCGACATGGTCTTCGTCACCGCGGGCGAGGGCGGCGGCACCGGCACCGGTGGCGCGCCGGTCGTCGCGCGGATCGCCCGCTCGCTCGGAGCCCTGACCATCGGTGTGGTCACGCGCCCGTTCACCTTCGAGGGTCGTCGGCGTTCCGTCCAGGCCGACTCCGGGATCGAGGCGCTGCGCGCCGAGGTCGACACGCTCATCGTCATCCCGAACGACCGCCTCCTGCAGATCTCGGACCGGTCCGTCTCGGTGCTCGACGCGTTCCACTCGGCCGACCAGGTGCTGCTCTCCGGTGTCCAGGGCATCACGGACCTCATCACCACGCCGGGCCTGATCAACCTCGACTTCGCCGACGTGAAGTCGGTCATGCAGGGTGCCGGGTCCGCGCTCATGGGCATCGGCTTCGCCCGCGGCGACGACCGCGCGGTCCAGGCCGCCGAGATGGCCATCTCGTCGCCCCTGCTCGAGGCCAGCATCGACGGCGCGCACGGCGTGCTCCTGTCGATCCAGGGTGGCTCGGACCTCGGCCTGTTCGAGATCAACGAAGCGGCCCGGCTGGTCCAGGAGGCCGCGCACCCCGAGGCCAACATCATCTTCGGCGCGGTGATCGACGACGCGCTCGGCGACGAGGTGCGGGTCACCGTCATCGCCGCCGGCTTCGACAGCGGCTCGCCGACGATCCGCCGCGACGCCCGCGCGCTGGGTCAGGTCTCCGGCAACTCCGCCGGTGCCGCCCGCCCGGCGCCGGCGCCCGCCCAGGTCCCGACGCCCCGACCGGTCGTCGAGCGCGAGGAGGTCCCGGTCCCGGTCGGTGCCTACGCCGGCACCGCAGGCCAGCCGGGCGTGCCCGCCTTCCTGTCGACGGAGGCCGAGCCGACCCCGATCACGGGTGCGCTCGAGGTGCCGCGGATCTTCACGGAGGACGCACCGCGTCGCGACCGCGAGCGCGACGAGCTCGACGTGCCGGACTTCCTCAAGTAGCAGCCGTGCTCGTCGATGGCGTCGACCTCGGGACCGGGGTCCGCGCCGGCTTCACCTCGCGTCGTGGTGGGTCCAGCGTGGCGCCGTTCGACACGCTCAACCTCGGGCTGGCCGTCGGTGACGACCCGTCCGTGGTCGCGCGCAACCGGGCCGTCCTCGACGACTGGGCCGCCGCGCCCGTCGTCTATGCCACCCAGGTGCACGGCACCGGGGTGGTGGTGCTGACCGAGCACACGGACGTGGGGGAGGCCGACGCGCTGGTCTCGACCTCGCCGGACGTCGCGGTGGCGGTGCTCGTGGCGGACTGCGTGCCGGTCCTGCTGGCCGACGCGTCGTCGGGGGTCGTCGCCGCGGTGCACGCCGGACGGCGCGGGCTCGCGGCCGGGGTCCTGCAGTGGGCGGTCGCGGCGATGGTCGGTGCGGGGGCGGACGTCGGGCGCATCCGTGCGGCGACCGGTCCGGCGATCGCCGGTCGGTCGTACGAGGTGCCGGCCGAGCTGCGCGACGAGGTGGCCGACGTCGTGCCGGAGACCTACGCCACGACGTCGTGGGGCACGCCTGCGCTCGACCTGCCGGCGGGTGCGGTCGCGGTCCTGGGCAGGCTCGGCATCCGGGACGTGCTCGTGTCGGACCGCGACACGTACACCGACGGCGACCTGTACTCGTTCCGGCGTTCGTCGCGGACGGGTCGGTTCGCGGGGGTCGTCCGCCCGCCGCTCTGAGGACCGCTCTGGACGCCGGGCCGGTGTGCGGGCGTGTCGCGACCGTGATCGGTGCGCACCCGTTGCTAGCGTGACCGGCAGAGGGAGCCCACCAGCGTCTTCGCGACCCACATCGACGCCGGGCCGCCAGTAGTGACAGAAGTGGTCCGCAGGAATGCGGGGAGGGAGCCAAGGCGATGGCCGGAGCGCTGCGCAAGACGATGCTGTACCTCGGCCTGGCCGACGACAGGGCCGAGCACGAGGAGTACCTCGACGACTACGACGACGGGGAGGTCGCCGTGCCGACCGAGTACGAGGCCCAGGTCACACCGCTGCACCGCCCGACGCGTTCGGAGCCGACCCAGGCGAACCGGGTCGTCCAGACGGCCGCGCCCGCCGGGGAGCTGCGCCGCATCACCACGATCCACCCGCGGTCGTACAACGACGCGCGCAAGATCGGCGAGGCGTTCCGCGAGGGCACGCCCGTGATCATGAACCTCACGGACATGGACGACGCCGACGCCAAGCGTCTCGTCGACTTCTCCGCGGGTCTGATCTTCGGGCTGCACGGGGCGATCGAGCGCGTGACCAGCAAGGTCTTCCTGCTGTCGCCGGCACACGTCGAGGTCGCCGGCGAGGCCGCCGCCCCCGCCGAGCAGCCGACGCGTGCGGGCTTCTACAACCAGAGCTGACGCGTGCATCTCGTCGGCTCGATCCTGTACTTCGTCGTCCTGGTCTTCTTCCTGATCCTGCTGGTGCGACTGGTGCTCGACTGGGTGCAGTTCTTCGCGCGTGACTGGCGTCCCTCGGGCATCGCCCTGGTGATCGCCGAGGTGACGTACTCGGTGACCGACCCGCCGTTGAAGGCGTTGCGGCGGATCATCCCACCGGTCACGATCGGCTCGGTCCGCCTGGATCTGGCGTTCATGGTGCTCTTCATCCTGTGCTTGATCCTGATGAGGGTCTTCGCGTCCCTCTGAACCACCCATCCGTGGGCGTGTCGTGGGGGCGTGCACCGAGGACTTTCTCCGATACCGTGGCCCGTGGCGGTCGGTGGACTGCCGCCGGACCGGCTAGCTCGACCAATGAGCTCTACCGACAGAGGTGACGACGATGGCGCTGCTGACCGCAGACGAGGTCCTGAACAAGAAGTTCCAGGCCACGAAGTTCCGCGAGGGGTACGACCAGGACGAGGTCGACGACTTCCTCGACGAGGTCGTGAACACCCTCCGGGACCTCCAGGGGGAGAACGACGACCTCAAGACCAAGCTTGCCGCGGCCGAGCGCCGCATCGCCGAGCTGAGCCGCGCGGGTGCCCAGCAGCCCGCTCCCGCCGCGAAGCCCGAGCCCACGCCCGAGCCCGTTCCGGCGCCGGCCCCCGTGGTCGCGGCACCCGTCGCCGCGCCGGCGCCGATCGTCGCCCCCGTCGCCGAGGCGCCTCGCGCCAGCGAGCCGGAGTCGGCCACCGGGATGCTCGCCCTGGCCCAGAAGCTGCACGACGACTACGTGCGCAGCGGCCAGGAGGAGTCGGACCGTCTGGTCGGCGAGGCGAAGAGCCAGGCCAACCGCATCGTGCGCGAGGCCGAGGAGACGTCGCAGCGCACGCTCGGCCAGCTGGAGCAGGAGCGTTCGCTGCTCGAGCGCAAGATCGACGAGCTCCGGGTGTTCGAGCGGGACTACCGCACGCGCCTCAAGAGCTACCTCGAGAACCTTCTCGGCGACCTGGACAACCGGGGCAACGCGCTCCCGCCGCGTTCCGGCCAGCCGCAGCCGGTCGGAGACGCGCAGAACCTCTGACGGCCACCCGTCCGACTCTGCGTCACAGCATCGCCACAGGTCAGGTCGGGTTCGTCGCAACACACCACGCCGGGTTGCGCCTGGTGCGTCCGCTCTGAGCGGAGCGCCGGGTTTCACCCGGCGTGTTGTGTTGTGTCCGCTCCGACACCCGCATACAGTCACGTGACTTCGAGGACAGGGGGGCCCGTTAAGTGGCCATCAACGACGCACTGAGCGCGATCGACGTCAGCACCGACACGAAGGAGCTGGCAAAGATCGTTCGAGGGCTGCCCGTCCGCGACGGGGAGAAGGCCTGGACCGCACGCGAGGTCAAGGACATCGCCGAGGAGCTCACGAGCGACATCGACCGTCTGACCAGCGAGCTTGCGGCTGCAGACGCCGAGCTGTCCGACCTGCTGCGCAACTCCGGCGACGGCGCGGGCGACGACCAGGCGGACTCCGGTTCGTCGGCGCTCGAGCGCGAGCAGGAGCTGACGCTCGTCAACAACACGCGCGACCTGCTCTCGCAGACGCAGCGTGCGCTGGCGCGTATCGCGAACGGCACGTTCGCCACCTGCGAGTCCTGCGGCCGTGCGGTCGGCAAGGCGCGCCTGCAGGCGTTCCCGCGTGCCAGCCTGTGCGTCGAGTGCAAGCAGCGCGAAGAGCGTCGCTGACGCGCACGTAGACTCCTGCGGTGCCCACCACCCCGGACGACCATCCCGTCGCGCCCTCGGCGAACCCTCGCCGGCGCCGGCTGCTGATCCTGCTCTTCTCGATCACGGCCGTCGTGCTCGTCCTGGACCAGCTGTCGAAGGTCTGGGCGCTCGACAACCTCGAGGAGGGCGTCCGCCGGGTCCTGGTCGGTGACCTGCTCGGCCTGCAGCTGGTGTTCAACTCCGGCGCGGCGCTGTCCATCGGCACGGGGATGACCTGGCTGCTGACGCTGGTCGCGGTCGCGGTGATCGTCTTCATCGTCCGCGCGAGCCGGCGGATCGGGTCCCGCGGCTGGGCGATCGCCCTCGGGCTGCTGCTCGGTGGCGCGCTCGGGAACCTCATGGACCGGCTGTTCCGGGAGCCCGGGTTCGCGCGCGGGCACGTGGTCGACTTCATCGCGTACTGGAACGTCTTCGTCGGCAACGTCGCCGACATCGCCATCGTGGTCGCGGCCGTGATGATCGTCGTCCTCGCCGCGACGGGCGTGCACATCGACGGCACGCGCGACGCCAAGGACGGCCAGCAGGCGGACGAGACGGCGGCCGACGAGACCGTCGCCACCGACGGCAGCACGACCGAGCAGAATGCCTGACACCCGCGCGATGCCCGTGCCCGACGGGCTCGTGGGCGAGCGCGTCGACGCCGCGCTGTCCCGGCTCCTGGGCCTGTCCCGCACCCGCGCCGCCGAGATCGCCGCGGCCGGCGGGGTGCACCTGGACGGCAAGGAGCTGGGCAAGTCCGACCGGCTGGTGGCCGGGGGCTGGCTCGAGGTGGAGATCCCCGGCGTCGCACCGGCCGCGAGCATCGAGATCGTCGCCGAGCCCGTGCCCGGCATGGTGATCGTGTACGACGACGACGACGTCGTGGTCATCGACAAGCCGGTCGGCGTCGCGGCGCACCCGTCGCCGGGCTGGACCGGTCCCACGGTCGTCGGCGCGCTCGTGGCCGCGGGCTACCGCATCTCGACGTCCGGGGCGGCCGAGCGGCAGGGCATCGTGCACCGGCTCGACGTCGGTACCTCGGGGCTGATGGTCGTCGCCAAGAGCGAGCACGCCTACACGGTGCTCAAGCGGGCGTTCAAGGAGCGCACGGTCGAGAAGGTGTACCACGCGCTCGTGCAGGGCCACCCGGAGCCGACGACCGGCACGATCGACGCCCCGATCGGCCGGCACCCGAGCTCCGACTGGAAGTTCGCGGTGGTCGCCGACGGCAAGCCGTCGGTCACGCACTACGAGGTGCTCGAGATGCTGCCCGCGGCGTCGTTGGTCGAGGTGCACCTGGAGACGGGGCGCACCCACCAGATCCGCGTGCACTTCGCTGCGCTGCGGCACCCGTGCGTCGGCGACATCACCTACGGCGCGGACCCGTCGCTCGCGGCGCGGGTGCACCTGGAGCGCCAGTGGCTGCACGCGATGCGGCTCGGCTTCCACCACCCGAGCACCGGCGAGTGGCTGGAGCTGACCAGCGAGTACCCGCAGGACCTGGCCCGTTCGCTCGCCATCCTGCAGGACGGCTACGCGTGATCCGAGTCGTCCCGGTCGACACCGACGAGCTGCGCGCGGCGATGACCGCGATCCGGATGACCGTGTTCGTCGACGAGCAGGGCGTGGATGCGGACGTCGAGATGGACGAGCTCGACGACGACCCCTCGACGCTGCACGTCGTGGCTCTCTCGTCGGAGGGCCGGGCGTTGGGCACCGCGCGTCTGCTCGCGCCGCACCACGCGGACGAGCCGGCGCACATCGGTCGCGTCGCGGTGCTGTCGGAAGCGCGCGGTCTGGGCGTCGGCGCTCTCCTGATGACGGCGCTCGAGGCTGAGGCCGTCGCGCGGTTTGGGGTCGTCGTCGGCGACGTGCGGAGCGTGTCGGTCGAGCTCAGCGCGCAGGAGCAGGCCATCGGCTTCTACGAGCGAGCCGGCTACGTCGCACGGTCCGAGAGGTACCTCTCGGAGAACATCTGGCACCGCGACGCGGTCAAGATCGTGCGGTCGACCGACACGCCGCAGCACTAGCCGTCAGACACGCCGTCGGCACCTGCGGGGTGGCGGAGTGGTGACCGTCAGGTGTCGGTGGAGCGACGTAGGATCGCCCGCATGGCATCTGCTGGAGGCTCCGACTTCGTCCACCTCCACGTGCACACCGAGTACTCGATGCTCGACGGCGCGGCCCGCCTGGGCGACCTGTTCGCGGAGGTCGAGCGGCTCGGCCAGACGGCCATCGCGACCACCGACCACGGCTACCTGTTCGGCGCGTTCGACTTCTGGGCCAAGGCCACGGCCGCGGGGATCAAGCCGATCATCGGCGTCGAGGCCTACGTCACGCCGGGCACCAGCCGGTTCGACCAGACGCGGGTGCGGTTCGGGCAGCAGGGCCAGGAGCAGGACGACGTCTCGGCCCGCGGCGCATACACGCACATGACGCTGCTGGCGCGGAACAACGAGGGTCTGCACAACCTCATGCGCGCGTCGTCGCTCGCGTCGCTCGAGGGCCAGATGGGCAAGTGGCCGCGCATCGACCGCGACCTGCTGGAGCGGTACGGCAAGGGCCTGATCGCCACCAGCGGCTGCCCGTCGGGCGAGATCCAGACGCGCCTGCGCCTGGGCCAGTGGGACGAGGCCGTCCGCGTGGCCGGCGAGCTGCAGGACATCTTCGGCAAGGAGTACTTCTACGTCGAGCTGATGGACCACGGGATCGACATCGAGACCCGGGTGCTCAAGGACCTGCTGCGGCTCTCGGAGACCATCGGCGCGCCCCTGCTGGCCACCAACGACCTGCACTACGTGAAGCAGGAGGACCGCGCGTCGCAGGACGCGCTGCTGGCCATCAACTCGGGCTCGACGCTCGCCGATCCCGACCGCTTCAAGTTCGACGGCGACGGCTTCTACGTGAAGTCGGCCGCCGAGATGCGCCGGATCTGGGCCGAGCACCCCGAGGCGTGCGACAACACCCTGCTCGTCGCGGAGCAGTGCGAGGTCACGTTCAACACGTCGGCCAACTACATGCCGAACTACCCGGTCCCGGCCGGCGAGGACGAGACCAGCTGGTTCATCAAGGAGGTCGAGACCGGCCTGCACGTGCGCTACCCGGACGGGATTCCCGACGACGTGCGCAAGCAGGCCGAGTTCGAGACCGAGGTCATCACGAACATGGGCTTCCCGGGGTACTTCCTCGTGGTCGCCGACTTCATCAACTGGGCCAAGAACAACGGGATCCGCGTCGGTCCGGGCCGTGGTTCGGGTGCCGGCTCGATGGCCGCGTACGCCATGCGGATCACCGACCTGGACCCGCTGCAGCACGGCCTGATCTTCGAGCGGTTCCTCAATCCCGACCGCGTCTCGATGCCCGACTTCGACGTCGACTTCGACGAGCGTCGTCGCGGCGAGGTCATCCGCTACGTGACCGACAAGTACGGCGAGGACCGCGTCGCGCAGATCGTCACCTACGGCACCATCAAGGCCAAGCAGGCGCTCAAGGACTCGGCGCGGCTCCTCGGGATGCCGTTCGCGATGGGGGAGAAGCTCACCAAGGCGATGCCGCCCGCGATCATGGGCAAGGACATCTCGCTCACGGGCATCTTCGACCCGACCGACAAGCGCTACAACGAGGCCGAGGAGTTCCGCCAGGTCCACGCCGCGGACCCGGAGGCGCAGCGCGTCGTCGAGCTGGCCAAGGGCATCGAGGGCCTGAAGCGCCAGTGGGGCGTGCACGCGGCCGGCGTGATCATGTCGAGCGACCCGCTCATCGACATCATCCCGATCATGCGGCGCCCGCAGGACGGCGCGGTCATCACGCAGTTCGACTACCCGACGTCCGAAGGCCTCGGCCTGATCAAGATGGACTTCCTCGGGCTGCGGAACCTGACGATCCTGGACGACGCGCTCGAGAACATCGTCATGAACGGCAAGGAGCCCGTGGTCCTGGAGGACCTGGCGCTCGACGACCGCGCCACGTACGAGCTGCTCGGCCGCGGCGACACCCTGGGCGTGTTCCAGCTCGACGGCGGCGGCATGCGCTCGCTGCTGCGGCTCATGCGCCCCGACAACTTCGAGGACATCTCGGCCGTCGGCGCGCTCTACCGACCCGGTCCGATGGGTGCCAACTCGCACACCAACTACGCGCTGCGCAAGACGGGCGCGCAGCCGGTCACCCCGATCCACCCGGAGCTCGAGGAGCCGCTCGCGGAGATCCTGGGCACGACGTACGGCCTGATCGTCTACCAGGAGCAGGTCATGGCGATCGCCCAGCGCGTCGCCGGGTACTCGCTCGGTCAGGCCGACATCCTGCGCCGCGCCATGGGCAAGAAGAAGAAGTCCGAGCTGGACAAGCAGTTCGAGGGCTTCTCGGCGGGCATGGTCGAGCGCGGCTTCTCGATGGGGGCCGTGCAGACCCTCTGGGACATCCTGCTGCCGTTCTCCGACTACGCCTTCAACAAGGCGCACTCGGCGGCGTACGGGGTCATCTCGTACTGGACCGCCTACCTGAAGGCGAACTACTCGACGGAGTACATGGCCGCGCTGCTCACCAGCGTGCGCGACGACAAGGACAAGTCCGCGCTGTACCTCGGCGAGGCGCGGCACATGGGGATCGTCGTCCTGCCGCCCGACGTGAACTCGTCGTCCGCCAACTTCACGGCCGTCGGCAAGGACATCCGCTTCGGCCTGACGGCGGTCCGCAACGTCGGGGCCAACGTGGTCGACGCGATCGTGCGGACGCGCGAGGAGAAGGGCGAGTTCACGTCCTTCACCGACTTCCTGGACAAGGTGCCGGCCGTCGTCTGCAACAAGCGGACGATCGAGTCGCTCATCAAGGCCGGCGCGTTCGACTCGCTCGGCCACCCGCGCCGCGCGCTCCTGCTGGTCCACGAGCAGGCCGTCGACTCGGTCATCGGGGTCAAGCGCAAGGAGGCCGAGGGCCAGTTCGACCTCTTCGCGGACCTCATGGGTGGCGACGACGCCACGCAGGGCTTCGCGGTCGTCGTGCCGGACCTGCCGGACTGGGACAAGAAGCAGCGGCTCGCGTTCGAGCGCGAGATGCTCGGGCTGTACGTGTCGGACCACCCGCTGTCCGGCCTGGAGCACGTGCTCGCGGCGGCGGCGGACGTCTCGATCGCCACGCTGCTGGCCGACGAGGCGCGGCCCGACGGGTCGACCGTCGTGGTGGCCGGCCTGATCACGTCGCTGCAGCGCAAGATGTCCAAGCAGGGCAACCCGTGGGCCGCGGTCACGATCGAGGACATGGAGGGCTCGGTCGAGATCATGTTCTTCGGCGAGACCTACCTGGCGTACTCCACCGCGCTGGCCGAGGACGCGGTCGTCGTGATCCGGGGCCGGGTGCGCCGTCGCGACGAGACGATGCAGCTGCAGGCCATGGAGGTCTCGCTGCCCGACGTGAGCCAGGCCGCCGACGCGCCGGTCGTCGTCTCGATGTCGGTGGCCCGCTGCACGCCGCCCGTCGTCGAACGGCTGCGCGAGGTGCTCGCGACGCACCCGGGCGTCACCGAGGTCCATCTGCGGCTCACCAGCCCGGGACGGGCGACCGTCATGCGCCTCGACCACGGGCTGCGGGTGCAGCGCTCACCGTCCCTGTTCGGCGACCTCAAGGCGCTGCTGGGCCCGAGCTGCCTGGCGTCCTGACCGGTCGCTAGGCGACGGTCGCCTCCTTGTACCCGGCCGGCAGGTCGACCTCGACGACGTCACCCTTGACGAGCTGGCGACCGCGTCGGGTCTCGTCCTCGCCGTTCACGGTCACGGCGCCGTCCTCGAGCAGGGCACGCGCGTGGGCGCCGGAGTCGGCGAGGTCCGCGAGCTTGAGGAACTGCCCGAGCCGGATGGAGTCGTCGGAGATGGGGACGCTGGTCATGGCACCAGTGTGGCGCAGCGCACGCCCGCACGTTGAGCGTGGTCAGGCCCCTGATCCGGGACGGTCTTAGACTCGGCTCGTGATCACCCGCATCGACCTGCGCGGTCGCACTCTCTCGCGCCGCGAGCTCCTCGACGAGCTCCCCCGTGCAGAGGTCGACGTCGAGCACGCCGCGGAGGTCGTCGCACCCATCCTGGCCGACGTGCGCAAGCGTGGCGCGGCGGAGCTGCGTGACCTCGCCGAGCGGTTCGACGGCGTCCGTCCGGTGCACCTGCGGGTCCCCGCCGACGTGATCGCCGCCTCGGTCGGCGCGCTCGACCCCGACGTCCGGGCGGCGCTCGACGAGACGATCCGCCGCGTCCGGCTCGTGCACGCGGCGCAGCGCCCGGCGAACTTCACGGTTGAGGTGGTGCCCGGTGCGCAGGTCCGCCAGCGCTGGGTCCCGGTCCGCCGGGTCGGTCTGTACGTGCCCGGCGGTCTCGCGGTCTACCCGTCGTCCGTCGTGATGAACGTCGTCGCGGCGCAGGAGGCGGGCGTCGGCTCGCTCGCCGTGGCGTCGCCGCCGCAGAAGAACGACGGCGGCCTGCCGGACGCGGTGGTGCTGGCGACGTGCGCCCTGCTCGGGGTCGACGAGGTCTACGCCGTGGGCGGCGCGCAGGCGGTCGCGATGTTCGCGTACGGCGCGGACGGGTCCGACGACGTCGACGGCGCGATCCTGTGCGAGCCGGTCGACGTGATCACGGGCCCGGGCAACGTGTACGTGGCGGCGGCGAAGCGGCTGGTGCGCGGGGTCGTCGGGATCGATGCCGAGGCCGGCCCCACGGAGATCGCGATCCTCGCCGACGGCACCGCGGACGCGACGCACGTCGCCGCCGATCTGGTCTCCCAGGCGGAGCACGACCCTCTGGCCGCGGCCGTCCTGGTCACCCCGTCCGTCGAGCTGGCCGGTTCGGTCGAGGCCAAGCTGGTCGACCGTGTCGACGCGACCGAGCACCGCGGCCGGGTGATGACCGCGCTGAGCGGCAAGCAGTCCGCGATCGTGCTCGTCGACGACCTGGAGCAGGGTCTCGAGGTGGTGAACGCCTACGGCGCCGAGCACCTCGAGATCCAGACGGTCGGTGCCGCAGAGCTGGCCGAGCGCGTGACCAGCGCCGGCGCGATCTTCGTCGGCCCCTGGTCTCCCGTCTCGCTCGGGGACTACATGGCGGGCTCCAACCACGTGCTGCCCACCGGCGGCTGCGCCCACTTCACGAGCGGGCTGGGCGTGCACTCGTTCCTGCGCGCCGTGCAGGTGATCGAGTACGACGCGGACGCCCTCGCCGAGGTCGCCGACCGCATCGTGGCCCTGGCGGACGCCGAGGGTCTGCCCGCGCACGGCGAGGCGGTGCGAGCCCGATTCTGATGACCGCGTCGTGCGCCGAGCGCACTCCCGACCGTGCCCTGAACACCTTCCCCTGCCGAAACGAGGACCGCCTGTGACGGGCAACGCGACGTTCCGCCACCGTGACGTCGCGCTCCTGGCCGTCGTCGGCATCGAGGCACCGGTCGTGGTGCCGTCCACGGTGTTCGACGAGCGTCTCGCGTCGACGCTCAAGCGCCTGCACCTGCCCAAGGGGCTGCTGTCCCGGGTCGCGGGCGTGCACGAGCGTCGCTGGTGGGACGACAAGATGACGTTCGACGACGCCGCGACCGCCGCGGGCGCCAAGGCGCTCGCCGAGGCCGGCATCGATGCCGGGGACGTGGGTCTGCTGATCAACACGTCGGTCACCCGGACGTTCCTCGAGCCCTCGGTCGCCTCCCGGATCCACTCGGGGCTGGGCCTGCCGTCCAGCGCGCTCGGCTTCGACCTGACGAACGCGTGCCTGGGCTTCGTCAACGGCATGACGCTCGCCGCGCAGCTCATCGACTCCGGTCAGGTGCAGTACGCCGTGATCGTCAACGGCGAGGACCCGCGCCCCACCCAGGAGGCGACGATCGAGCGCCTGTCCAGCCCGGACAGCACGCGCGAGCAGTTCCTCGAGGAGTTCGCGACCCTGACGCTCGGCGCCGGCGCGGCCGCCGCGGTCCTCGGCCCGGCCCACCTGCACCCCGGTGCGCACCGGCTCATCGGCGGGGTCGCGCGCTCGGCGACCCAGCACCACGAGCTGTGCGTCGGCGGGGTCGACGGGATGAAGACCGACCCGGGCGGGCTGCTGGCCGGCGGCCTGGAGCTCGTCGTCGACGCCTGGAACGAGGCGCAGGACGACTGGGACTGGTCCGGGGTCGACCGGGTGGTCACCCACCAGGTGTCGTCCGTGCACACCCGCTCGATCATCGAGGCGATCAACCTCGACCCCGAGAAGGTGCCGACGACGTTCCCGCGCTGGGGCAACGTCGGACCCGCCGCGCTGCCGATGACTCTCGCCGAGCAGGCCGACTCGCTGCGCTCCGGCGACCGCGTGCTGTGCATGGGCGTCGGGTCCGGTCTGCACACGGCCATGGCCGAGATCGTCTGGTGACGGTCCGGCCCATCCCGACGGTCGCGTCCTCGCCCCCACGGGCACTGCTCGACGAGGGCGGCATCGACCCACGCTGGTCGCGCGTCGTCGACGTGCCCGGCACCCCGCACCGGGGCTGGCACCTGCTCGACAACGCGGCGACGCTCACCGGCGAGCCCGTCGGGACGCTCCTGTGCGTGCACGGCAACCCGACGTGGTCGTACCTGTGGCGGCGTCTGGTCGCCGCGGGTGCCCGCGCGGAGCGCCCGTGGCGCGTGATCGCGGTCGACCAGCTGGAGATGGGCTTCTCCGAGCGGACCGGGGACACCCACCGGCTCGCCGACCGCGTCGCGGAGCTCGGCGCGCTGACCGACGCCCTCGGGCTGACCGGTCCCGTGGTGACCGTCGGGCACGACTGGGGCGGGCTGGTCAGCCTCGGCTGGGCGATCGACCACCGCGACCTGCTCGCGGGCGTGGTGCTCACCAACACGGCGGTGTTCCAGCCCGTCGACGAGCGCGTCCCGCCCGTGCTGCGCCTCGCGATGGCCCCGGCCGTGCGGCCGCTCGGCACGGTGACGACGTCGGCGTTCCTCGAGACCACGCTCGCGATCGCGCACCCGCGTCTCGACCCCGAGGTCGCCGACGCCTTTCGCGCGCCGTACCGGTCGGCCGACCGGCGCGAGGGGATCGGCGGGTTCGTCGCGGACATCCCGGCCACGGCGGAGCACCCGAGCCGGCCGGAGCTCGAGCGGATCGCCGAGGGCGTCGCGGGGCTCGACGTCCCCGCGCTGCTGCTGTGGGGTCCGCGCGACCCCGTGTTCACCGCGCGGTACCTGCGCGACCTGCGCGAGCGTCTGCCGCACGCAGACGTGCACCGGTTCGAGGGTGCCGGACACCTCGTGGTCGAGGACCGCGACGTCGCCGGGGGAGTCCTGCGCTGGCTGGACGCGCGCGGGCTGGGCCTCGGTGGCTCACCCGGACCGGAACCCACCGCGGCGGACACGCCCTACCGGCCCCTCGGGGCGGCGCTCGACGAGCGGTCGGACGACGACGGCACGGCGATCGTGGAGCTCGGCGCGCACGCGCGCCGCGCCAGCTGGCGGGCCCTGGCGGCCCGGACCGACGAGCTGGCGCGCGGCCTGGCCGCCTACGAGGTCAAGCCGGGGGACCGCGTCGCGCTGCTCGTCCCGCCGGGCGTGGACCTCACCTCGATCCTCTACGCGTGCCTGCGCCTGGGGGCCGTGGTGGTCGTCGCGGACGCGGGCCTCGGCGTGCAGGGGCTCACGCGTGCGGTGCGCGCGGCCGAGCCGACGGTCGTGATCGGCATCGAGCGTGCGCTGGTCGCGGCCCGCTGGCTGCGCTGGGCGCCGACTCTGATCAGCGCGGGCCCGCTGCGTCCCGGCGTGCGTCGAGCGCTCGGCGTCGCCGCGTCGCTCGACGAGGTCGCCGCGCTCGGCCGGTCCTGGGAGGAGGAGCTGCCCTGGCCCGCTCCCGACGACGACGCGGCGATCCTGTTCACCTCGGGCTCGACCGGGCCGGCCAAGGGCGTCGCCTACACGCACCGCCGGCTCGCCGCGATGCGCGACGCGGTGGGCGGCACGTACGGCATCGGCCCCGACAGCCCGCTGGTCGCGGCGTTCGCGCCGTTCGTGCTCCTCGGACCCGCGCTCGGAGCCACCAGCGTGAGCCCCGACATGGACGTGACCTCGCCCAGCACGCTCACCGCCTCCGCGCTCGCCGCGGCCGTGCGGGCGATCGACGGCTCGGTCGTCTTCGCGTCGCCTGCCGCGCTCCGCAACGTGGTCCGCACCGCGGACGGGCTCGCGACGCACGATCGAGCGGCTCTCGCGGGCGTGCGGCTCTTCCTGTCCGCGGGAGCGCCCGTGCCGCTGGAGCTGCTGGAGTCTGCCGTCGCGGTCATGCCGAACGCCGACGCGCACACGCCGTACGGGATGACCGAGTCGCTGCTGGTCAGCGACGTCTCCCTGGACGAGCTGCGCATTGCCGGCACCGGCGACGGCGTCTGCGTCGGCCGCCCCGTCCACGGCGCACGGATTGCGATCAGCGCCCTCGGGCCGGACGGCGAGGCTCTCGGCGCCCCCGGGACCGATCCGGGCGTCACGGGCGAGGTCCTCGTCTCGGCACCGCACGTCAAGGAGCGCTACGACGGCCTCTGGCTCACGCAGGAGGCCTCCGCGCGCGACGCGGGTTGGCACCGGACCGGCGACGTGGGGCATCTCGACGCGGACGGGCGGCTCTGGATCGAGGGCCGGCTGGCCCACGTGGTCGTCACGGCGTCCGGCGTGGTCACGCCGGTCGGGCTGGAGCACCGGGCGCAGGCGGTCGAGGGGGTGCGCGCGGCGGCGGTCGTCGGCGTGGGACCCCGCGGGACGGAGCAGGTGGTCGTCGTCGTCGAGACCGGGTCACCGTCGGCTCTCGTCGCGGATCCCGTGCTGGCCGCGAGCGTCCGCGAGGCCCTGGAGCCGACCGACGTCGCGGCCGTCCTGGTCGCGCCACGCCTGCCCACGGACGTCCGGCACAACTCGAAGGTCGACCGGACCCGCGTCGCCGGCTGGGCGGCGAATGTGCTGGCGGGGGAACGGGCGAGCCTGTGACCCGGGTGCTGGTCACCGGCGCGAGCGGCATGCTCGGGCGCGGTGTCGCGGCGCGGCTCGTCGCCGACGGGCACGACGTCCGCACCCTGCAGCGCGGCGCGTCCGGCGTGGCGACGGACGTGCGCGGCTCGGTCACGGACGACGACGCCGTGGCGGAGGCGGTGCGCGACCGCGAGGCGGTGATCCACCTCGCGGCGAAGGTCTCGATCACCGGCCCGCTCGCCGAGTACGAGGACGTGAACGTCGGCGGCACCCGACGGCTGCTGCGGGCGGCGAGGGACGCCGGCGTCGCCCGGTTCGTGCACGTCTCGTCGCCGTCGGTCGCGCACCTCGGGACCTCCCTGGCCGGTGCCGGCGCCGGACCGGCGGACCCCGAGCACGCGCGCGGGAGCTACGCACGCACCAAGGCAGCCGCGGAGCTGCTGGCCCTCGCCGCCGACGACGCGCACGGGATGCGCGTGATCGTCGTGCGGCCGCACGTCGTCTGGGGGCCGGGGGACACCCAGCTCGTCGGCCGGATCGTCGACCGTGCCCGCTCCGGGCGACTCCCGGTGCTCGGCGCCGGGGCCGCGCTCATCGACACGACGTACATCGACAACGCGGTCGACGCGCTCGTCGCCGCGCTGGCCGCGCCGGCGGAGGCGTGCGGCGAGGCGTACGTGGTGACCAACGGCGAGCCGCGTCCGGTGGTCGAGCTGCTCGCGGGCATCTGCACGGCCTCCGGCGTGCCGGTTCCGCACCGGCACGTGCCGGCGGTCGTCGCGCGCGCCGCCGGCGGTCTGCTCGACGCCGCGTGGGCGAGGCTGCCCCTGCCCGGCGAGCCACCCCTGACCCGGTTCGTCGCCGAACAGCTCTCGACCGCGCACTGGTTCGACCAGCGACGCACCCGGGAGGCGCTGGGCTGGGAACCGGTGGTGAGACTCGACGAGGGTCTCGAACGGCTCGCGTCCTGGACCGCCGCGGAGCGGGACCGGCACGTTCCCTAGACTCGGCACGTGACTGCACAAGCCCGTCCCGCACCCGCGGCGCTCCCGCTGCGCCCCGAGCTCGAGGGGATCTCGCCGTACGGCGCTCCGCACCTCGACGTGCCGGTTGTGCTCAACGTCAACGAGAACCCGTACGGCCCCTCGGAGCAGGTCGTCGCCGACATCGCGGCCGCCGTCGCCGAGGCCGCGACCGGGCTGAACCGGTACCCCGACCGCGACTTCGTCGCGCTGCGCACCGAGCTCGCGGACTACCTGCTCGTCGAGTCCGGCGTCTCGGTCGCCCCGGAGCAGGTCTGGGCCGCCAACGGGTCCAACGAGGTCATGCTGCACATCCTGCAGGCGTTCGGCGGACCCGGTCGGACCGCATTGTCGTTCGCGCCGACGTACTCGATGTACCCCGAGTACGCCCGCGACACGTCGACCACCTGGGTGGCCGGCCGCCGCGAGGAGGACTTCGGGCTCGACCCGGACGTCGCCGTCGCCGCGATCGCGCAGCACGCCCCGTCGGTGATCCTGCTGGCCAGCCCGAACAACCCCACGGGCACCGCCTTGCCGGCCGGCACCGTCCTGGCCGTGCTGGACGCCGCGGCGCGCGTGCCGGGCGGCTGCGTGGTCGTCGTCGACGAGGCCTACGGCGAGTTCCGCCGGACCGGCACCCCGTCGGCGCTCGAGCTGCTCGCCGACCACCCGCACCTGGCCGTGAGCCGCACCATGTCCAAGGCGTTCGGCCTGGCCGGGGCACGCGTCGGCTACCTCGCGGCGTCGACCGCGTTCGTCGACGCGCTCACGGTGGTGCGGCTGCCGTACCACCTGTCGGCCGTGACGCAGGCGACCGCCCGCGCGGCGCTGCGTCACGCACCCGAGCTGATGGCCCAGGTCGGGTCGCTGCGCGACGAGCGCGACGCCCTCGTGACCTGGCTGCGGGACCGCGGGCTGACGGTCGCCGACTCCGACGCGAACTTCGTGCTGTTCGGGGTGTTCGACGACCGGCACGCGATCTGGCAGGGTCTGCTCGACCGTGGCGTCCTGATCCGTGAGGTCGGCCCGGACGGATGGCTGCGCGTGTCGGTCGGCACGCCGCAGGAGACGCAGGCGTTCAAGGACGCCCTGGTGGAGGTGGCATCGTTGTGAGCCCCAAGACGACTGCTCGCACCGCGCGCATCGAGCGCGCGACGAGCGAGTCCAGCGTGCTCGTCGAGCTCGACCTGGACGGGACCGGTCGCACGGACATCTCGACGACGGTCCCGTTCTACGACCACATGCTCACCGCGCTCGGCAAGCACTCGCTCATCGACCTCACGGTCAGGGCGACCGGCGACACCGACATCGACGCGCACCACACGGTCGAGGACGTGGCCATCACGATCGGCCAGGCCCTTCGCCAGGCGCTCGGGGACAAGCGCGGCATCTCGCGGTTCGGCGACGCCACGGTGCCCCTCGACGAGGCGCTGGCGCAGGCCGTGGTCGACGTCTCCGGCCGCCCGTACCTCGTGCACACCGGCGAGCCGCCCGGGCAGGAGTACCACCTCATCGGCGGGCACTTCACCGGCTCGCTGACGCGGCACGTGCTCGAGTCGATCGCGCACCACGCCGCGTTCAGCATCCACGTCCGCGTGCTGGCCGGCCGCGACCCGCACCACATCGTCGAGGCGCAGTTCAAGGCCCTGGCCCGCGCCCTGCGGTTCGCGGTCGAGCTGGACCCGCGGGTGGACGGGATCCCGTCGACGAAGGGCGCGCTGTGACCGACCTCCCCGACGACTTCGAGGTTCCCGACGACCTGTCGTCGCTGCTCGACGGCACCACCGAGGAGCCGTCGGTCGCACTCCTCCTGACGCCCGTCGCGCAGGCGGCCCCGCTCGCGGCGACGTGCGTGCTGGCCAAGGTCGACGCGGACGTCGTGCTCAGCGACGTCGGCGCGATCGGCGTCCTGCGTGCGCCGGCCGCCGCCCGGGCCGCGGCCGCCGCGGTCTCGCAGCTGCTGCGCCAGGTGCCGATCGTGCTCATGGAGCGTCGCGAGGGCCAGATCACGGCGACCCGGTGGATGGGTGGTGCCCAGCAGGGCGACAACCTGCCGCCCGGGCTCGTGCTCTCGGACGCGCCGCCCGTGCTGGAGGACCTGCTGCTCGGCTCGGTCGAGGTCGGGTCGCTGGACGGCGTCGTGCCCACCGAGGGCATCTCGCGCTGGAAGGCGCTGCGCATGATCACCGGAGCAGGTAAGCCCAAGAAGTAGGGAGCCGGCATGGAGGTCGCACCGGCCCTCGTCGTAGCGGTCATCGGCATCGTCGCGGTCACGCGGCTGGCGCCGAAGGTCGGCGTCGCCGCGCCGCTGCTCCTCCTCGCGCTCGGTGTCGTCGCCAGCTTCGTCCCGGGTGCACCGGACCTGACGATCGAGCCCGAGTGGATCCTGGCGGGCGTCCTGCCGCCGCTGCTCTACTCCTCGGCGGTCTCCATGCCGGGGATGGACTTCCGGCGCGACTTCGGCGCGATCGGCGGGCTCTCGGTCGTGCTCGTCGTCGTCAGCGCCGTCGGGCTCGGGCTGTTCTTCTCCTGGGCGCTGGACCTGAGCCTCGCGACGGGCATCGCCCTCGGTGCGGTGGTGAGCCCCACCGACGCCGTCGCCACCTCGATCACCAGACGGCTGGGTGTCTCGTCGCGGCTGGTCACGGTGCTCGAGGGCGAGAGCCTGCTCAACGACGCCTCCGCGCTCGTCCTGCTCCGCTCGGCGATCGCGGCGACGGCCGTGTCCGTCTCGCTGTGGGGTGTGCTCGGCGACTTCGTCTTCGCGGTCCTGGTCGCGGCCGCGATCGG
The DNA here is from genome assembly GCF_056402515.1 of Cellulomonas sp. P4_A2. NCBI lineage: Bacteria > Bacillati > Actinomycetota > Actinomycetes > Micrococcales > Cellulomonadaceae > Cellulomonas > Cellulomonas sp. P4_A2. The sequence goes on from NZ_JBFUHG010000022.1 coordinate 124,221, forward strand.
GGTGGTCGTCGGTGTCCTCAACCTGCGGGTGCGCGCCTCGATCCCCGAGCCCGCCGCGAACACGGCCGTCTCGTTCGTCGCGCCCTTCGTCGCGTTCCTACCCGCCGAGCACCTGGGGGCCTCGGGCCTCGTCGCGGCCGTCGTCGCCGGCCTGGTGACCGGCCAGGGGGCGCCGCGGTTCCTGCGCCCGCAGGACCGGATCGCGGAGGAGTCGAACTGGCGGACGGTCGAGCTGCTGCTCGAGGGGGCCGTGTTCCTGCTGATGGGCTACGAGCTGCAACAGCTCGTGGCGGGCGTGCGCGACGGCGGCTCGTCGGTGTGGCCCGCGGTCGGGCTCGGGTGCGCGGCGATCGTCCTGACGCTGGTCGTGCGCGGCCTGTACGTCTCCCCGCTCGTCTGGTGGCTCACCAAGAAGGCGGGCGCCAGCGACCGCATGAAGGAGCGCTACGCCCAGGTCAACGACACGCTCGCCGCCGACGAGTCGGTGGGGCCGCGGTCCGAGCGCCGGCGACAGAACTGGACGCGGCGCATGACGCGCGGGCTCGCGGACATCGACTACCTGGTCTCGTCGCCCCTGGGTGCGCGCGAGGGCGTGGTGCTCGTCTGGGCCGGCATGCGCGGCGCGGTGACGCTCGCTGCCGCGCAGACGCTGCCGGAGGGCACGCCGCAGCGCGAGCTGCTCATCCTCATCGCGTTCGTCGTCGCAGCGGGCAGCCTCCTGGTGCAGGGCGGGACGCTGCCGTGGGTGGTCCGCCGCCTCGGCCTGGGCTCGTCGGGACCTCCCGACAACGACCCGGAGCGCGCCGAGCTGCTGCAGGCGATGTCGCACGCGGCCCTGACGATGCTCGACGACCCCACGCTGCTGCGCCACGACGGGTCGCCCTACGACGAGCAGCTCCTGCGGGGGATGCGACGGGTGTCGGAGCGCCGCGCGGCCGACTTCGCCGCCGAGGAGCCGCGCTCGATGAGCGACCAGATGCTCGAGCTGCAGCTGGCCGTCATCAAGGCGCAGCGTGAGGCTCTGCTCGACGCACGCATGGACGGCACGTTCAGCTCGGGCGCACTCAGCGGTGCGCTCGCCATCCTCGACGCGGACCAGATCAGCGCCGAGCTCAAGGGCGCCCCGACCGACGACGGAGCCGGAGCGCAGCGGAAGGGGGGCGCGCCAGCGCACCCGCCCGTAGCGGAGCGCAGGCTCAGTCGGACCAGGAGAACCGACGATTGAGCCGTCTCGCGGACCGGCGCTGTGCGCGCGCCCCCAGACGTGAAGGTAACTTTGCCGGGTGCCGAATCCCACCGTCGTCGTCCTCGACCACGGCTCAGGCGACGCCACCGGCTTCGTCGCCGCGCTGGAGCGTGCGGGCGCGTCGGCGGTCCTGAGCGCGGACAAGCGCAGCGGGCTCGTCGCGGACGGCCTGGTGATCGTCGGCGACGGCGACCTCGCCGACCTGATGGCCGGGATCCGTGCCGCCGGTGCCGACCAGGTGATCGACCGCCGGCTAGCGGGCGGACGCGCCGTCCTCGCGGTCGACGTCGGGCTGCACGCGATGTTCACCGGGCCGGGTGTCGAGGGCCTCGAGGAGTGGCCCGGCGCCGTCGAGCCGCACGAGCACGACGGCTGGTCGACCGTCGAGGTGCCGCCGGAGTCCGTCCTGTTCGCCGGCCTGGAGAACGCGGCCTTCCGCTTCGCGCACGCCTACGCCGCCCGCCGGTTCCCGCTGCTCGAGACCTGGCCGTCCGACACCCGCCTGAACGCGCCCGTCGTCACGTGGGCGCGGCACGACGAGCCGTTCGTCGCCGCGGTCGAGAACGGCCCCCTGACCGCGCTGCAGCTGCGACCCGAGCTCTCGGGCGACGCGGGCGCCACCGTCCTGACCCGCTGGGTCGCCTCGCTGAACCAGGAGAAGCACCCATGACCGAACGCCTCGAGCTGCTGCCCGCCGTCGACGTCGCCGACGGGCAGGCCGTCCGGCTCACCCAGGGCGCCGCCGGCACCGAGACCGGGTACGGCGACCCGTTGTCTGCCGCGCTCGACTGGTACGCCGGCGGCGCGGAGTGGATCCACCTCGTCGACCTCGACGCCGCCTTCGGGCGCGGGACCAACGCGGCCCTGCTGGCCGAGGTGACCACCGAGCTGGCGGGCAAGGGCGTCAAGGTCGAGCTGTCCGGCGGCATCCGCGACGACGCCTCGGTCGAGTGGGCCCTCTCCACGGGCGCGACCCGGATGAACCTCGGCACCGCGGCGCTCGAGAACCCGTCGTGGACGGCGCGGATGATCGGGCAGTACGGCGACAAGATCGCGGTCGGGCTCGACGTACGCGGCACCACGCTGGCGGCCCGCGGCTGGACCAAGGACGGGGGCGACCTCTGGGAGGTGCTCTCCCGCCTCGAGGACGTCGGCTGCGAGCGCTACGTGGTCACCGACGTGACCAAGGACGGCATGCTCAACGGTCCGAACGTCGAGCTCCTGAAGCAGATGTGCGCGAAGACCGACGCCCCCGTGGTCGCGTCCGGTGGCGTGTCGAGCCTCGAGGACATCCGCGTGCTGCGCACCCTCGTGCCGCTGGGCGTGGAGGGCTCGATCGTCGGCAAGGCGCTCTACGCGGGCGCGTTCACGCTTCCCGAGGCCCTGGACGTCGCCGGCAGGCCGTGACCGTGGCCGGACGCGAGCTGCCGCCGTCGTCGCCGTTCGCCGGGGACGACGGCACCGCCGACCCCGCAGTCGCCGCGTCGCTGAGCGCGATGAGCGACGGGAGCGGTTCGGTGGCCGACGTCGTCGGGGCCCTGCACGGCACGCGTGTGCTGGTGCCCGTGCTGGCCGAGCTGGAGGTCGAGGACGTCGTCGTGCACGACGGGCACGCGCACACGGTCGACAAGGAGGCCTCGGCGGGCATCGTCGCCCTCCAGGCTCCCGACGGTCGCACCGCGCTGCCGGTGTTCACGTCCGTCGCGGCGATGACGGCGTGGCGGGCGGACGCCCGGCCGGTGCCGTCGGACGTCGCCCGGGCCGCGCTCTCGGCGGTGACCGAGGGCTGGGAGGTCCTCGTCGTCGACCCCGGCGGCCCGACGACCGTCCTGCTCCCGCGGCCGGCCGTCTGGGCGCTCGCGCAGCAGCAGACGTGGGTGCCCGCGGTCGGGCCGGACGGGGTCGACGCCTCCGTGAAGGACGCGATCGTCGCCGCGGTCGCGCCGGTGCGGGGGGTCGTCGCCGTGGACGCGGTGCCCGGGACGCGCGCGGAGGTCGCGGTGGTGGTCGACCTCGTGCCCGGCCTGGACCGCACCGGCCTCGACGCGGTCCTCGCCGGCGTCAACGCAGCTCTGGGCAGAGTCGAACTCGTCGCCGAGCGCGTCGACTCGCTCGAGCTGCGGCCGCGCTCCGCGCGCTGAGCCCGTTCCCTAGCGCCGCTTGACGGCCCAGGCGAGCGCGATCACCGAGACCACGAACGCGCCGACCAGCTGCCCGCCCAGGATCACGCGGTTGACGTCGAGGGTCGGCTGCCAGTGCGTGCCGGTGTCGTCGACGACGAACACGCCGACCGCCTTGACGTGCGTGGCGTACCCGCCGCCCCCGCCGTGCCCCTCGCTCGCACTGCGCTCATTCCCCTTCTCGGACTCGACCGCCCCGGTCTCCCCGTGGTGCGGCACCGCCATCTCGCCACCGCCCGCGCCCGAGCCGGTGGCACCCCAGACGCGCGCGACGGGGATGACCAGCGTCCCGGCGCGCTCGTAGGCCTCCCCGAACACGCGCCGGACCGTGATCGAGTCGTTCGCTGCGTTCGTCAGGCTCGCGGGGTCGAAGCGCGGTGTGCCCATGGTCGTCCTCCGGTCGGTCAGCTGGTGCAGGGCGTCAGCGGCGTGAATGCGGTGTCGTCGTCCAGCATGGACCGCAAAGTGCTCACGGGCACCACAAAGCTGTGCCCGTTCATGTCCTTCGCGTAGACCACGCCGACGACACGCCCGTCGGCGTCCAGGACGGCCGAACCGGAGCTGCCGGGCTCGACCGGCGCGTCCGTCACCAGCACCTCCCCGAGGGTGGCGTTCAACGGATCGGTCTGACGTGAGACGACGTGCCCGGGCGTCACCGTCAGTGCCCGCCCCAGGGGATAGCCGACGACGGTCACCGCGTCGCCGATCTGGGCGTCGGACTCCGCGAGCTCCGGGGCCGCCGGGAGCGTGTCGGACGTCCGCACGATCGCGAGATCGGCCAGACCGGCCGTGGCGGCCTCGTTCCCGGTCAGGTCCCGCCCGTCGTACGTGCTGACCTGGAGGGTCGAGGTGTCCGCGACGACGTGCTTGTTGGTGATGACGGTGTGGTCGTCGATCGCGAACCCCGAGCCGGTCGACAGCGCGCCGCACCCGATGTTGCGGATGCGGACGGCGATGCGCTGGGCGGTGTCGAAGCCGTCGGGGGAGAGGTTTCCCGACGAGGTCGGCTCCGGCGCCGGACCGATCGTCGGCTCGACGCGCGACGGCACCGGGTCGGGCATCGCGGGCAGCGCGCTGCACCCGGCGAGCACGCCGACCACCACGACGGCGCCGACGAGCCTGCGCATCATCGGGTCAGCTCGGCCTGCAGCGCTGCGTTCGCGTCGGTGGCATGCGAGCACAGCGTCTGGACGTCCTGCCCGAACTGCGTCAGCTGGGCCGCGTCGTACTTCTCGGACTCCTTGAGGTACCCGATGAGCTTCTGCTGGCCGGTGACGCAGGCGGCCAGCGCCGTCGCCACCTGGCCGGCGGCCTGCGAGACGCGGGACTGGTAGTCGGCGAGCTGCTGCTGCGTCGCGCTCGTGTCGCCCAGCTGCGCCTTCTCGTTGGCGAGGTCGGTGATGCGCGTCTGCGCCGTGGCGAGCTGCGCGGTGGTCGTGTCGAGCTCCGCCTGGGTCGTCGCGAGCTCGCTCTGCGTCGCGGCCAGCTCCGTCGCACTCTCGTTCGCCAGCTTCTCCCACCCGGCGCTCGAGTCCTCCCACGCACTCGTCGTCGTGAGCATGCGGGCGAGGAGCAGCCCGGAGGCGACGAGGACGAGCACCAGGACGACCGACAAGACGACGATCGCGATCCGTGCCCCGCGCCGCCGGCGAGGCGCCGTCGGGGCCGGGCCGCCCGGAGCCTCGAGGGCCGCGGGCACGGGGACCGGCTCGGCGGGTGCCCCGGGCGCCACAGGATCGGGGACCGGCTCGCCTGAGGCGGGCGGAGTCGTGGCGGCGGGTGCCGGGGGCGGAACGGGCGCGGCCAGCGGGTGCCCGGCGGAGAACCAGCCGGCGTGCGCGTACCCGACCTCGTCGGCCCGCGCGGGCTGCGCCTCCGGGACGGGGCGCGTCGGCATCTCGTCGCTCGGTCGGGGGTCGTCGGGCGCCATCGGTTCAGGATAGGAGGCCCGACCGTGTGGTCTTCGCCACAGGTGTACCCGGATGTCCGGGTCGTACCGAAATCAGGGCGAGAGCAGGTCTGCGCACCCCGCACAATCGAGCACATGCCCACCACGACCTACGGAGCTGTGCTGCGCCTGCCCGGCGTCGCGCGTCTCTTCGTCGTGTCCTTCATCGCCCGGATCCCGGCCGCGATGATCGGGGTCGTCCTCACCCTGCACGTGGTCACCAGCCTCGGTCGCGGGTACGCCCAGGCGGGCGTCGTCGTCGGCTCGGCCACGATCGGGATGGCGCTCGGTGCGCCGTGGCGTGGCCGGCTGGTCGACACGTTCGGCCTCCGGCGCGCGATCGCACCGTCGGTCGTCGTGGAGTCGGCCGTCTGGTTCGCCGCGCCGCACCTGTCCTACGAGGCCCTGATCGCTGCGGTGTTCCTCGGCGGCCTGTTCCTCGTGCCCGTCTTCTCGGTCTCGCGGCAGTCGCTGTCCGTCCTGGTGCCCATCCACCACCAGCGGCCCGCGTTCGCCCTCGACTCGGTCGCCGTCGAGCTGACCTTCATGCTCTCGCCGGTCGTCGGGGTGCTCCTGGCGACCCAGGTGTCGACGTCGTTCGCCCTGACCGTCGTCGGGACCCTGACCGTCCTGGCCGGGCTGCTGCTGATGTGGGCCAACCCGCCCACGCGGTCCGCGGTCACCGTGCAGGTCTCCGACGAGGTCGCGCCGGGCCGCCTGCTGACGCCGGCGCTGATCGTCGTGCTGCTCGCCGGCGTCGCCGCGGCGTTCGTCCTCGTCGGCACCGACGTGTCGCTGGTCGCCACCCTCAACGACGCCGGCCGCTCCGCGGACATCGGCTGGATGATCGCGCTGTGGGCCGGCGGCTCGGTGATCGGCGGCCTGGTCCACGGGACGGCCCGACGCACGCCGTCCCCGCTGGTGCTCGTCGCGGTCCTCGCGCTGGCCACGGTCCCCGCCGCGTTCGCCCAGGGTCAGCTCTGGCTCGCGGTCGCGGTCGTCGTCGCGGGTCTGCCGTGCGCTCCCGCGCTGGCGTCGATCAACGCCACGCTCGTCCGGCTGGTGCCCGAGGGGCGCCGCGGCGAGGTCATGGGCTGGAGCGGCACCATGTCGACCGTCGGCAACGCGCTCGGGGCGCCGCTGTGCGGGGCCGTGATCGACCGCGCGACGCCCGGTGCCGGGTTCCTCACGGCGTCGGTCGTCGGCGGCGGCATCGCCGTGGCCGGGCTGGTCGCGCTGCGCCTCGGTCGTCGCCGGACGCCGGCACCCGTCGCAGCCGCGCCGGTCCGGGC
>NZ_JBFUHG010000023.1:0-53311 GCF_056402515.1 Cellulomonas sp. P4_A2
GGGCGCGGGGCCTCGACGACGGGCGCGGCGGCCGGAGCGGGGGCAGGCGCCGGCGCGGGGCGCGCGGGTGCCTTGGGTGCTGCTGCTGCCGGCGCTGACGTTCCCGCACTGCCTGCGGGGTACTCGTCGCGCAGCTTGCGAACGACCGGGGGCTCGATGGTCGACGATGCCGACCGGACGAACTCACCCATGGTGTTCAGCTTGGTCATGATGGTCTTGCTGTCGACCCCGAGCTCTTTGGCGAGCTCGTAGACGCGGACCTTGGCCACATCTCTCCTGTCTCGGTCCGCCCGGACAGGGTCGGACCGTCGTTAGTTCTGGGTACTCATCGCTGGGTACTCATCGGAGCGTTCTCATCGGGTAGCCATCGGCTTCCAGACCCGCTTCCCTCATCGACGATCGGCCTACGACGCCGGGATCTGCCCGACGCCGTTCTTCTCCTGCTCCTCGAGGTGCCGGCGCACGGCGGTCACGTCGAGCAGGCCTGCGTTGCGCAGTGCCCGCCCGAGTGCACGTCGGCGTTCGGCGGTCTCGAGACATCCAAGATCGGGGTGCAGCCACGCCCCCCTGCCCGGCATCCGGCGACCCTCGTCCACAGCGAGCGCGGGAGATCCCGCGGCATCCGTGGCGACGACCACCCTCAGCAGGGCTGACCTCGGGCCGGTGGCTCGGCACCCCACGCAGGTCCGGACCGGACCCATGCCAGAGACCGCTTTCGCTGTCTGTGGGGTCCGCCGGCTCGACGGGAGGAGCCGGACATCCGGCCCAGCCGCAGCAAGTCTACCGCGCCGTACCACTGGACGCGTCAATCGTGACGTCATTCACCGGTGCTCGCGCCCTGCAGGTCGCCCGGGACCTCGGCGTCGGAGCGGATGTCGATCCGCCAGCCCGTCAGCTTCGCGGCGAGGCGGGCGTTCTGGCCCTCCTTGCCGATCGCGAGCGAGAGCTGGTAGTCCGGCACGACGACGCGCGCGGCCCGCGCCTCGGGGTCGACGACGGTCACCGACAGCACCCGCGCGGGCGACAGCGCGTGCGCGATCATCTCGGCCGGGTCGTCCGCATGGTCGACGATGTCGATCTTCTCGCCGTGCAGCTCGGCCATGACGGCCCGGACGCGGCCGCCCATCGGGCCGATGCACGCGCCCTTGGCGTTGACGCCGGGCACGGTCGCGCGGACGGCCATCTTGGTGCGGTGACCGGCCTCGCGCGCCATCGCGGTGATCTCGACGGTGCCGTCGGCCACCTCGGGGACCTCCAGCTCGAACAGCTTGCGCACGAGGTTCGGGTGCGTGCGCGACAGGGTCACCTGGGGTCCGCGCGGGCCGCGGGCCACCTCGAGCACGTAGCCGCGGATGCGGTCGCCGTGCACGTACTCCTCCCCCGGCACCTGCTCGTGCGCCGGCAGGACGGCCTCCGTGCCGCCGACGTCGACGAGCACGGTGCGCGGGTCGCGGCCCTGCTGGATGACCCCGCCGAGCACCTCGCCCTCCTTGCCGCGGAACGCGCCGAGCACCTGGTCGTCCTCGGCGTCCCGCAGGCGCTGGACGATGACCTGCCGGGCGGTCGCTGTAGCGATGCGGCCGAACCCGTCAGGCGTGTGGTCGAACTCGGGCTCGTCGTGGTGCGCGAACGTGGGGCCCTCGTCGTCCTGCGGCGGGGCCTCCTCGCGCGCCCAGACGGTCACGTGACCGCTCTTGCGGTCCACCTCGACGCGGGCCCGCGTGTGCGCGCCGGGCGTGCGGTGGTACGCCGAGAGGAGCGCCTGCTCGATCGCGGAGACCAGCACGTCGAGGCTGATCTCGCGCTCGCGCTCGAGCATCCTCAGCGTCTGCATGTCGATGTCCATCTCAGCTCTCCTGTCCGGCGTCGGCGTCGCTGCCGGCCTCGTCGTCGTCCACGGGCCCGACCCCTGTCAGGTCCACCTCGACGTGCGCGGCGCGCACCTCGGACAGGGGAACCTGCACGGGCTCCCCGACCACCGGCTTGCGCCCCTTGAGGCCGGGCGTCACCGGCACGACGACGATGGTGCCGTCGTCGGCCCCGGTCCGCTCGACCGCGGTCAGCCGCCCGCTCAGGGTGCCGCCGTCGTGCCGGTGCACCACCACCGTGTGACCGACGGCGTGCGTGAAGTGTCGGCGCTCGGTGAGCGGCCGGGAGACTCCCGGGCTCATCACCTCGAGCGTGTACTCGCCGTCGATCGTGTCGGCGGAGTCCAGGGCGTCCGAGACCGCGCGCGTCGCGTCGGCGATGCGTTCGAGGTCCAGGCCGCCCTCGTCGTCCTCGGTCACGTCGATCACGACCTCGACGACGGACCGCCCGGCGGAGCGGCGCACCGTGACGTCCTCCAGGAGCAGACCCACCGACCCGACGGCGGGCTCGACGACCGCCCGGACCTTCTCGGCATGTGCTGGGTGCGATGGCGCGGCCACGGCAGCCTCCTTATCGCTCCAGCGGGTCAGTGCCGAGGCAACGGATCGACCCTGTGATGTTGTGGGGTCCAGCCTAACGAGTCCGGGCGTGCCCGACCGCCGCGGGTCGGACGCATGGCAGGATCACCGGCGATGCCTCCCCTGTCGCGCCCGCACCAGCACCCGGAAGTCGCCTCCCGCGCCCGCCGGTTCGGTGTCGCGCTCGCCACACTTCTGACCCTGGCGCTGGTGGCCGCCTGCGGCCTGCGGACCGAGACGCCGCCTCCCGTCGAGCCCACCCCGGACGCGATCGAGCAGGTCCGCGCCCGCACGGTCGCCGACTCCCTGACCCTGGCCGCGGACGCCCGGGCGCTCGGCGCGACGGCCGCGGAGCCGCTCGCGGGCGTGCTCGCGGACCTCGCGTCGTTCTCGGACCAGCACGCCCAGCAGGCCGGCGGCACGTACGACTCCGGCCTGCCGGAGCCGAGCGCCTCGCCGTCGACGACCACGGCGCCCCCGGTGCTGGACGTCGCGACGCTGCTGGCCGAGCTGGCCACGGCGACGACCACGTCGCTGACTGACGCGGACACGGTCGACGACGGCGACCTGGCCCGGCTCGTCGCCTCGATCGCGACGTCGCGGTCCGAGCTGACGACCAGGCTCGCGGCCGCCGCGGGGCTGCCCGTGCCGCCCGTGGATCCCCCGGCGGTCGACGCCTCGGCCCCGTCCGCGGACGAGACCAGCACCGCCTCCGCTCAGGCACCCCTGCCCGAGCCGACCCCGAGCACGGTGCCGCGCCCTGACCTCGACGCGCTGGCGCTCGCCCACGACCAGGCCGGATTCGGCTTCGAGGTCATCGCCGCGAAGCTCTCGGGCGACCAGCGCGCCGCCGCCCGCGCGGCCGCGTCCGCCAACCGTGCCGACGCGGAGCGCTGGGCGCGCGAGTCGGGCAGCGACGGCACGACGCAGGACCCTCGCCGAGCCTCGTACACCCTGCCCGTGGGCCTCGACGACCCCGCTGTCGCGGTGGCCCTGGCCCGCACCCTGCAGACCGCCGTCGCGGACGCCTACGCGAACGCGGTGGCCGCCGCTCCGGCCGGCGACCGTCTGGCGCTCGTCGACGGTCTGCGTGCCGCGACCGGCGCAGCGGCGACCTGGGGCGCGACCCCGGTCGCTTTCCCTGGCCTCCCCGAGCAGGTCACCCAACCCGTCGGCTGACCCGGGCACGTCCGAGCTCGGACGCCAGCCTTTCCCCGTCGACGACGTCCGCACTCGTGGGCGCGGTAGGCCACGCGAGTGCGGACGTCGTGACGTGTCAGCCGTTGAGCAGGGTGTCGACGAGGGCGGCCACGTGGTCGACGGCCCGGTCGACCGGGACCTGCTCGGCGGTGCCGCCGGTGCGCGGGCGGACCTCGACGACGCCCTCGGCCAGCCCGCGGCCGACGACGACGACGAGCGGGACGCCCAGGAGCTCGGCGTCGGCGAACTTCACGCCGGGCGACACGCGGCCCGGACGGTCGTCGTAGATGACCTCGATGCCGCGCGACGACAGCTCGGTGGCCAGCGCCTCGGCGGCCTGGAAGACGGCCGCGTCCTTGCCGGTGGCCACGACGGTCACGTGCGCCGGTGCCACGTGGGCGGGCCAGGCCAGGCCGCGCTCGTCGTTGTTGGCCTCTGCGAGCGCGGCGAGCACCCGCGTGACGCCGATGCCGTAGGACCCCATCGTGACGACCTGGGCCTTGCCGTTCTGGTCCAGCACGGTCAGCCCGAGCGCCTCGGCGTACTTGCGGCCGAGCGCGAAGATGTGGCCGATCTCGATGCCGCGAGCCAGCTCGAGCGGTCCCGAGCCGTCCGGCGCGAGGTCGCCCGCACGCACCTCGGCGGCCTCGACGGTGCCGTCGGCGATGAAGTCGCGACCGGCGACGAGGTCGAACACGTGCCGGCCAGGCTGGTTCGCGCCGGTGATCCACCGGGTGCCGGGCACCACGCGCGGGTCGAGCAGGTAGCGCACGGCGGTGCGCTCGACCCCGTCGGCGACGGGCACGTTCGGTCCCATCGCCCCGGGTCCGATGTACCCGCGGACGAGCTCGCGGTGGGCGGCGAAGTCAGCATCTCCGGCGGCCTCGACCTCGGCCGGGGCCACGGCGGCCTCGAGGCGCTTGAGGTCCACGTCCCGGTCGCCGGGCAGGCCGACGACCAGCAGCTCGCGCTCGCCGGTGGGCTGGACGAGAGCCAGCACGACGTTCTTGAGCGTGTCGGCCGCGGTCCAGGCCCGGTCGGGGCGCGCGAAGCGCTCGTTGGCGACGGCGACCAGCGAGTCGATCGTGGGCGTGTCCGGCGTGTCCTCGACGTGGGCCGCGGGCGCGTCGTCGAACGGGATCGCGTCCGGCACGACCGTGGTGACGGCCTCGACGTTCGCCGCGTAGCCGCCCGCGGAGCGCACGAACGTGTCCTCACCGATCGCCGTCGGCGTGAGGAACTCCTCCGACCGCGAGCCACCCATCGCGCCCGACGTCGCAGCCACGATCACGTACTCGAGCCCGAGCCGGTCGAAGATGCGCTGGTAGGCCGCACGCTGCGACTGGTAGGACGCCTCCAGGCCCGCGTCGTCGACGTCGAACGAGTAGGCGTCCTTCATGATGAACTCGCGCCCGCGGATCAGCCCGGCGCGCGGCCGGGCCTCGTCGCGGTACTTCGTCTGGATCTGGAAGAGCGCGAGCGGCAGGTCCTTGTACGACGAGTACAGGTCCTTGACCAGCAGCGTGAACATCTCCTCGTGCGTGGGCGCGAGCAGGTAGTCACCGCCCTTGCGGTCCTTGAGGCGGAAGATGTTCGGGCCGTACTCGGTCCAGCGGCCCGAAGCCTCGTACGGCTCCTTGGGCAGCAGCGCCGGGAAGTGCACCTCCTGCGCCCCGGCCGCGGTCATCTCCTCGCGGACCACGGCCTCGACCTTGGCGAGCACGCGCAGGCCGAGCGGGAGCCAGGTGTAGATGCCGGGGGCGGCGCGACGGATGTACCCAGCGCGCACGAGGAGCCGGTGGCTGGCGACCTCGGCGTCGGCCGGGTCCTCGCGCAGCGTGCGGAAGAAGAGCGTGGAGAGGCGCAGAAGCATGACCGGGAGCCTAGTTGCTCCCACGCACCGCCCGTTCATGCGAGAGCATGGGCAGCGTGCCGGAGCTGCCCGAGGTCGAGGCGCTCGCGCAGTTCCTGCGCGGGCGCACGGTCGACCACACCGTGACGTCCGTGGAGATCGGCGCCATCAGCGCGCTCAAGACGTTCAAGCCGCCGCCCGACGCGCTCAGGGGCGGGGTCGTCGTCGACGTCCAGCGCCACGGCAAGTGGCTCGACCTCATGGTCGCGACGTCCACCGGCGAGCCGCTGCACCTGGTCTGGCACCTGTCCCGAGCGGGGTGGGTGCGCTGGTCGGAGGCCCTGTCCGAGCGGCCCGTCCGGCCGGGCAAGTCCCCCATCGCCCTGCGGGTCCGGTTCGACGACGGCGCGGGCTTCGACCTCACCGAGGCCGGCACGCGCAAACGGCTCGCGGTGCACGTCGTCGAGGAGCCGACCGACGTCCCCCAGATCGCGACGCTCGGCGTGGAGCCGCTGTCGCAGGAGTTCACCCAGGACCGCCTGGCGGAGCTTCTCGCGGCACGCAACCAGCAGGTCAAGGGCCTGCTGCGCGACCAGGGCACCATCGCCGGCATCGGCAACGCCTACTCGGACGAGATCCTGCTCGTGGCCCGGATGAGCCCGTTCGCCATGACGAAGTCGTTCGACGACGCGAAGACGGCCACCCTCTACCGGGCCATCCAGGACGTGCTCACCGAGGCTGTCGCCGCCGCGTCGGGCAAGCCCGCGACCGAGCTCAAGGACGCCAAGCGCCAAGGGATGCGCGTCCACGGTCGCGCGGGCGAGCCGTGCCCGGGCTGGGACGGGGTCCCGTGCGGGGACACCGTGCACGAGGTGTCGTTCGCCGACTCCGCGCTGCAGTACTGCCCCACGTGCCAGACGGGCGGCAAGCCGCTCGCGGACCGCCGGATGTCGCGCCTGCTGCGGTAGCCGCTAGAACAGGACGGTCGCGTACGTGCCGACCTGGCGGAAGCCGACGGCCCTGTAGGCGGCCAGCGCGCGCACGTTGTAGTTGTTGACGTAGAGCGAGACGAGCGGTGCGACCTCGGAGCGCGTGGTCTGCACGACCGCGGCCATGCCCGACTCGGAGAGCCGCTCACCGCGGCGGTCGGGCGTCACCCACACGCCCTGCACCTGGGCGACCCCGCCGGCTACCGCGCCGAGCTCAGCCTTGAACACCACGTCCCCGCGCGGGCGGACGGACGACCGGTCCACGCGCACGAACGAGCGGCCCTGCGCCATGAGGTTGCGCACGCGCGTCTCGTACGGGCCGCCTGGCCCGCTGACGGGCGAGTAGCCGACCTCTTCGGTGAACATCCGGACGCAGGCCGGAAGGACGATGTCGAACTCCTCGGGGACCGAGCGGCGCACGGTCGGGTCGGCGGTCACCAGAGGGGCGTGCTCGATCACCATGGACGGCTGGTCGTCGCGGACCTCGCGCGCCGCGGGCCAGAACTGCCGCAGCCGGCTCCACATGCCGAGCACGGCGTCGGCCGGACCGACGATGGACGAGCAGCGCCGTCCCTGCAGGCGGGCGAGCCCGGCGAACGCGTCGAGCGCACGGGCGACCGTGCGCGAGTCGTCGACGGGGACGACGGGGACCATGTTCGCTCCCGCGAAGCAGATCGCGACCAGCTCGTCGTCCTGCTCGTATCCCCAGAGGCTGCCACCTGCCGCACGCAGACCGCGTCCGACGGCCTGTTCCAACCGGGCGGTCGCGAGAACGGAGCCGACGGCATCTCGTGCACACACGGCCAGCGCGCTCTCGAGGTCGATGTCCGACAGGACCCGACCTCCGGCTCGGTTGTCGAGCAGAGCAGCGCGGCGTTGCACCATGAGCCGATCTTGCACCACCGAGGCCCGATTCACCCCATCTTGAGTGCGTCGATGTGATGAATTCCGGTGGTCGACGTGCGGATTCGCTCGCTCAGCCCACGGTGACGACGGGAGCACCCTCGCCCGACTCGACCGGGTCCATCGACTCGGCGAGCCGCATGGCCTCCTCGATCAATGTCTCGACGATCAGCGCCTCGGGGACGGTCTTGATGACCTCGCCCCGGACGAAGATCTGTCCCTTGCCGTTGCCGGACGCGACGCCGAGGTCCGCCTCGCGCGCCTCGCCGGGCCCGTTGACGACGCAGCCCATGACGGCGACCCGCAGCGGGACCTCCATGCCCTCGAGACCGGCCGTGACCCGCTCGGCGAGCGTGTAGACGTCCACCTGGGCCCGCCCGCAGGACGGGCAGGAGACGATCTCGAGCTTGCGGGGCCGCAGGTTGAGCGACTGCAGGATCTGGATGCCGACCTTGACCTCCTCGACCGGCGGCGCGGACAGGGACACGCGGATGGTGTCGCCGATGCCCTTGCTCAGCAGCGCGCCGAACGCGGTCGCGGACTTGATCGTGCCCTGGAACGCCGGCCCGGCCTCGGTGACGCCGAGGTGCAGGGGCCAGTCGCCGCGCTCGGAGAGCAGCTCGTACGCCCGGACCATGATCACGGGGTCGTTGTGCTTCACGGAGATCTTGAAGTCGTGGAAGCCGTGCTCCTCGAACAGGGACGCCTCCCAGACCGCCGACTCGACGAGCGCCTCGGGCGTGGCCTTGCCGTACTTGGCCAGCAGGCGCGGGTCGAGGGAACCGGCGTTCACGCCGATGCGGATCGAGACGCCGGCGTCGGTCGCCGCGCGGGCGATCTCCTTGACCTGGTCGTCGAACTTGCGGATGTTGCCCGGGTTGACGCGGACGGCCGCGCAGCCGGCGTCGATCGCGGCGAACACGTACTTCGGCTGGAAGTGGATGTCCGCGATCACCGGGATCTGCGACTTGCGGGCGATGGCGGGCAGGGCCTCGGCGTCGTCCTGGGTCGGCACCGCCACCCGCACGATGTCGCAGCCGGCCGCGGTCAGCGCGGCGATCTGCTGCAGGGTCGCGTTGATGTCGGTGGTCGGGGTCGTGCACATCGACTGGACGCTCACAGGCGCGTCACCGCCGACCTCGACCTTGCCGACGCGGATCTTGCGGGTGGGACGCCGAGGTGCCAGGACGGGAACGGGCGCCTCCGGCATGCCGAGGCTGATCGGGATGCTCACGTCGCCATCATCGCACCCGTGCCGCCGCCTGCCGGCTCGCAGGACGTGGCGTGCACGACATCACCCTCAGATCTGCACGGGGTTGACGAGGTCGGCATACACGAGGAGCAGCCCCACGCCGCCGAGCAGGATGAAGACGCTGTAGGCGATCGGCACGAGCTTGGCGCTGTCGAAGGGCCCCGGGCGGGGCAGGCCACGGAGCTTGGCCACCTGCCGGCGACCGCCCTCCCACAGGGCCGCTGCCACGTGACCGCCGTCGAGCGGCGGGAGCGGGATGAGGTTGAAGACGAAGAGCGCGATGTTCAGGCTCGCGAGCATCAGCAGCAGCCCCGCGAGCTTCAGGCCCCAGTCGATGTCGTTCTCCGAGGCGATCTCCCCGGCGAACCGGCCGATGCCGACGACGCCGACCACGCTCGTCGTGTCGCGCGGCGTGCCGTTCACGGTCGAGTCCCAGAGGTCGCCGACCTTGGCCGGCAGGGTCGCGACGACCGACGCCGTCTGACCGGTCATGGTGGCGACCCGGCCGGGCATCGCCCAGATCGACTCGCGCTGCGTCGCCTCCTTCGGCCCGATGCCGATGTAGCCGACCGAGGTCGTCTTCGGGGTGCCGTCCGCGTTCAGCACCGGGGCGTCGTTCTCGTCGTAGACGGGGCGCTCGGCCACGACCGGCGTGACCGACAGCTCGACCGTGGTGCCGTCGCGCTCGACCGTCACCGGGACGGCCACGTCGCCGGTGGCGCGGATCAGCCCGGAGAGCTGGTCCCACGACTCGACGGCGGTGCCGTCGTAGACGACCACGGTGTCGCCGGGCAGCAGGCCCGCCTCGGCGCCCGGGGCCGCCGGGTCGCTCGACGTGCACTCGCGGGTCGCGGGGGCGTCGGCGGGGATCACGCACGCGCTGACGGTGTTGACCGTGGTCGTCGGACCGGGCAGCCCGATCCCGACGAACACGATCGCCATGAGGAAGAACGCGATGACGAGGTTCATGACGGGGCCGCCGAGCATGACGACCAGCTTCTTGGGCGTCGAGAGCCGGTAGAACGCGCGGCTGTCCTCGCCGGGGTGGATCTCGTCGGCGCTGGCCTGCCGGGCGTCGCTGGCGAGGCGACCGACCCAGGTGCGCGCCGGTGGGTTCCCGACGGCGTCGGCGGGCGGGTACATGCCGACCAGGCGCACGTAGCCGCCCAGCGGGATCGCCTTGAAGCCGTACTCGGTCTCGCCCTTGGTGCGGGACCACAGCGTGGGGCCGAACCCGACCATGTACTGGCTCACCCGCACGCCGAAGCGCTTGGCGGGCACCATGTGCCCCACCTCGTGCAGCGCGATCGAGCCGAGCAGCACGACGATGAAGATGAGCAAGCCGATCAGGTACTCCATCAGGACCCTCCGTCAGGGGACGCGCCGCCCCACCCCAGCGTGGACCCCGAGCCCCCGCGCGCACATCCTCCCCCGCAACCCTGGGAAGTCGCTGGACGCCCGCTGGGCTCACTCGTTCGGCGGGTCGAAATCCGGACGACCTGCGCGAATGCTCGGACGCTCTTGTCCACGGCGGTCCTGTCGCGGAATTCGTCGTGGCGGACCTTTCCCGCGCTCGAGATCGGCACTAGCGTCCGAGCATGGCCACTGATTCCGCGCACCTCACCGTTCTCGAGCAGCGTCGGTCGCTGCGGACCGCCGTCCCCGGCCCGAACTCCGTCGCGCTCGGCGCACGACGCGCGGCCGCCGTCGCCGCCGGCGTGTCGTCGACTCTCCCGGTGTACGTCGCGCGGGCGTCGGGTGCGGTCATCGAGGACGTGGACGGGAACGTGTTCGTCGACCTCGGTTCCGGGATCGCCGTGACGTCCGTCGGCGCCAGCGCGCCCGAGGTGTCCGCCGCGGTCGGCGCGCAGGCGCTCGACTTCACGCACACCTGCTTCATGATCAGCCCGTACGAGGAGTACGTCGCGGTGTGCGAGGCCCTCGCGCGGCTCACGCCCGGCGACCACGCCAAGAGGTCGGTGCTGGTCAACTCCGGCGCCGAGGCCGTCGAGAACGCCGTGAAGATCGCCCGCCGCGCCACGGGCCGCGACGCGGTGCTGGTGCTCGACCACGCGTACCACGGCCGCACCAACCTCACGATGGCGATGACCGCCCGTGCCATGCCCTACAAGACGGGCTTCGGACCGTTCGCGGGCGAGGTGTACCGCGTCCCCGCGTCCTACCCGCTGCGCGACCCCGAGGGGATGACCGGCGAGGAGGCCGCCCGACGCGCGATCGGCGTCGCCGAGCGCCAGGTCGGGGCCGACCAGGTGGCGGCGATCGTCGTCGAGCCGATCCTGGGCGAGGGAGGCTTCGTCGTCCCGGCGCCCGGTTTCCTCTCGACGCTCGCCGCCTGGGCGCGGGACAACGGGATCGTGTTCGTCGCCGACGAGGTGCAGACCGGCTTCGCCCGCACCGGCGCGATGTTCGCGTGCGACCACGAGGACGTGGTGCCGGACCTGATCGCGCTGGCCAAGGGCATCGCGGGCGGGCTGCCGCTCGGTGCGGTGACCGGCCGCGCGGAGCTGCTCGACGCCGTGCACGCCGGCGGCCTGGGCGGGACGTTCGGCGGCAACCCGGTCGCGTGCGCGGCCGCGCTGGCCAGCATCGACCTGTACGAGCGGACCGACCTGGCCGGGGCGGCGCGGGCGATCGAGGCCAGGGTCGTGCCCCGCCTGACCGCCAACCTGGCCGACGTCGGCGCGGTCGCCGAGATCCGTGGTCGGGGCGCGATGCTCGCGATCGAGCTCGTCGTGCCCGGGACGCTCGACCCCGACAAGGCGGCGGCGCAGAAGGTCGCCGCGGCCTGCGCCGCCCAGGGCGTCCTCGTGCTCACCTGCGGCACCTGGGGCAACGTGCTGCGGCTGCTTCCTCCGCTGGTCATCGGCGACGAGCTGCTCGACGACGCGCTGGGCGTCCTGGAGGACGCGCTGCACGCCCTGTAAATCGGTCGACCTCCGCCGGGCGAGGCTGCCACGGTCGGAACATGGGTCAGATCTGGGACGACGAGACCGCGCAGCTCTACGACACCCCGGGGATCGGCATGTTCGCCCCCGAGGTGCTCGGTCCCACGGTCGAACGGCTGGTAGAGCTGGCCGGCGGCGGCCGGGCACTCGAGCTCGCGATCGGCACGGGACGCGTCGCCGTCCCGCTCGCCGAGCGCGGAGTGCCGGTCACCGGCATCGAGCTGTCCGAGCCCATGCTGGGCCGGCTGCGCACGAAGGCCGACGAGGCGACGATCCCGGTGGTCGTCGGCGACATGGCGACGGCCACGGCACCGGGCGCGTTCAGCCTCGTCTACCTCGTCTACAACACGATCTCGAACCTGCTCACCCAGGCCGAGCAGGTCGCGTGCTTCCGCAACGCAGCCCGTCACCTGACGCCCGGCGGCCGGTTCGTCGTCGAGCTCTGGGTCCCCGAGCTGCGCGCCCTGCCGCCCGGGCGCAGCGCCACGGTCTGGGCGGTGGAGCCCGGCTACCTGGGCCTGGACACCTACGACGTGCTGCACCAGCAGGTGGTCTCGCACCACGTCCGGTACGACGAGGACGGCACGGCGGCCCGACTGTCCCGCAGTCCGCACCGGTACGTCTGGCCCGCGGAGCTCGACCTCATGGCACAGCTGGCCGGCCTCGAGCTCGAGAGCCGCGAGGCCGACTGGGCGGGCGCACCGTTCACCGCGGACTCGTCGTCACACGTGTCGGTCTACCGCCGCGCGACCTAGGGGGTCCGCTCCTGCAGGCCCCAGGGCGAGTCGTACGGTCCGGCGAGCAGGTCCAGGAACGGCACCGCGTCGAACGCCTCCGGGCCGAGCACCCCCGACCCCGACCACACGCCCGCGGCCAGCAGCTCGAGCGCGACGACCGGGTTGACGGCTGTCTGCCACACGACGCACTGGGCGCCGTACTCGGCCATCGACCAGGCGTTGTCCACGACGTGGTGCAGGTAGACCTCGCGGGGGTTGCCGTCCTTTCCAGTGCCCGTGACGAGCAGTCCGGCGCACGTCGAGCCGGTCATCCGGGGGCCGATCGTCGCCGGGTCCGGCAGGGACGCGGCGACGACGTCACGAGGGCTGACCGGCACCCCGCGCACGAGGACCGGCTCCGTGCGGTCCAGGCCCAGCGTGTGCAGCGTCCGCAGCACCCCGATGAACTCCTCACCGAGCCCGTACTTGAACGTCACCTTCCGCGCGGACACCCAGCGCGGCATGAGCAGGACCTCCTCGTGCTCGACGTGCACGCACTCCACGTCGCCGATCGGGTCGGGGAACCGGAACACCTCGGGCTCGTGGAACGGCGCGGTCGTGTACCAGCCGTCCTCGAGCCCGGAGCCCGCCTCGGCGCGGTCCGCGGACCAGATCACCGGCGGGTTGAGGCACTCCTCGATCGTCGTCCAGATCGAGAACGACGGCGCGAAGATCGGCTCGCCGTCGTCGCCGAGCACGACGAGGTTGGCGCCGTCGCGCACGCCGAGCTCGTCGATCGACTCGAACAGGTGGTCCGCCGCGTACCGCGCGAACACGTCGGACAGCCCGGGCTCCACGCCGATGCCGACGAGGGCGAGGCGACCGGCGGACTCCCAGTCGCCGGAGGCCGCGAACTGCTCGTCGCCGAGCTTCACGCCGGGCAGCTCGTGGGGGCGGTCCGGGTGCGGGTGGGACAGCGACATCGCCATGTCGAGGTAGTCCGCGCCGGCCGCGCGCACGCCCTCGAAGATCGGCATGACGAACCGGGGGTCCACCGCGTTCAGCACGTGCGTCGCGCCGCACTCGCGCACGAGGGCCTCGACCGCGGCCGGGCTCGAGGCGTCCACGACCGCTGCGACGAACCGGCCGCCGACGACGTCGTGCTCGCTCGCCGCGGCGACCGTGCGCTCCGCGCGGCCGAGTTCCACGTCCGCGACCACGAGCTGCTCGAAGAACGGCCGCCGGGCCGCGATCCGGGCGACCGCGTCGCCCACCCCTCCGCTACCGACCACCAGGATCCGCACGAGGTCCACCTCTCACCGGGCGCGTCGCACCCGTTCGTCATTCATGGTTGCTGTCATCGACGGGAGAGGCGTCGGCCCCGGGCGTAGCCGACCAGCTGGACGATCACGACGATCGCCAGGGCCAGCACGAACATGAACGAGCTGATGACGTTGGCCTGGGGCGGGATGCCGCGCGTGGCCGAGATGTACACGAACTTGGGGAACGTCTCGAACGAGCCGGACGTGAAGTTCGTGACGATGAAGTCGTCGAAGCTCAGGCTGAACGCGAGCAGCGCGGCGGCGGCGATCCCGGGCAGCAGGAGCGGGAACGTGACGCGCCAGAACGCCTGCAGAGGGGACGCGTACAGGTCCGCCGCGGCCTCCTCGATCGCCGGGTCGAGGCTCGAGACGCGGGCCTTGACCGTGACGACGACGAAGCTGATGCAGAACAGCACGTGCGACGCGACCACGGTGCTGAAGCCGAGCGGCACCCGCACCGACAGGAACTGCGCCAGGAGCGCCGCGCCGAGCACGACCTCGGGCGTCGACATCGGCAGGAAGATCAGCAGGTTGGTGGCCGAGCGCCCACGGAACTGGAACCGGACCAGCCCGATGGCCACGAGCGTGCCGAGGATCGTCGCGATGACCGTGGCCAGCACGCCGACCTTCAGCGAGTTGCCGAACGCCTCGCACACCTGCGGCGCGCCGCACGGGTTCTGCCAGTTGTCCAGCGTGAACCCGCGCCAGACGAGGTTCGTCTTGCCGGCGTCGTTGAACGAGAAGACGACCGTGTACGCGACCGGCACCAGCAGGAACACGAAGCCGAGGATCGCGAAGATCGGGATGATCGAGTCGCCGATCCGTCGCCGGACGGGCTTGCGGCGCACGGTCGGGGTCCGGCTCGTGGTCGGCGCATCCGTGGGCCTCGTCGCCGTCGCGGTCACAGGAGCTCCTCGGTCCCCGCGCGCTTGATGTACAGCGACACCATGAGCATGATCGCGGCCATCAGGACGACGGACAGCGCGGCGGCCGTCGGGTAGTCCAGGACCTTGAAGAACCGGGCGTCGATGACCTGCCCGATCATGGTCGTGTTCGTGTTGTTGCCGAGCAGCGCCGCGTTGACGTAGTCGCCCACCGCCGGGATGAACGTCAGCAGGGTCCCGGCGACGACCCCGGGCAGGGACAGCGGCCAGGTCACCTTGCGGAACGTGGTGATCGGCGACGCGTACAGGTCGGCGCCCGCCTCGAGCATCCGGGCGTCCAGGCGTTCGAGCCCCGCGAAGATCGGCAGCACCATGAAGGGCAGGAAGTTGTACGTCAGACCGCAGACGACCGCGAAGGGCGTCGCGGTGAGGCGAGCGTCCTCGGGCAGCAGGTTCAGCCAGTGCAGGGCGCTGACCACGAACGAGTCGTCGGCGAGGATCTGCTTCCACGCGATCGTGCGCAGGATGAAGCTGGTGAAGAACGGCGCGACGACCAGGACGAGCAGCATGCCCTGCAGGAGCTTGCGTCCGCGGGCGCGGATGGCGATCGCGTAGGCCATCGGGTAGCCGATGACGAGGGTCGCCACCGTGGCCACCAGGGCGAACCAGAACGAGCGCAGGATCACCGGCCAGAACTGGGCGATCGCCTCGGTGTAGTTCTGCCAGTGCAGCGCCGGCTGGTACTGCCCGATGTCGCCACCGGGCACCGGCACGTACAGGGACGTCGCGAGCAGCGCGCCGACGGGCACGACGAACAGCAGGAGCAGGTAGATCAGGCCGGGGCCGAGCAGGATCCAGTGCGCACGCGAGGACTTGCGCGGACGGGGCGCCGCCTCGGGCGGGCCCGACTCGGCGAGCGCCGCGGTGATGCTCACAGGTCGTCGTCCAGGTCGACCGTTCCCTCGTCGGGAGCGTCGGCGCCGTCCAGCGCGAACGTGAAGTCGGCCGACCAGGCGAGGCGGACCTCGGCACCGGGCGCGACCGTCGAGCCACCGAGCAGGTTCTGCGCGAACACGCCGAACGTGCCGAGGCCCGGGACCGTCACCTGGTACTGCGTGCTGACGCCCATGAACGACACGTCCGTGACCGTCCCGGGGCCGAGCACGTTCTCCGTGGCCGACGGCTCCTGGTCGCCGACGAGGATCCGCAGCTTCTCGGGCCGGACACCGACCAGGACACCACCGCTCGACCGCACGGACCGGCCCTCGGGCACCAGGATCCGGTTCCCGGCGACGTCGACCGCCAGCAGCTGGGTCGTCGTGACCTTCTCGACCACCGTGCCCGGCACGAGGTTCGACTGGCCCAGGAAGTTGGCGACGAACGCCGTGCGCGGGAGCTCGTACAGCTCGGCGGGCGTGCCCATCTGCTCGATGCGCCCGTGGTTCATCACGGCGACGGTGTCGGCCATCGTCATGGCCTCCTCCTGGTCGTGCGTGACGTGGATGAACGTCAGTCCCACCTCGGTCTGGATCCGCTTGAGCTCCAGCTGCATCTGGCGGCGCAGCTTGAGGTCGAGCGCGCCGAGCGGCTCGTCGAGGAGGAGCACGGACGGCCGGTTGACCAGGGCGCGGGCCAGGGCCACGCGCTGCTGCTGCCCGCCCGAGAGCTGGGCCGGCTTGCGGTCCGCCAGGTGGGCGAGCTCGACCAGGTCCAGACCCTCGGCGACCCGACGGGCGATCTCGCTCTTGCCGGTCCGGCGCAGGCCGAACGCGACGTTCTCCCCCACGGTCAGGTGCGGGAACAGCGCGTAGCTCTGGAAGACGGTGTTGACCGGCCGCTGGTGGGCGCGCGTCCCGGTCACGTCCTTGCCGCCGATGGCGATCGTCCCGGTGGTCGGCTGCTCGAGGCCGGCGACCATCCGCAGGGTCGTCGTCTTGCCGCAGCCCGACGGGCCGAGCAGCGCGAAGAACGAGCCGGACGGCACGGTCAGGCTCAGGTCGTCGACCGCCACGAAGTCGCCGAACGCCTTGGTGACGCCGGTGATCTCCAGCGCGGCGCCCGAGTCGGTGGCGTCCTCGACGGACACCGTCACGGCGTCCGAGGCCCCTGTCGTGCTCGTCATGCGCCGATCACGGTGAGGAACTCGCCGTTGTAGCGCGCCTCCTCGGCCGGCTCGAGCGTCCGGAAGACGCTGACCTTGGACAGGATGTCGGGCGTCGGGAAGATCATCGGGTTGGTCGCGAGGTCGGGGTCGAGCTCGAGCATGGCCTGCTGGGCGCCCTCGACCGGGGTGATGTAGTTGACCCACGCGGCCACCTGCGCGGCGACCTCCGGGTCGTAGTAGTAGTTCATGAGCGTCTCGGCGTTGCTGCGGGCCGGCGAGCCGATCGGCACCATCATGTTGTCGCTCCAGAGCGTGCCGCCGGCCTCCGGGATCGCGAACTCGAAGCGGTCGTCCGACTCATAGTTGAGCGACGTGATGTCGCCCGACCAGCCGATGACGGCGATCGCGTCGCCCGAGGCGAGGTCCTGCGTGTAGGAGTTGCCGAGCACCTTGCGGATGTGGCCCGAGTCGATCTTCTGCTTGAGGACGTCGAGCGCGGCGTAGAAGTCGTCGTCGGTCCACTCGCCGGCAGGGTCGACGCCCTGGCTGAACATGATCAGGCCCATGGTGTCGCGCATCTCGGAGAGCACCTCGACGCGCCCGGCGAGCTCCGGCTTCCACAGGTCCTCGATCGAGTGCACGCCGCCGGGCACCTTCTCCTTGTCCCAGGCCAGCCCGGCGAAGCCCGACTGCCAGGTCAACGAGTGCATGCGACCCGGGTCGAAGTCGACGTTCGCCAGGTTCGGCAGGATGTTCGCCGAGTTCGGCATGGCTGCCTTGTCGAGCTCCTGGGTGTAGCCGAGGCGGATCATCCGCGCGGCCATCCAGTCGGTGAGCGTGACGATGTCGTAGCCGATGTCCTGGCCGTTCTTCAGCTGGCCGTTGACCTTGCCGTAGAACGAGTCGTTGTCCTCGATGTCCTCGGCGTAGTCGACCGTGATGCCGGTCTTGGACTCGAACGACGTGAGCGTCGGGTACTCGGTGGCGTCGTCGTTCTGGTCCAGGTACTGGGTCCAGTTGGCCCACCGGACGAGCTTCTCGCTCGCCGAGTCATCCTTCGCGGCCTGCGCCGTCGGGGACGCCGAACCACCCGTGCCGCACGCTGCGAGCAGCGCTGCGGCGCCGGCCGTGCCGGCCGCACCGAGCAGGAACGAACGCCGCGACAGGTCCGTCGACCGTTCACGGCTCCGACGTGTCGCCTGGGCGATGAGAGCCCGGACGCGCGGGTCGGTCGGTACAGGTCGACGGCGCTGGTCGCTCATGGGGCTCCTCGGTACGGCAGTGACACGAACACGGTCCGACGGATCATCGCAAGCGGACGGGCGTCCAGCAAGGAATTCGTTGCGAAAGCACCCGACCGCAACGAAAATGTTGCACGCCTGAAGCATCCACCCGTCGGATCAGTGGACTTACACATCAAACGCGGACATCACGTGCTTGATCCGGGTGTAGTCCTCGAACCCGTACATCGACAGGTCCTTGCCGTAGCCGGACTGTTTGAAGCCTCCGTGCGGCATCTCGGCCACGAACGGGATGTGCGTGTTGATCCACACGACGCCGAAGTCGAGCGCCCGAGACATCCGCAGCGCGCGGCCGTGGTTCGAGGTCCAGACCGAGCTCGCGAGGCCGTAGCGGACGCCGTTGGCCAGCGCGATCGCCTCGTCCTCGTCCGTGAACGTCTGCACGGTGATGACCGGCCCGAAGATCTCGTCCTGGACGGCCTCGTCGTCCTGGCGCAGGCCGGAGACGACGGTGGCCTCGACGAAGTAGCCCGCGTCGCCGACCCGGTGACCGCCGGCGACGATCGAGGCGTGGTCCGGCAGCCGGTCCAGGAAGCCCGTGACCCGCTCGAGCTGCAGCGCGTTGTTCACCGGACCGAACGCGACGTCCGCGTCGTCGGGCATCCCGGTCCTCTGCCCGCGCGCGGCGTCGGCGAGAGCGGCGACGAAGTCGTCGTGCACGGAGGCGTGCACGAGGACCCGGGTGGCCGCGGTGCAGTCCTGCCCCGCGTTGTAGTACCCGGCGCCGGCGATGCCCTCGGCCGCGGCCGCGAGGTCGGCGTCGGCGAACACGATGACCGGCGCCTTGCCGCCGAGCTCCAGGTGGACGCGCTTGAGCCCGGCCGACGCGGCCTCGGCGACCTGCGAGCCCGCGCGCACCGACCCCGTGATGGCGACCATGTCCGGACGGGCGTGCGAGACGAGCGCCCGACCCGTGACGCGGTCCCCGCAGACGACGTTGAGCACGCCGGGAGGCAGCACCTCGGCCGCCACCTGACCGAGGAGCAGGCTCGAGGCAGGGGTCGTGTCCGACGGCTTGAGCACCACCGTGTTGCCGGCGGCGAGCGCGGGTGCGATCTTCCAGATCGCCATCATGAGCGGGTAGTTCCACGGCGTGACCTGCCCGATCACGCCGACCGGCTCCCGGCGCACCCACGACGTGTGGCCGGCCATGTACTCCCCCGCGCTCAGCCCGTCGAGCACGCGCGCGGCGCCCGCGAAGAAGCGCAGCTGGTCCACGCAGGGCGGCACCTCGTCCGTCGCGGTCAGGTGCAGCGGCTTGCCGGTGTTCCGCGACTCGACCGCGACGAACTCGTCGGCACGCGCCTCGACGGCGTCCGCGAGCCGCAGCAGCGCCAGCTGTCGCTCGGCCGGCGTCGTGCGACCCCAGGTGGTGAACGCCTGCGACGCCGACGCGTAGGCGGCGTCCACGTCCGCGGCCCCGCTCAGCGGCGCGCGGGCGTACTCCTGGCCCGTCGACGGGTCGACCACCGAGGTCGTGCGGCCGTCCGCAGCAGGCCGCAGCTCACCCCCGACGACGTTCAGCAGCTCGATGGTCTGGTCGGGGGCCTGGCTCACGGTGACTCCTTCGCGGGCGATTCGTCGGTGGTCGCACCGTACGCCGACGACGCGCGTTGCGGCAGGGTAGGACGGACCATTCGGCCGATCGAGGAGCCCCAGTCCTCGAAATCAGAAGTTTTTTCGGCCTGTCACAACGAATTCCTTGCATCGAGGCCGATCGCCGACCACGATCGGCGCGTGGGCAATCGCAGACCGGTCAACGGCGGCATGGTGCTCGACGACGTCTCCAAGGCCATCGTCGAGCAGCTCCAGGAGGACGGCCGGCGGCCGTACGCGACGATCGGCAAGGCCATCGGCCTGTCGGAGGCCGCGGTGCGGCAGCGCGTCCAGCGACTGACCGACTCCGGCGTCATGCAGATCGTCGCGGTGACCGACCCGCTGCAGGTCGGCTTCACGCGCCAGGCGATGATCGGGCTCAAGTGCGAGGGCGACCTCAGCGTCGTCGCCGACGCGCTGGCCGACCTCCAGGAGGTCGACTACGTCGTCGTGACGGCCGGCGGCTTCGACCTGCTGTGCGAGGTCGTGTGCGAGGACGACGACCACTTGCTCGAGGTGCTCAACCAGAAGATCCGCTCGCTCCCCGGCGTACGGACCACCGAGACGTTCGTGTACCTGAAGCTGCGCAAGCAGCTCTACAACTGGGGGACCAGATGAGCACCACCCGTTCCGGCGCCGACCGCTCGCAGGCGGCACGCGACCACCTCTGGGGTCACTTCACCCGGCAGAGCGCGTGGGAGCACGGCGTCCCGACGATCGTGCGCGGCCAGGGTCACCACATCTACGACGACGCCGGGCGCCAGTACATCGACGGGCTCTCCGGGCTGTTCGTGGTGCAGGCCGGCCACGGCCGGACCGAGCTCGCCGAGGCGGCGCGCGTGCAGGCCGAGAAGCTCGCGTTCTTCCCGCTGTGGTCGTACGCGCACCCCGAGGCGATCGACCTGGCCGAGCGCCTGGCCGCCTACGCCCCGGGCGACCTGAACCACGTCTTCTTCACCACGGGTGGCGGCGAGGCCGTCGAGACCGCCTGGAAGCTGGCCAAGAACTACTTCAAGCTCACCGGCAAGCCCAACAAGTACAAGGTGATCTCGCGGTCGATCGCCTACCACGGCACCACGCACGGGGCCCTGTCGATCACCGGCCTGCCGACGCTGAAGGCGCAGTTCGAGCCGCTCGTCCCGGGCGCGCACAAGGTGCCGAACACGAACGAGTACCGCGCGCCCGAGCACCTGCGCGACGACCCCAAGGCCTTCGGCCGATGGGCCGCCGACCGCATCGGCGAGGCCATCGAGTTCGAGGGTCCGGACACCGTCGCCGCCGTGTTCCTCGAGCCCGTCCAGAACGCCGGCGGCTGCTTCCCGCCACCGCCCGGGTACTTCGAGCGTGTGCGCGAGATCTGCGACGAGTACGACGTGCTGCTGGTCTCCGACGAGGTCATCTGCGCGTTCGGCCGGATCGGCTCGATCTTCGCGTGCGACGACTTCGGCTACGTGCCGGACATGATCACCTGCGCCAAGGGCATGACCTCGGGCTACTCCCCGATCGGCGCCCTGATCGCCTCCGACAAGCTGTACGAGCCGTTCGCCAAGGGCAACGCATCGTTCGCCCACGGCTACACGTTCGGCGGGCACCCGGTCTCGGCCGCGGTCGCCAACGCCAACCTCGACGTCTTCGAGCGCGAGGGCATCACGACCCACGTCAAGGAGAGCGCCCCGGCGTTCCGGCGGACCCTGGAGAAGCTGCTCGACCTGCCGATCGTCGGAGACGTGCGCGGCGAGGGCTTCTTCTACGGGATCGAGCTCGTCAAGGACAAGGTCACCCGGGAGACGTTCGACGACGACGAGAGCGAGCGCCTGCTGCGCGGGTTCCTGTCAGGCGCCCTGTTCGAGGCGGGTCTGTACTGCCGGGCCGACGACCGCGGCGACCCCGTCATCCAGCTCGCTCCCCCGCTGACGTGCGGGCAGCAGCAGTTCGACGAGATCGAGCAGATCCTGCGCGGGGTGCTCACCGAGGCGTGGACGCGCCTGTGACGGCTGCGGCGCCCGCTCCGCTGTCCCTCTGGTTCGACCAGGTCGCCGCCGAGGACCCGGACAGCCTGGTGCCTCGCGACCCGCTCGACGGGGACGAGGTGGCCGACGTCGTGATCGTCGGCGCTGGGCTGACGGGCCTGTGGACGGCGTACTACCTGCTCGAGCACGACCCGGCGCTCGACGTGCTGATCGTCGAGGCCGAGGTGGCCGGGTTCGGGGCCAGCGGTCGCAACGGCGGCTGGTGCTCAGCCCTCTTCCCCGTCTCTGCCGACGAGCTCGCCCGGCGGCACGGCCGGGAGGCGGCGGCCGACATGCGCGCGGCGATGCGGGACACGGTCGTCGAGGTCGGCGGCGTCGCGGCGGCCGAGCAGATCGACTGCGGCTTCGCGTTCGGCGGCACGGTCACGCTGGCTCGCAACCGCCCGCAGCTCGAGCGCATCGCCTCCGAGGTCGAGGCCGACTCCCGGTGGGGCGACGAGTCCCACCTGCTGGGCCCCGACGAGGTCGCCGACCACGTGCGGGCCGAGGGCGTCATCGGCGGCTCCTACACCCCCGACTGCGCCCGCATCCAGCCCCTGCGCCTCGTCCGCGGCCTCGTCGACGTGCTGCTGTCCCGCGGCGCCCGGCTGGCCGAGGGCACGCGTGCCCTGCGGCTCTCCCCGCGGGCCGTCGTCACCGACCACGGCACGGTGCGCGCGCGCTGGGTCATCCGTGCGACCGAGGCATGGACCACGCAGCTGCCCGGCTCCGAGCGCGACCTGGCGCCCGTCTACTCGCACATGATCGCCACCGAGCCGCTGCCGCCCGAGGTCTGGGCGCAGATCGGTCTGGACCGCGCGCAGACGTTCCACGACGCCCGGCACCTCATCGTCTACGGCCAGCGCACGACCGACGACCGGCTCGCGTTCGGCGGTCGCGGCGCGCCGTACCACCTCAACTCCGCGATCCGGCCGTCCTACGACCAGGTCGACGCCACCGCCGAGCACCTGCGGCGCGAGCTGGTCGAGCTCTTCCCCGTGCTGGACCGCGCGGAGGTCACGCACCGCTGGGGCGGACCGCTCGGCGTCGCGCGCGACTGGTCGCCGTCCGTCGGCCTCGACGCGGAGACCGGCATCGGCTGGGCGGGCGGGTACGTCGGGGACGGCGTCGCGACGACCAACCTCGCCGGGCGGACGCTGGCCGACCTGGTCGCCGGCGCGGACTCGTCCCTGGTGCGCCTGCCCTGGGTGGGCCACCGCTCCCCGCGGTGGGAGCCGGAGCCGCTGCGCTGGGCCGGGATCACGGCCGCCCGCCGGGCCGCCGCGTGGTCCGACCGCATCGAGCGCCGGTCCGGGCACACGAGCCGGGTCGAGTCCGTGCTCAGCCGCGTGCTCGGCCGCTGACCGCCTCCTGCGGCACTCGCCCGGGTCAGGCGCGGGCGAGCAGCTCGTGGGCGCGCGTCCGCGCCCACCTCTCGGCGTCCAGCACGGCGTCGAGCGTGAGGTCGTCGACCCCGCCGTGCTCGCCCAGCACCCGCTCGACCGTGCTCACGATGTCGAGGAACCCGATCCGCCCGGTCAGGAACGCCTCCACGCACTCCTCGTTGGCGGCGTTGTAGACCGCCGGGTGCGTCGGGGATGCCGCCACGGCGGTCCGGGCGAGCGCGACCGCACCGAACACCTCCTCGTCGAGCGGCTCGAACGTCCAGGCGGTCGCCCGAGTCCAGTCGCAGCCCGGCGCGACGTCCGGTACCCGGTCGGGCCAGCTCAGCCCCAGCGCGATCGGCAGCCGCATGTCGGGCGGCGACGCCTGTGCGAGCGTCGACCCGTCGACGAACTCGACCATCGAGTGCACGACCGACTGCGGATGCACGACGACGGTGATGTCCTCGACCGGCACGTCGAACAGCAGGTGCGCCTCGATGAGCTCGAGCCCCTTGTTCATCAGGGTCGCCGAGTTGATCGTCACCACCGGCCCCATCGACCAGGTCGGATGCGCGAGGGCCTGCTGCGGCGTGACCGCCTTGACGTCGTCCTGAGCCCAGCCACGGAACGGTCCCCCGGACGCGGTCAGGACGAGGCGGCGGACCTCGGGCCGCGTGCCTCCGCGCAGGGCCTGGGCGATCGCCGAGTGCTCGGAGTCGACCGGGACGATCTGGTCGGGCCGCTGCCGCGCGGCGTGGACGAGCCGGCCGCCCACGACCAGCGACTCCTTGTTGGCCAGCGCCAGGGTGCTTCCCGCGCGCAGGGCCGCGAGCGTCGGGCCGAGGCCGACGCTGCCGGTGACCCCGTTCAGCACCACGTCGGCGCCGCGGCCGGCGAGCTCGGTCGATGCGTCCGGCCCGACGAGCACCTCGACGCCGGGGAGCGCGTCTCGCAGGGCCGGGCCCGCGGTCTCGTCGGCAACCGCGACCGTGGCCGCACCGAGCTGCCGCGCCTGCCGGGCGAGGAGCCCGACGTCACCGCCGCCGGCGCTCAGCCCGGTCACCGAGAACCGGTCCGGGTTGCGGGTGATGACGTCGATGGCCTGGGTGCCGATCGAGCCCGTGGACCCGAGGAGGATGACGCTGCGCTGGCTCACGCCCCCATCATCGCGGGTCGTGGCAGGATCGCCGCATGCCCGGTCCTGTACCCGCCCAGGGGTCCGCCACGCGCCTGCTCGTCCTCGGCTGCGTGCGCATCTTCCAGCCCGTGCACGGCTACTTCCTGCGCCGCGAGCTGGTGAGCTGGGACATCGAGCGCTGGGCCCGGATCCACCCCGGATCCATCTACAACGCGCTCAAGACGCTCACCCGCGCCGGGCTGCTGGCCGAGATCGAGACCCCGGCCGGCACGCGCCCGCAGCGCACCACCTACGTGATCACGCGCGAGGGCGACGAGGAGTTCCTGGCCCTCGTGCGGGCGGGGCTGCTGGAGGTCGAGGACCTGCAGGTGTTCCTCACGGCCGTGAACATGGCCTACGCGCTCCCGCGCGACGAGGTGGTCCGTGCGATCCAGACGCGGATCGGCCTGCTCGAGGGCCTCCTGACCGAGACGACGGGGTCGATCGACTCGATCCTCGACGCCAAGGACACCCCCGACACGGCGAGCGAGGTGCCCCGTCTGCTGTCGGCGCACGTCCGGGCGGACATCGCCTGGGCGCACGAGTACCTCGGGCGCCTGCGGTCGGGTGCGTACGCGTTCGACGGGGAGCCGCCGCTCTGGACGCCGACGCCCGAGCAGGTCGAGGCCGCCCGGCTCGCCGGCGTGGGTCCCGGGGTGCTCCTCGTCGAGCAGCAGGGTCACGGCCTCGATCTCGGCCTGCTGAAAGACACGTAATAGTCAAGGTTGACGAGTAATAGTCAATCTTGAATACTGAGGTCTCCACCCGAAGGAGACCTCGCATGATCCATGCCCGCGGCCTGGCCCGCACCTACAAGACCCGACGAGGAGACGTGGACGCCGTGCGCGGCGTCGACCTCGACGTCGAGGCCGGCGAGATCGTCGGCTTCCTCGGCCCGAACGGCGCCGGCAAGACGACGACGCTGCGCATGCTCACCACCCTCCTGCGCCCGACGCGCGGCGAGGCGACCGTCGCCGGTGCCGACCTGCGCCGCGACCCCGGCACCGTGCGACGCCGCATCGGCTACGTCGCCCAGTCCGGGTCCACCGCCTCCGAGGCCCGCGCCGGCGAGGAGGTCGTCGACCACGCCCTGCTGTACGGCGTCGAGCGGTCCGTCGCGGTCGCCCGCGGCCGGGAGCTGTTCGGTCAGCTCGAGCTCGACGGGCTCTGGGACCGCAAGGCCGGCTCCCTGTCCGGGGGCCAGCGCCGTCGCCTCGACATCGCGCTCGGGCTGATCCACACACCCCGGCTCGTGTTCCTCGACGAGCCGACCACCGGTCTCGACCCGCAGGCCCGCGCCAACCTCTGGACGCACGTGCGCGGCCTGCGCGACACCCGCGGCAGCACGGTCTTCCTCACCACGCACTACCTCGACGAGGCCGACGCGCTGTGCGACCGGATCCTCGTGATCGACAGCGGCCAGATCGTCGCCCAGGGCAGCCCCGAGGAGCTCAAGCAGCGGGTCAGCGGCGACGCGATCGTCCTCACCGCCGCCCTGCCCTCGGACGTCGCCCGCATCGCGACGGTCGCCGCGCAGCTGCCCGGCGCCACGGCACCCGTCGTCGACGGCTCGATCGTCGAGGTGCGCGTCCCGCAGGGTCGCACCCAGCTCGCCGGACTGCTGCGCGCCCTGGACGCCGACGGGGTCGAGATCGACGGCGTCGAGCTGCGCCGCCCGACCCTCGACGACGTCTTCCTCACCCTCACCGGACGCTCCCTGCGGGACGGCGAACGCCGCGCCGACGGCGCCGACACCACGGACGGAGCCGCAGCATGACCACCACCGAAGCACCGGCGATCCTCGACGAGCAGACCGGCCGCTCGACGTTCCTGCGGGACACGAGCACCGTGTTCCGCCGGGCCATGCGCATCTCGCTGCGCAACCCCGTCTGGTCGGTCATGGGTCTCCTGCAGCCCGTGCTCTACCTCTGCCTGTTCGGTCCCCTGCTGGAGCCGATCGCCGGGCAGCTCGGCGCCACGAACTCCTACCAGATGTTCGTCCCCGGACTGCTCGTGCAGCTGGGCATGTTCGGCGCGCTGTTCGTCGGCTTCGGCCTCATCGGCGAGTGGCGCGACGGCGTGATCGAGGCCGAGCGCGTCAGCCCCGCACCCCGCGCCGCGCTCGTGCTCGGCCGCGTCACCCGTGACGTCATCGTCGTCTTCGTCCAGGGCGTCGTCCTGTGCTCGGTCGCGTTCCTGTTCGGGCTCGAGGCGCCGTTCTGGGGCGTCGTGCTCGGCATCGTGACCGGCGCCCTGCTCGCGGCCGCGTTCGCGTCGGCGTCCTACGCGATCGCGCTGACGCTCAAGAGCGAGGACGCGCTCGCCCCGCTCATGAACGGCATCGCCCTGCCGCTGCTGCTGCTGTCCGGGATCCTGCTGCCCATCACGGCCGCCACCGCCCCCGCGTGGTTGAACACCCTGTCGAACCTCAACCCCGTCAAGCACGTCGTCTCGGGCATCCGTGCCCAGTTCAACGGCGACTTCGGCACCCCGACGGCGGTCTGGGGCGTGGTGATCACGATCGCGCTGGCGGCGCTCGGGATGTGGTTCGGGGCGCGGACCTTCAAGCGCGAGGACGGCTGAGCCACGGCCCGGGTCGCGACGAGGCTGTTCGGCGCGCGGACCTTCAAGCGCGAGGACGGCTGAGCTCCATGAATGCGAAAGGCCGCGCTCCTCGTCGGAGCGCGGCCTTTCTGCGGGTCAGTCACCCGTGCTGGTCACTCGACGCCGAGCAGCACCTCGACGGCCCGCGCGAAGAACGCGTCGACCGGCGGTTCGGCGTAGGCGTTGCGGCCCTTGCGGCGGCGGAACGTGGCGGCACGCACCTCGGCGGCCGCGAGCGGCGCACCGGTGTCGAAGTAGGCGACGAGGCGACGGCACAGCTCGTCGACGTCGGCGGGCTCGTAGCCCTGCTGACGACGCTCGGGCGGGGCGAACCGGTCGCCGTCCGGCCGACCGAGGCGGCCGTAGAGCGTGCGCGCCTGCTCGCTCAGCTTGGCCATCCACGCCTGCTGCCCCTGCGTCGACACGTACTCGGCACGCGCCCGGGCGACGAAGGCCGCCTCGAGCCGGTCGAGCGCCGCGTCGACGGCCGCGGTCACGTACCCGCCGCGCACCATGTCGAACGCGACCCCACGCACGTCCTTGCTGGACAACGCGGCGGCCGGTCCCTGCTCGTACACCGCCCTCGCGTGGGCGAAGAAGTCGTCGACCTCGTCCGGGTCGTAGCCCTGCTTCAGACCGGAGACGGTCCGGAACATGCCGTCGCTCACTCGTCCTCCTCTGCTGCGAGCTGGCCGCAGGCACCGTCGATCTCACTGCCGCGCGTGTCCCGGATCGTCGTCGGGATGCCGTGCGCACGCAAGCGTGCCACGAACTCCTGCTCGACCTGCGGATCGCTCGCCGTCCACTTCGAGCCCGGCACCGGGTTCAGCGGGATCGGGTTGCAGTGCACCCAGCCACGCCCCCGCTGGTTGAGCAGCTCGCCGAGCAGGTCCGCGCGCCACGCCTGGTCGTTGATGTCGCGCATCATCGCGTACTCGATCGAGACGCGTCGGCCGGTGGCCACGAAGTACCGGTGCGCCGAGTCGATCGCCTCGGCGACGGACCAGCGCGTGTTGACCGGCACGAGCTCGCTGCGCAGCTCGTCGTCGGGCGCGTGCAGGGACAGCGCGAGCGTCACCGGGATGCCCTCGCCCGCCAGCTTGTTCATCGCCGGGACCATGCCCACCGTCGAGACGGTGACGTTGCGGGCGGACATCCCCAGCCCGTCGGGTGTCGGCGCGACGAGGCGCCGCACCGTCTCCATCACCGACTTGTAGTTGGCCAGCGGCTCGCCCATGCCCATGAAGACGACGTTCGTCAGCCTGGTCGGGCCGCCCGGCACCTCGCCGTCGGCGAGCATGCGGCCGGCCGCCCGGACCTGCTCGACGATCTCGGCGGTCGACAGGTTGCGTGTGAGGCCCATCTGGCCCGTCGCGCAGAACGCGCACGCGAGGCCGCAGCCGGCCTGGCTCGAGATGCACAGCGTGGTGCGGTTCTTGTAGCGCATCAGCACGGACTCGACCTTGGCGCCGTCGAAGAGGTGCCAGAGCGTCTTGACCGTGGTGCCGTGGTCGGCCGTCATGGTCTTGTGCGCGGTCAGCAGGCGCGGGAACAGCCCCTCGACCAGCTTGTCGCGGGTCGCCTTCGGCAGGTCGGTCATCGTCGCGGGGTCGTTCGACAGGTGCGTGAAGTAGTGCGTCGCCAGCTGCTTGGCGCGGAACGGCTTCTCCCCCAGCTCCGTGACGGCCTCGATCCGCTGCTCGGGCGTGAGGTCGACGAAGTGCTTGGGCGGCTTGCCCCGAGGTCCCCGGCTGGGCGAGGACAGGTCGAGGCGGACGGGTGTACCGGTCATCGGTACCCCCTCTCGGGTCGGGCTGGCGGCGGTGGCCGCGCGAGGAAGAAAGACGAGCTGTCAGGCGGCGGGCTGCAGGACCGCCAGGACGACGTAGACCGCGGGGACGGTCAGCAGGAGGGAGTCGAGCCGGTCGAGCAGGCCACCGTGGCCGGGGATGAGCCGGCCCATGTCCTTGAGCTCCAGGTCGCGCTTGAGCATGGACTCGCTCAGGTCGCCCAGAGTCGCCGTCACGACCGTGGCCAGCCCCAGGAACACGCCGACGAGCGGCTCACCGTCGAACGCGACCTGCACGCCGACGACGCCGACGACGCACGCCAGGACGATCGACCCGAGCAGACCCTCCCAGGTCTTCTTCGGGCTGACCGACGGCGCGAGCGGGTGCTTGCCCAGCAGGACACCGACCGTGTAGCCGCCGGTGTCGTTGGCCACGCAGAGCAGGATGAACAGCATCACGCGCGACGGCCCGTCGGGCTCCGCGAGCATGAGCATGACGAACCCGGCGAGGAACGGCAGGTACGCGGCCGCGAACGTCCCGGCGGTCACGTCCCGCAGGGCCGACTGGCCGCTGCCGTCGAGCACGCGCCAGACGACGACGCCCCCGACGGTGAGCATGAACGACACGAACAGCGCCTCGGGTCCGGCTGTGTACGCCGACACGAGGATCCCGATCGCGCCGACCAGCAGCGGGAGCAGCGGCAGGTGGATGTCGCGGCGCGTGAACGCCTGCGCCAGCTCCCACAGACCCGCGCAGACCGCGATGATCGCCAGGACGCCGAACGCTTCCTTGCGGATGAACAGCGAGGCCACCACGAGGACGAGCAGGCCGACACCGACGACGATCGCGACCGGGAGGTCGCGACCCGAGCGCGGCGTGCGGGTGGTGGCGATGGCTGTGTCCGTCATCAGACCTCGAGCAGCTCGCTCTCCTTGGACGAGAGGAGCTGGTCGATGAGGTCGACGTGCTTCTTGGTCAGCGCCTCGAGCTCCTTCTCGGCGCGACCCACCTCGTCCTCACCCGCCTCGCCGTCCTTGACGATGCGGTCCAGCTCCTCCTTGGCGCGACGACGCACGTTGCGCACCGAGATGCGCGCGTCCTCGGCCTTGGTCTTGGCCAGCTTGACGAAGTCCTTGCGACGGTCCTGCGTCAGCGCGGGCAGGACCACGCGGATGACGTTGCCGTCGTTGGTGGGGTTCACCCCGAGGTCGGAGTCGCGCAGGGCCTTCTCGATCGCGACCGTCGACGACTTGTCGAACGGCGAGACGAGGATCGTGCGCGCCTCGGTCACGTTGAAGGACGCGAGCTGCTGCAGGGGCGTCGGGCTGCCGTAGTAGTCGACGAACACCTTGGAGAACATCGCGGCGTTGGCGCGGCCCGTGCGGATCGTCGAGAAGTCCTCCTTGGCGACCTCGACGGCCTTGTCCATCTTCTCTTCAGCCTCGAAGAGGGTCTCGTCGATCACCGGAGCTCCTTCGTCGTTCGTGTCGTTCGGCCTGCGCCCGGGTGGGGTTCAGCTGGCCGTGATCAGCGTGCCGATCTTCTCACCCTGCAGGGCCCGCGTGACGTTCCCGACCTCCTCGAGGCCGAACACGCGCATGCGGACGTCGTTGTCGCGGCACAGGCTGAGCGCCGAGCCGTCCATGACCCCCAGGTCGTTGACCAGGGCGTCGGTGTAGGTCAGGTGGTCGAGCTTCACGGCCGTGGGGTCGGTACGCGGGTCGGCCGAGTAGACGCCGTCCACGCCGTTCTTGCCCATGAGGACCTCGTGGCAGTGCGTCTCGAGGGCGCGCTGGACGCTGACGGTGTCGGTGGAGAAGTACGGCATCCCGGCGCCGGCGCCGAAGATGACGACGCGGCCCTTCTCGAGGTGCCGGATGGCGCGCAGCGGGATGTACGGCTCGGCCACCTGGCCCATCGTGATCGCCGTCTGCACGCGGGTGCTCACGCCGGCCTGCTCCAGGAAGTCCTGCAGCGCCAGGCAGTTCATCACCGTGCCGAGCATGCCCATGTAGTCGGCGCGGGCGCGGTCCAGACCGCGCTGCGAGAGCTCGGCGCCGCGGAAGAAGTTGCCACCGCCGACGACGATCGCCACCTGCACCCCGGCGCGGACGGCCACCGCGATCTCCGCGGCCACCCGCTGCACGACGTCCGCCGCGAGGCCGATGTCGCCTCCGCCGAACGTCTCGCCCGACAGCTTGAGCAGGACGCGACGCTCCGGCTCGGCCCCGCGCACGGGACCCGGGTCCTGGCTCACGTCGTCTCCTCGCAGCTGTTGGGTGCGGCGTCCGCCGCCTGGTTGCGACGGTGGCCCCGACCCAGTCGGATCGGGGCCACCGTTGCGCTCACAGGTGTCAGGCTCCCACGCGGTAGCGCACGAAGCCCGTCAGCGTGCCGCCGGCCTCGGAGAGGACCTGGGCGACCGTCTTCTTGTTGTCCTTGGCGAACGCCTGCTCGAGCAGGACGTTCTCCTTGAAGAAGCCGTTGAGGCGGCCCTCGATGATCTTCGGCAGCGCGGCCTCGGGCTTGCCCTCGTTGCGCGCCGTCTCCTCGGCGATGTGGCGCTCGTTCGCGACGACGTCGGCCGAGACCTCCTCACGCGTCAGGTACGTCGGCGAGAACGCCGCGATGTGGGTCGCGATGTCACGGGCCACACCGGCACCGGCCGCGTCGGTCGCCACGAGGACGCCGACCTGCGGGGGCAGGTCCTTGCTGACCTTGTGCAGGTAGACCTCGACGTGCTCGCCGGCCACGCGGGCCAGACGACGCACGACGACGCGCTCACCCAGGGTGGCGGCCGTCTCGTCGACGATGTTCTGCACGCTGGAGCCGTCGACCTCGGTGGCCAGCAGCGCGTCCGCGTCGCGAGCCGGGCTGTCGACCGCGGCCGCGAGGACGCGGTCCGCCAGGGCGACGAAGTTCGGGCTCTTGGCGACGAAGTCGGTCTCGGAGTTGATCTCGACGAGCACGCCCGTCTGACCCTCCCCGTCGGCCGTCGGGCCGACGTGCGCGACGACGAGGCCGTCGGAGGCCGCGCGTCCCTCACGCTTGCCGACGCCCTTGAGGCCCTTGACCCGGATGAGCTCGAGCGCCTTGTCGGAGTCGCCCTCAGCCTCCTCGAGCGCCTTCTTGACGTCCATCATTCCGGCACCGGTCTTCTCGCGCAGCGCCTTGATGTCTGCGAGCGAGTAGTTCGCCATCAGTCGTGTCCGTTCTGCTTGTGTCGTGATGATCGAGCGGGGATCCGGCCGCCTCGCGGCGGCCGGATCAACTCACTTGGCGTCGGTGTCGCCCTCGGCCTGGGCGTCGGCGTCGGCGGCCTCCTCGGCAACGGCCTCGGCGACGACCTCCTCGGCAGCCTCGACGGCGACCTCGGCCTCGACGCCCTCAGCGACGAGCTCCTCGGCGATGGCCTCGACAGCGGCCTCCTCGACGACGGCCTCCGCGATCTCCTCGGCGGCGATCTCCTCGGCGACCGCCTCGGCGATCTCCTCGACGACCTCGGCCGCGACGGCCTCCTCGGCAGCGTCCTCGGTGGCCTCGGCCGTGGCCTCGGCGGCCAGGCCGGCCTCGGCACCGGCGAGCAGCTCGCGCTCCCACTCGGCCAGCGGCTCGGCGTCGGCGTCGGCGCCCTCGGCGGCCGCGGTGCGACCCGAGTGACGCTTGAGCAGACCGTCGGCCGCGGCGTCCGCGATGACGCGGGTCAGCAGCTGCACGGCGCGGATCGCGTCGTCGTTGCCCGGGATCGGGTAGTCGACGACGTCGGGGTCGCAGTTGGTGTCGAGGATCGCGACGACCGGGATGCCGAGCTTGCGCGCCTCGTTGACGGCGAGGTGCTCCTTGTTCGTGTCCACGATCCACACGGCCGAGGGGACCTTTGCCATGTCGCGGATGCCGCCGAGCGTCTTCGCGAGCTTGTCCTTCTCGCGGCGCAGGACGAGCAGCTCCTTCTTCGTGAGGTTCGAGCCCGCCACGTCGTCGAAGTCGATCTGCTCGAGCTCCTTGAGGCGCTGCAGACGCTTGTGCACGGTGCTGAAGTTGGTGAGCATGCCACCGAGCCAGCGCTGGTTGACGTACGGCATGCCGACGCGGGCGGCCTGGTCGGCGACCGGCTCCTGCGCCTGCTTCTTGGTGCCGACGAACAGGATGGTGCCGCCGTGGGCGACGGTCTGGCTGACGAAGTCGTACGCGCGGTCGATGTAGGACAGCGACTGCTGCAGGTCGACGATGTAGATGCCGTTGCGCTCGGTGAAGATGAAGCGCTTCATCTTGGGGTTCCAGCGGCGGGTCTGGTGTCCGAAGTGGACACCGCTCTCGAGCAGCTGGCGCATGGTCACGACGGCCATGGCACGTCCTTCCGGCGCGCACCGCGAGGTGCACGCGTCAAAGGCGGACCCGCGAGGGATCCGCATCTCGGTTGTCGGCTCCGACCATGTGGTCGTCGCCCCTGGCGCCATGTCGTCGTCCGCTCCGGCAGCTGCATCGGGTGACCGTGTGCAAGATGCCGGACCGCTGCGGAGATCGACCCCGACCTGGTGCTCGCCCGACCCCGGAGGGCACGAGCGGGTTCCCGGAAGGGAGGATGACGCGCGAAGTCGACCGGTACGGACCGGTCGCGAGAACAGTTTAGCGGATGGCGGCAGCAGCTCCGAACACCGGGGGCCGAGCCGTCCCCAGCCCCCCGGCGACGCGGATCCGCCTCCGGTCGGCGACGCGCCCGACGTGCCGGTCGCTCCCGGAGGCCAGGGTGGCGACATGACCAGGACCTCGCCGCGACCAGCGCCGCACGTCCGGCTCGCGCCGACCGTCGCGGTCGCCGTCTGCGCGCTCCTCGCGCTGGTGCTGCTGGGCGTGCTCGGCTCGGCGCTGCCGGCGGCCTCCGGACCGGTACCCGTGCGCGCGTCCGAGTCCTACGGCCTGCCGCTGGCCGGCGCGCCCGACGTCGCGCGGCGGTTCGAGGCGCCCGAGCAGGCGTGGTCGGCGGGGCACCGCGGGGTCGACCTGCGCTCGGTCGTGGGTGCCGAGGTGCTCGCGCCGGCGGACGGTGTCGTGGCGTTCGCGGGATCCGTCGCGGGTCGCGGCGTGCTGACCGTCGCGCACCCGGACGGTCGGCGGTCGAGCCTCGAGCCGGTCGGCGCCTCGGTGCTCGTCGGGACGCGCGTGGCACGGGGCGACCCGGTCGGGACCGTCGAGGCTGCGGGCTCGCACTGCGCGC
This sequence comes from Cellulomonas sp. P4_A2, assembly GCF_056402515.1. Taxonomy (NCBI): domain Bacteria; kingdom Bacillati; phylum Actinomycetota; class Actinomycetes; order Micrococcales; family Cellulomonadaceae; genus Cellulomonas; species Cellulomonas sp. P4_A2. Next base: position 33,713 of record NZ_JBFUHG010000023.1, read on the forward strand.
CGCGAACCTGCCTGCACTGGGGCGTGCGGGAGGGCGCCGAGTACGTCGACCCGCTGGGTCTGCTGCCCGGGGCGGGACCTGTGGTGCTGCTCTCGTCGGGAACGCGTCCCGCCGGAGGTCAGACGCGCTCGGCGTCCATGAGGCGGGTGCGCAGCCGGACCATCGCGGCCGTGTGCATCTGCGAGATCCGCGACTCGGTGACGCCCAGGACGCGACCGATCTCGGCGAGGGTCATGCCCTCGTAGTAGTAGAGGACGACGACGATGCGCTCGCGCTCCCCGAGACACTCGATGGCACGGGCCAGCAGGAACTTGGTCTCGGCCGCCTCCAGCGAGCCGGCCGGGTCCAGCGTCCGCTCGTCGCCGAGGGTGTCGCCGAGCGAGACGCCGCCGGGGCGGTCCTCGCCGCCGCCGAGCAGCTCGTCGAGCGCGGCGACGTTGACGGTGGAGAGCTGAGAGTAGATCGCACGGAGGTCCTCGACCGGCATCTCGAGGTGCAGGGCGACCTCGGCCTCGCTGGGCGTGCGGTGCAGCTTGGCCTCGAGCTCGGCGTAGGCGCGGTCGACGGAGCGGGCCTTGGTGCGGACCGAGCGCGGGACCCAGTCCATGGCGCGCAGCTCGTCGATGATGGCGCCGCGGATGCGGGAGGAGGCGTAGGACTCGAACTTCACCGCACGGTCGGTCTGGTACTTCTCGATGGCGTCGATGAGGCCGAACATGCCGTAGGAGACCAGGTCGGCCTGCTCCACGGTGCTCGGCAGCCGCATGCCCACGCGGCCGGCGACGGCGTTGACCAGGGGCGCGTAGTGCAGGATCAGGCGCTCACGGGCACGAGGCGCGGAGGTCGCCTTGTACTCCTCCCAGAGGGCGTCGATGTCCTCGCCGGTCCGGCTGGGCGCGGAGGCTCCACGCTGCGTCGGGACCTCGGCGAGCAGCTCGGCCGCGGACGCGCGCGGCTGCGGGATGACGCCCTCGGGCGCAGTACCCGTGAACCGCGTGTGCACGTTGTATGCGGCATCCAGCTGAGTGGTCATCGTCGACTCCGTTGTGTCCGTCATGCTCGGGGGTGCGCCTGCTGGAACGCCGATCGCAGACGCTCGGCGGAGACATGTGTGTAGCGCTGCGTCGTGGCGAGGCTCGAGTGACCGAGGATCTCCTGGACGCTGCGCAGGTCCGAACCGCCTTCGAGAAGGTGGGTCGCTGCGGTGTGACGCAGTGCGTGGGGCGCGACGTCGTCGACGCCTGCCAGTGCGGCGGCCTGGTGCACGACCGCGCGCGCCTGGCGCTGGTCGAGGCGTCCGCCGCGGAGGCCGAGGAACACGGCCTTCGGGGAGTTGGGCTGTGCGAGCTGCGGGCGACCGCGGTCGAGCCAGGCGCGCAGCGCCAGCTCGGCGGGGCGGCCGAAGGGCACGACCCGCTCCTTGTCGCCCTTGCCGACGACGCGGATGGTGCGCTCGGACGGGTCGGCGTCGGCCAGGTCGGCACCGACGACCTCCCCCACGCGGACGCCCGTGGCGTACAGCAGCTCGAGCAGCGCCCAGTCGCGCAGGTGGATCGCGTCGTCGTCCTCGGCGCGCTCGCCGGCCTGGTCGAGGAGCTGGGTGACCGGCTCGACCCGGAGCACGGTCGGCAGCGGGGAGGCCGCGCGGGCCGTCGCCAGGCGCAGGGCCGGGTCGGTCGCGACGAGCTCCGAGCGCGTGGCCCATGCGAAGAACGTCCGGACGGCCGCACCGCGGCGGGCCAGGGTGGAGCGGCTGCGCCGAGCCGTCGCCATGGAGGCGAGCCAGCCGCGCAGCATCGCGAGATCAATGTCCGAGAGCGTGACCGCGCCGTGGCGGGAGGCATATCCCAGAAGCTGGTCGACATCGCCCAGATAGGCGCGGACGGAATGCTCCGAGAGGCCGCGCTGGGCGGTCAGGTGGTCCGAGAACGCAGCAAGGATGCTCGCCCGGCTGGGCGTCCCTGTGGTGATCTCGGCCACGTTCATGGCCCCTACGGTGGCGTGAAACACAGCCGGGAACAAGCGCGACTTTCACACCTACGGCCTAATCCTGGGCGATTCCGGGGTCAATGTCCGATTCGTCGAGCGCGTATTGGACCGGTGTCCGATTTTTTCACCCCCTGCAGGACTCACCCCCGAAACTCACTCCTTTGCCATCGGCGAGTCCGCTGGACATTTGGCACTATGAACTTTCGGACATCCTGCTCAGAAGCCACCCGTTGCCCCGGCGAACTGCCCATCCGTCGAGCTCCAGAATGCCCAGGGCTGCCCCTGCCTCCACCCTGGAGATACCCGCCGCGGCGGCCACCCGCTCCACCTCGACCGCCGACCGGCGCGGCAGGGCGTCGAGGACCCGGCGCGCCACGGGGTCCAGGTGGTCGGTCGCGCGGACCGCACCGGCGTCGGCGGCCTCCTCGCCGGGGGTTGCGGCCGAGCCGGTCAGCCCGGCGAGCTCACCGACCTCGTCGGCGTCCGTGACGCAGACCGCGACGCCGTCCCGGAGCAGCCGGTGGCAGCCGGCGGACGCGGCCGACGTGACCGGTCCGGGCACCGCCCCGACCGGTCGTAGCAACCTGGCCGCATGGTGGGCGGTGCTCATCGCGCCGGACCGCCAGGCCGCCTCGACCACGACCGTCGCCTTGCCGGCCGCGGCGATCAACCGGTTGCGCTGCAGGAATCGGCTCTTGGTGGGCAGGCTCTGCGGCGGCACCTCCGCCACGAGCGCCCCGCCGGCACCGACCACCGCCTCGAGCAGCCGGGCGTTGCCGGCGGGGTAGGCGCGGTCCACGCCCCCTGCGAGGACCACCACGGTCGCGCCGTCCCGCGCGACGGCACCCCGGTGCGCCGCCGCGTCGATGCCGTACGCACCGCCGGACACGACGCACACCCCGCGGCCGGTCGGGCCGTCGGCGAGGTCGAACGCGACCCGCTCGCCGTAGGTGGTCGACGCCCGCGACCCCACGACGGCGACGGACCGCGTCAGCACCGCCCGTAGGTCGGGCTCCCCGCGGACCCAGAGGCAGAACGGCCCCTCGGCGCCGAGATCGGTCAGGCCGTCGGGCCAGCGCGGGTCCGTCGGCACGAGCAGCACGCCACCGAGCCGCGCCAGCTGGTCCCCGCTGCGGGCAGCGTCGACGTCGGGGAGGCGCCCGGACCAGCGGGCGACGGCTCGGGCGATCCGCGCCCGCACGTCCGGAGCGAGAGTCCCGCACCGCTCCTCGAGCGCTCGCCAGTGCATCTCGGAGCTGCCTCCGACGCCGGAACGGACCCAGTCGAGGGCGTCGGACGCACCGAGCTGCTCGACCAGGACCCCGGCGACCGGGTCACCGGGCTCGACGAGCGCGCTCCAGGCCATCCGCGCGAGCGCGTCCGCCTCGTCGGCGCTCATGCGCCGTTCCCGCGCGTGCGCAGGAGCAGCGCACGCCCGACGTCGGATCGCCCGGGCGCCGCCCGACCCTCGAGGTCCGCCAGCGTCCACGCGACCCGCAGCACCCGGTCGACCCCGCGCAGACTGAGCGTGCCTCGGTCCAGCGCCCGGTCGAGGTCGCCCATCAGAGAGCGGTCGGGGCCCAGCCGCGCACGTAACCAACCGCCCGGGACCTCGCCGTTCGTCCGCCAGGGCGTGCCCTCGAGCCGGTCCGACTGCGCTCCACGGGCAGCCAGGACCCGGGCGGCGACCAGAGAGGTCGACTCCCCCGCGGTCGACCCGGCCCGCGCCGGGCCGAGCTCCACCTGCAGGTCCACGCGGTCCAGCAACGGCCCGGAGAGCTTGCCGAAGTAGCGGCGCCGTTGCTCGCTGCGGCACGTGCACGCGAGCCCCTTGCCGACCGCCTGGCCGCAGGGGCACGGGTTGGCCGCCAGCACCAGCTGGAACCGCGCCGGGTAGCGCGCGGTGCCGGCGGCCCGGTGCAGGACCAGCTCGCCGTGCTCGAGCGGCTGGCGCAGGGTCTGCAGCACCGCGGTGCTGAACTCCGGGGCCTCGTCGAGGAACAGCACGCCGCGGTGCGCACGCGACGCGGCGCCGGGACGCGGCACCCCGGAGCCGCCGCCGATCACGCTGGCCGGCGTCGCGGTGTGGTGCGGGTCCTCGAACGGCGGTCTCCGGAGGAGTCCCTCCCCCGGGTCGAACGCTCCGGCCACGGAGTGCACGGCGGTCACCTCGACCGCGTCGGCCTCCGACAGATCGGGCAGGAGCCCGGGCAGGCGGGCGGCGAGCATGGTCTTGCCGGTGCCGGGCGGCCCCACCATGAGCAGGTGGTGACTGCCCGCCGCGGCGACCTCGAGGCACGCGCGGGCGTCCTCTTGGCCCACCACGTCCGCCAGGTCGAGCGCGGCGAGGCGCGGGCGCAGCTGCACGGCCTCGGGCTCGACCGCGGGCAGCGCGGGGACCGCGACGTCGGCGCCGTAGCTCGCGGCCACCTCTGCCAGGCTGCGCGCACCGACCACCTGGGCACCCGGCACGAGCCGGGCCTCGGCCACGTTGGCCTCGGCGACGACCACGCGACGACGCCCTGCGGCGACGGCTGCGGCGACCGCAGGGAGCACGCCACGCACGGGCCGCAGCCGCCCGTCCAGACCGAGCTCGCCGAGGTGCACGACTCCCTGGGGGCCCGCCGGGTCGACCACCTCGGCACCGGCGAGCGTCGCGACGGCGATCGCCAGGTCGAAGCCCGACCCCGACTTGGGCAGGGTGGCGGGCGAGAGGTTCACGGTGATCCGCCGGTTGGGCCACGCCAGGCCCGACGAGGTCACGGCGGCACGCACGCGGTCCCGCGACTCGGCGAGCGACGCGTCCGGCAGGCCGACGAGCGTGAATGCCGGCAGGGACGGCGCCAGGTGCGCCTCGACGTCGACGACGTGCCCGGTGAGCCCGACGAGGGCGACGCCGAGGGTTCGGCCGAGCACCACCTAGACCACCCCGACCAGGTGGTCGACCTGCGCCGCGCGACCACGCAGGAGGAGGACCGCGATCACGTCGACCCGGACCGAGCTCGGGTGCACGTCGTGCACGGCGAGCCACTGGGCCGCGAGCCGACGCACCCGCGCGAGCTTCACGGCGGTGACCGCCTCGGCCGGGTGCCCGTACGCGGTCGACCGACGGGTCTTGACCTCGACCACCACGAGCTCGTCGCCGTCGAGCGCCACGAGGTCGAGCTCACCGTCGCGGCACCGCCAGTTGCGCTCGAGCACCTGCCACCCGCGGCGACGCACGTGCGCCTCCGCAACGTCCTCGCCGTACCGCCCCACTGCGTCCTTCGCGCGCACCGGACCACCTCCGGGCACGACGCTTCCAGCCGGGACGCGGCAGGAACGGCCGGTCCCGACCAGGAGGTCCGCGCAGGGGCTGGGGGCGGCTCAGCGCGCGAAGCCGGCGCTGCCCCCGAGGTCGAGCTCGGCCTTGGCCAGCTCCTCGACGTTGACGTCCTTGAACGTCACGACCCGCACCGACTTCACGAACCGCGCGGAGCGGTAGACGTCCCACACCCACGCGTCCGCGAGCGACAGCTCGAAGTAGACCTCACCGGCTGCCGACCGCACCTGCAGGTCGACCTGGTTGGCCAGGTAGAACCGGCGCTCGGTCTCGACGACGTAGGAGAAGAGCCCCACGACGTCGCGGTACTCGCGGTAGAGCGCGAGCTCCATGTCGGTCTCGTAGTTCTCCAGGTCCTCGGCACTCACGCGCCCATCATCCCCCATCGCACGACGCTCGCCCGACCGACGCGGCTCAGTCGACCTCGACTCCCGGCAGCCGCCACGAGCGCCGGTGCAGGACGCTCGGTCCGAGCTCGCGCAGCGCCGCCATGTGCTCGGGCGACGCGTAGCCCTTGTTCTCGTCCCAGCGGTAGTGCGGGTGCTGCGCGGACAGGTCGACCATCATCGCGTCGCGCTCGCACTTGGCCAGGACGCTCGCGGCGGCCACGCTCGCGCACGTACGGTCGGCCTTGACCCGCAGGTGCACGCGCGGTCCGGCGACCAGCGGCTCGTCGTCGAGCGAGAACAGGTCGCCCTGGGCCGGACGGCTGAGCCAGTCGTGCGAGCCGTCGAGGAGCACGACGTCCACCGGGCCGACCACCAGGGCGACCGTCTCCAGCGCCCGGGTGCCCGCGAGGCGCAGGGCGGCGATGATCCCGACCTCGTCGATCTCCGCCGCGCTCGCGTGCCCGACGGCCCGGGCGACACCCCACCGGCGCAGCGGAGGCAGGAGGGCGGTGCGCGCCGCCGGCGTCAGCAGCTTGGAGTCGGCGACCCCGCGCGGGGCGGAGCGCGTCGAGACGTCCACCACGACGACGCCGACGCTGACCGGCCCGGCGAGCGACCCGCGGCCCACCTCGTCCATGCCCGCGAGGAGGCGGGCGCCGTCGCGCAGGAGCAGCCGCTCGTTGCGCAGGTGCGGCGGCGTGCGGGGTGCCGACGGCCGGGGCGCCGCGGTGCGCGGCGTCGCCGGACGGTCGGCGGTCGTGGTCACGACGGGGGTGGCACGTCCGCGAACGTGCTGCTCGGGTTGCGCAGGAGGCCGAAGCGTTCGAGCGGCCACACGGTGACGAACGCGGTGCCGACGACGTTCGAGATCGGCACGGAGCCGCCGCCCGGGTTGCCCTGGTGGAACCGCGAGTCCGCCGAGTTCTGGCGGTTGTCGCCCATCACCCAGATGCTGTCCGGCGGCACCGTGATGTCGAACTGGAGCTCGCTCGGCATCGCGCCCGCGGCGAGGTACGGCTCGTCGATCGGCACGCCGTTCACGGTGATCGGCTCGCCCGGTCCGGCGCAGGCCACGCGGTCGCCGGGCAGCCCGATCAGCCGCTTGACCAGGTGCTCGTTGGCGTCCGCGGGGTACAGGCCGATGAATGTCAGGAAGTTGTTGATCCCGGATCGGACGGGGCCAGGATCCGGCACGACCTGCTCCTGGAGCCAGCCACCCGGGTCCTTGAACACGACGATGTCACCGCGGCGCAGGTCGAAAGGGCCGGGCGTGAGCTTCGAGACGAGGATCCGGTCGTCCTCGATCAGGGTGTCGTGCATCGACTGGCTCGGGATGAAGAACGCCTGCACCAGGAAGGTCTTGACCAGCAGCGACAGGACGATCGCGCTGACGAGGATGATGACCGTCTCGCGCAGGAGCGAACCGGCTCCGCCGTGCCGCCGGGGGGCCGCGTGGCGACGCGGGCTGGACGACGCCGGGGTCGAGGGCGGGACCTCCCCGAACGGGACGACGGTCTCTCCCGCCGTCGCGGCCGTCGCGGGCGCAGCCGAGCTCACCTGGCCCGGCCAGGCCGTCGGACCCGCGTCGATGCCGAGCTCGTCGGCGGGTCGGTCGGTCACCCGCACACTCTCGCACGTGGAGTTGTGATCCGCGTACACGACGGATGTCCGACGACGCGAACGGGCGGCCACCGTGAGGTGACCGCCCGTCGAGGAGTGCTGGGAGCGCTGAGCGTCAGGCCTTCTTGGCCGGGACGAAGTCGCGCTTCTCCTTGATCTTCGCCTTCTTGCCGCGCAGGTTGCGCAGGTAGTAGAGCTTGGCGCGACGGACGTCACCGCGGGTGACGACCTCGATCGACTCCAGGCTCGGGGAGTGCACGGGGAAGGTGCGCTCGACGCCGACCTGGAAGCTGACCTTGCGGACCGTGAAGGTCTCGCGGACGCCGCTGCCCTGGCGCGCGATCACGACGCCCTGGAACGCCTGGATGCGGGAGCGCGTGCCCTCGACGACCTTGACGTTGACCTTCAGGGTGTCACCGGCGCGGAAGTCCGGGATGTCGGAGCGCAGCGATGCTGCATCGACGGAGTCGAGCGTGTGCATGATGTTCACTTCCTCGCCCTGCCACAGGTCAGGAGCGTCGTCGGGACGTCTCGGCCCGCCCGCGAGGGCAGGAGCCGGCGTCCGTGGGCTCATGGTCGTGCGCGTCCGGGAGACATCTCCCAGGTGGCCGTTGATCGTCTCCCCTGTGGCAGAGACGCAGCCTGCGCGCACCAACGGGCAAGTCTGCCACACGCAGGGGTGCAGCGGTAAATCAGAGGGGCGGTTCAGCCCGGACGAGCCGACCGTCCACGGGCACCCACCCGAGGTCAGCCAGCACGCGCAGGTCGTGCGCGTCGAGCTGGTCGAGGGGCAGAGCGGCGACGAGGTCCGGCCGGCGCGCGGCGGTGCGCTCGAGCGCGGTGTCCCGACGCCAGCGCGCGATCTTCGCGTGGTGCCCCGAGAGCAGCACCTCGGGCACCTCGAGCCCGGCCCAGGCGGGTGGCTTGGTGTAGACGGGGTACTCGAGCAGTCCAGCAGCCCCGTGGGACTCCTCGACCAGGGACTCGGGGTTGCCGACGACGCCCGGGAGCAGGCGTCCGACGGCCTCGACGACGACCAGGGCCGCCACCTCGCCGCCGTTCAGCACGTAGTCGCCGATCGAGAACTCGGTCACGGTCACCCCGGGACGCCCGCGGTAGTGCTCCGCCACGCGCGAGTCGATCCCCTCGTACCGGCCGCAGGCCAGCACGAGGTGGCTCTCGCCGGCGAGCGCCTCGGCGGTCCGCTGCGTGAACGGCTCCCCCGACGGCGTCGGCACCAGGAGGTGCGCGCCCGGCGTCAGGACCTCGTCGAGCGCGCTCCCCCAGACGTCCGGGCGCATGACCATGCCCGCGCCGCCGCCGAACGGGGTGTCGTCGACCGTCCGGTGCCGGTCCGTGGTCCAGTCCCGCAGGTCGTGCACCCGCAGGTCGAGCAGCCCGGACGTCCGGGCCTTGCCGACGAGCGAGAGCTCGAGCGGGCTGAGGTACTCCGGGAAGATCGAGACGACGTCGATGCGCACGTCAGTCGTCGGCCCCGTCGTCGTCCGACGCGCCGACCGTCTCCTCGGAGACCACCAGGTTCGCGGCGTCGGAGGCGAGCAGGCCACCGGGCGGGTCGAGCACCACGCGCCCGCCCGCGACGTCGACGACCGGCACGATCACGCGGACGAACGGCACGAGCGTGCGCGTGCCGTCGGGTTCGCGCAAGATCAGCATGTCGTGCGCCGGCAGGTGCTCCAGACCGATGATCTCGCCGAGCAGCGAGCCGTCGACGTGCTCGGCGCGCAGCCCTGCGAGCTCGTGCGGGTACCAGGCGTCGTCCTCGTCGGAGACGTCCTCCTCGACGACGAGCTCGGTGCCACGCATGGCCTCGGCCGTGGTGCGGTCGTTGATCTGCGCGAACGTCACGTACCAGCGACCCTGCTGGACCCGGGTGCTGACCACCGTGAGCGGACCGCGCGCAGCCGGCTCGGTCCGCAGCTGCGTGCCGGCGCCGAATCGGTCCTCGGGGGTGTCGGTGCGCAGGTCGAGCGCCACCTCACCGCGCAGGCCGTGGGCACGGCCGATCCGCGCGACGGTCAACAGCATGGGAGTCCTTCCAGAGGCGGCGGATGTGGCGAAGGCCCGGTCCCCAGGCTAGGGGACCGGGCCTTGCGCAGGTGGTGCTGGGCTCAGCGCCGGTCGACGTCCACGACGTCGACCCGGACCGAGCCGTCCGTGGAGAGCGCGCCGACGACCGTGCGCAGGGCACGAGCGGTCCGACCGCCGCGGCCGATGACCCGGCCGAGGTCGTCCGGGTGCACGCGGACCTCGAGCAGGTCACCGCGACGCAGCGTCGAGGCGTTGACCCGCACGTCGTCCGGGTGGTCGACGATGCCGCGCACCAGGTGCTCGAGCGCCTCCGCGAGCATCAGGCCTCGTCGTCCGCGGCAGGAGCCTCGGCAGCGGCGGCCTTGTCGGCAGCCTTCTTCTCGGACGCCTTGGCCTTGGCCTTCTCGGCGTCCAGACCGACGGCCTCGATGGCCGCCTTCGGGTCGACCTTGTCGGCCTTGGTGCGCAGGGTGCCCTCCTGGCCGGGAAGGTTCTTGAACTTCTGCCAGTCACCCGTGATCTTGAGGAGCACGGAGACCTGCTCGGTCGGCTGCGCGCCGACGCCGAGCCAGTACTGCGCACGCTCGGAGTCGATCTCGATGAACGAGGGCTCCTCGGTGGGGTGGTACTTGCCGATCTCCTCGATCACGCGGCCGTCGCGCTTGGTGCGCGAGTCGGCGACGACGACGCGGTAGTACGGCTGGCGGATCTTGCCGAAACGCTTGAGACGAATCTTGGTGGCCACGGTGTGGTCTTCTCCTGAGGTCTGCTGAGTTGACGTTCCCGCGCATGACCCGTGGGGTTGGGCGCGCCGGTTCGGTCGGGGACACGGTGAACGCAGGTAGAGGGGCTGCAGACGCCGGGTACAGCCGACCATTGTGCCAGATGTGGAGGGTCTCCCCCAACCACATGCCCGACGTCACACGTGCGCGACGACGTCCCCCCGGAGAACCACGGCGCGCGGGTGCTCGAGCACGGCGATGTCCGTCCTGGGGTCGCCGTCGTAGACGACCACGTCGGCGCTCTGGCCCTCGGCGACGCCCGGGACGCCCAGCCACTCGCGCGTCCGCCAGCTCGCCGCCGCGACCACCTCGCGGGGCGGCAGGCCGGCGCGCACCAGCTCGGCGGCCTCGTCGGCGATCCGGCCGTGCCCGAGGGTGCCGCCGGCGTCGGTCCCGACGAGGACGGGGACGCCCGCCTCGTGCAGGTCGCGCACCAGCTGATAGCGGTGGGCGTGCAGGGCGCGCATGCGCGACGCGAACCGCGGGTAGCGCGCCTCCCCCTGGGCAGCGATCGCCTCGAACTGCGCGATCTGGAGGAGGGTCGCGGTGACGGGGATGCCCGCCGCCGCGATGCGGTCGACGTGCTCGGACGTGGCCCCCGTGGCGTGCTCGAGGCAGTCGATACCCGCGTCGAGCAAGGCGTCGAGAGACTCCGTCGCGAACGTGTGCGCCGTGACGCGGGCACCGGCGGCGTGCGCCCCGGCCACCGCCTCTTTCAGCACGTCCGCCGGCCACAGGGGCGTCAGGTCGCCGTCGGCTCCGAGGTCGCGGTCGATCCAGTCGGCGACGAGCTTGACCCAGCCGTCGCCCCGCGCCGCCTCCTCGAGGACCGCGGACGCAAGGGCGTCCGTCGACGCGAGCTCGCGGCCGTAGTGCCGCAGGTACCGCTTGGGCAGGGCCAGGTGCCGTCCCGCGCGGATCAGCCGCGGGAGGTCGGCGCGGTCGTGCACCCAGCCGGTGTCGGCCGGCGAGCCCGCGTCGCGCACGAGCAGCACGCCCGAGTCGCGGTCGGCGATCGCCTGCAGCTCGGCGGTCGCGGCGTCGACCGGGCCGTCCGCCGCCAGGCCGATGTGGCAGTGGACGTCGACCAGGCCGGGCAGCACCCAGCCCTCGAGGACGGCGGACGGTTCGAGCGCCGGGCGCTGGAACGTCAGTCGTCCGCCGACGACCCAGGCCTCACCGACCTCGTGCTCGTCGTCGAGGACGACCGTGCCACGCAGGTGCAGGACCATCGGGGTGGCCGCAGCCCGGCTCAGCGACCGCCGAGGAACCGGTCGAGGTCCGCGGGCAGCGTCAGGTCTGCGGGGTCGACGTCGACGGGTGCCTTGGGTGCGGCGACGCCGAACGCGGAGCCGGGGGCCGAGGCCGGACGGCTCGTGATGCCGCGCTCCTGCTCGGCCCGCTTGGCCGGGTTGCCGGACTTGGCCTTGACCCGGCGCACCGGCGGGGCCGTGCGACCCTTCGACTTCTTGCCGCCCATGCCCGGCAGGTTGCCCATGCTGCCCGGCATGCCCGGGGGCATCCCGCCGCCCTTGGCCATCTGCTTCATCATCTTCTGCGCGCCGTCGAAGCGCTCGAGCAGCTGGTTGACGTCGCTGGGCTGCGTTCCCGAGCCCTTGGCGATGCGCGCGCGGCGCGAGCCGTTGATGATCTTCGGCGTGCGGCGCTCGGCGGGCGTCATCGAGCGGATGATCGCCTCGATGCGGTCCACCTCGCGCTCGTCGAAGTTGTCCAGCGCCTCGCGCATCTGCCCCATGCCCGGCAGCATGCCCATCATCTTCTTGAGCGGTCCGGCCTTGCGCAGCTGCTGCATCTGGCTCAGGAAGTCCTCGAGCGTGAGGTCCTTGCCCGCGGACAGCTTGTCGGCCAGCGCCTCGGCCTCGCCGGCGTCGAACGCCTTCTCGGCCTGCTCGATGAGGGTGAGCACGTCGCCCATGTCGAGGATGCGCGACGCCATGCGGTCGGGGTGGAACACCTCGAAGTCGGTGAGCTTCTCACCGGTGGAGGCGTACAGGATCGGGCGGCCCGTGACGCTGGCCACCGACAGCGCGGCGCCACCGCGGGCGTCGCCGTCGAGCTTGGACAGGACCACGCCGGTGAACCCGACGCCGTCCTGGAACGCCTGGGCGGTCGTGACCGCGTCCTGGCCGATCATCGCGTCGATCACGAACAGGATCTCGTCCGGGTCGAGCGCGTCGCGGATGTCGGAGGCCTGCTTCATCAGGTCCGCGTCGACGCCGAGGCGTCCGGCCGTGTCGACGATCAGGACGTCGTGCTGCTTCGACTTGGCCGTCGCGAGCCCCTCGCGGGCGACCGCGACCGGGTCGGCGTCGGCCGGCAGGACGTCCTCGTGGCCCTGGTTGCCCCGGTGCGGGGCGAACACGGGCACGCCGGCGCGCTCGCCGACGACCTGCAGCTGCGTCACCGCGTTCGGGCGCTGGAGGTCGGCCGCGACGAGCAGCGGGGTGTGGCCCTGCGACTTCAGGTGCAGCGCGAGCTTGCCGGCGAGGGTCGTCTTGCCGGCACCCTGCAGACCCGCGAGCAGGATGACCGTCGGCGGGTTCTTGGCGAGGTTCAGCGTGCGCGTCTCGCCGCCGAGGATCGCGACGAGCTCCTCGTTGACGATCTTGACGACCTGCTGGGCCGGGTTCAGGGCACCGGAGACCTCGACCGACAGGGCCCGCTCGCGCACGGCACCGGTGAACGACCGCACGACCGGGACGGCGACGTCGGCGTCGAGCAGGGCGCGACGGATCTCGCGCACCGTGGCGTCGATGTCCGCCTCGGACAGACGGCCCTTGGTACGCAGGTTCTTGAAGGTCGACGTCAGTCGGTCGGACAGGGTGGCGAACACCTGGCGATCCTCACACTTCGGGGGTTCTCAGGAACGGCTTCTCAGAGAGAGCCCAGCGTACCTGCCAGGGCGCGGGTGGCCCGCGCCGTCAGGTCGTCGACGAGCGTCGCGCGCCACGTGCTCCACGCCAGCGGACCGGCCGCGCCGGCGTCCGCCTCGGTCAGCGCGCGCAGCAGGACCAGCATGTCCGGGCGGTGGTCGACCGCGTCGAGCAGCCGCGCGATGGTCGCCGGGTCGTCCGGGTCGGCGGTCGTGGCGAGCTCCGAGAGCGTGAGGTGCTCGCGCACCAGGCGCGTCACGTCGGCCACCATCTGCTCGTCGAAACCCATCCGCGCCACGATCGGGCCGGCCAGGCGGGCACCCTCGACCGAGTGGTCCCCCGCGCCGGCGCGCTTGCCGATGTCGTGCAGCAGGGCCGCCACCAGCAGGGTGTCGCCGTTCTCGACCACGCGCTTGTCGCGGCTCGCACGCGCGACGGTCTCGATCAGGTGGCGGTCGACCGTGTGCCGGTGGACCTGCGACCGCTGCGGCCGGTTCCGGACGCCCGCCCACTCGGGGATCCAGGTGGTCACCACGCCGGCCAGGTCGAGCGCCTCCCAGATGGGCACCTGCGCCGGACCCGAGCCGAGCAGCTGGAGCAGGTACTGGCGCGCCGCCTTGGGCCAGGGCGTCGGCAGGGGCGGCGTGGACGTCAGGCTCGCGACCGTCACCGGCGACAGGCTCAGCCCCGTCCGCGCAGCGGTGGCCGCCGCGCGCAGCGAGAGCAGCGGGTCGTCCGCCGGTCGCGCGTCGACCGCGAGCACGATCTCGCCGTCGTGCTCGACCAGGTCCTCCGCGATCGAGCGCAGCCGTGGCGCGGCCCGACGTCCGCGCACGAGCATCGCGGTCCTCGCCGGGCGCTGGAGCGCCTGCCGGGCGTTGCGGACGGTGGTGTCGAGCGCGTAGGAGATGACGCGGCCGGCCTCGGCGATGCTCGCCAGGAGGTCGTCGCGGTCGTCGAACCCCACGAGCGCGGCCACCTCGTCCTGGTCGGCGAGCAGGAGCCGGTTGGTGTGCCGTCGCGTGACCACCTGCACGGTGTCGCGCACGTCGAGCAGGTGCGCGTAGGCCATGTCGACCGCACCGTGCGGGCGGTCCGTCAGCCAGGTGGCAGCCAGGGCGCTGAGCACCACGGCGTCGCGGATGCCGCCGCGCGCCTCCTTGAGCTCCGGCTCGATGAGGTAGGCGAGCTCGCCGTGCCGCTCGGCGCGCTGACGGGTCGAGTTGAGGAGCTCGGGGAGCCGGCGGCGGGCCGCGGAGCGCCAGTCCTCGAGCAGGGCGGACTTGGCGCGCGCGATCACCAGCGCGTCGCCGGCCACCGGCTGCAGGTCGAGCAGGCCCACCGCGGCCGGCAGGTCCTTGGAGGCCACCTGGCGGCACTGTGCGAGCGAGCGGACCGAGTGGTCCAGGTCGAGCCCGGCGTCCCAGATGGGGTACCAGATGCGCTGCGAGAGCGCGGCGAGCTCGTCGGGCGAGTGCCCGCGTCCCTCGTGGACGAGGAGCAGGTCGAGGTCGCTGACCGGGCTGGCGTCACCCCGGCCGATGCTGCCCACCGCCCCGAGCGCGATGCCCGAGACGTCGTCGCCCTCGGTGGCGAGCGTCCACTGCTCGCTGAGCCGGTGGACGACGAGGTCGACGATGGCGCGGCGTCGCCCGATGCCGTCGGACCCCGGGCCGGTCAGGCCGGCGGCGAGCTCGAGCCGTTCTGCGCGGAGGTCCCGCACCCCAMCGGGGGGGTGCGGGACCTCGGGCGACCCATGTCCGGCCACGCCCCCCGCGGGCGGCCGTTCGTGTGTCATGTGCTGCGATTCACCGTCCTGCTAGAGCGCGTCGTCGCCGTGCTCACCGGTGCGGACACGAGCGACGTCCTCCACCGGCACGACCCAGACCTTGCCGTCACCGATCTTGCCCGTCTGGGCCGCGCGGATGATGACCTCGGTCACGCCCGCCACGTCCTCGTCGGTGACCAGGACGTCGATCTTCACCTTGGGCACCAGGTCGACGGTGTACTCCGCGCCTCGGTAGACCTCGGTGTGGCCCTTCTGACGGCCGTAGCCGCTCGCCTCGCTCACCGTCAGCCCCCGGACTCCGGCGGCCTCCAGCGCGGACTTCACGTCATCGAGCCGATGCGGCTGGATGACAGCCGTGACGAGCTTGGTCATCAGTTCACCTCCGTCAGGACCCGGGTTCCACCCAGGGTCTCGTACGCCGTCTCACCGTGCACTGCCAGGTCGATGCCGTTGACCTCGTCATCCTCGCTGAGCCGCAGACCGGTGATCGCCTTGAGGACGAAGCCGATGATGATGGTCAGGACGAAGGAGAACACGACCGCGAACAGTGCCACGACCGCCTGCGAGGCCAGCTGGGTGAAGCCGCCACCGTAGAAGACACCGTCCTGCGCGCCGTCCGGGTACCAGGCACCCTGGTTCGTCGTCGCGAAGAAGCCGATCAGCAGCGTCCCAGTGATACCACCGACGAGGTGGACACCCACCACGTCGAGAGCGTCGTCGTAGCCGAACTTGAACTTCAGGCCGACCGCCAGGGCGCAGACCACACCGGCGATCGCACCGATCGCGATGGCGCCGTACGTGTCCACCGCGGCCGCAGCCGGGGTGATGGCGACAAGGCCCGCGACGATGCCGGATGCGGCACCCAGGGACGTCGCGTGGCCGTCGCGGATCTTCTCCACGATGAGCCAGGTGAGCATCGCGAGGCAGGTGGCGACGAACGTGTTGATCCACGCACGACCGGAGACGCTGTCCGCGCCGCCCTCGGAGCCGGCGTTGAACCCGAACCAGCCGATCCACAGCAGGCCGGCACCGAGCATGGTGTACGGCAGGTTGTGCGGCCGGATCGGCTCCTTCGGCCAGCCCTTGCGCTTGCCGAGCAGGAGCACGAGGGCGAGGCCCGCGATACCGGCGTTGATGTGGACGACCGTGCCACCGGCGAAGTCGATGGGGGCCGAGAGCCAGCCCGCGACCTTACCGACCGGGCTCAGGAAGCCGCCGCCCCACACCATGTGCGCGAGCGGGAAGTAGACGAGCGTCACCCACACCACCGTGAAGGCGATCCAGGTGCCGAACTTGATGCGGTCGGCGATCGCGCCCGAGATGAGTGCGACCGTGATCACGGCGAACGTGGCCTGGAATCCCACGGCGACGAGCGCCGGGACGCCCGCGAAGCCCAGGAGGCTCAGGTCGTCGGTCAGACCGTTCAGACCGAAGTACGTGGTCGGGCTGCTGACGAACTGCCCGAATCCGGTCGTGTCCGGGCCGAAGGCCATCGAGTAGCCGTACAGCACCCAGACGAAACCCACGGTCCCGACCGAGATGAAGTTCATCATCAGCATGTTCAGGACCGACTTGCTGCGGACCATGCCACCGTAGAAGAACGCGAGGCCGGGGACCGTCATCATGAGGACGATCGCGGCCGAAGTCATCATCCAGGCGGTGTTGCCGGAGTCCAGCGTGAATTCCGCGGAAACCAAGGTGGAGCCCATTACGCGTCTCTCCCTCCGCCGACCTGGCGGTCGGACGGGTCAACAGTCGGGGAGGCCCGTTTCCTTCGGTCACCAGGGACGTTACGGGCGTGTGACAAGCGCCGATCCCGCGTAAACGTTCGATTTCGTGGTGAGCGGTCGTCCAGGAGGTCCGGCCGCGCGTCGACGCGCGTCGTGCCTGGTCAGCCACTGATTCCGGCAGGTGATGGGCTCGGTGACGGTCCGCACGGGCACCTTGCCGGACCGACGGCGACAACTCCACCCATTATCCGAGCAAACCGGACAGGTCGGCGCGACCCTGCGCTCGCGGTCAGCCCTCGAGCAGCCCGTCGACGAAGGACGCGGCGTCGAACGGCGCCAGGTCGTCGGGTCCCTCACCGAGGCCGACGAGCTTGACCGGGACGCCGAGCTCACGTTGGACCGCCACGACGATCCCGCCCTTCGCGGTGCCGTCGAGCTTGGTCAGGACGATGCCGGTGACGCCGGCGACCTCGTTGAAGACCCGCGCCTGGTTCAGGCCGTTCTGGCCCGTCGTGGCGTCGAGCACCAGGAGCACCTCGGACAGGGGCGCCTCGCGCGTGATGACGCGCGTGATCTTTCCGAGCTCGTCCATCAGGCCGGCCTTGTTCTGCAGGCGCCCGGCGGTGTCGACGAGCACGACGTCGACGCCCTCGGTCTTGCCCTCCCGGACCGCGTCGAACGCGACGGCCGCGGGATCGGCACCGTCGCGGTCCGAGCGCACGGTGTGCACGCCCACCCGGGAGCCCCAGGTCTGCAGCTGGTCGGCGGCGGCGGCTCGGAAGGTGTCCGCCGCACCGAGCACCACAGTGCTCCCCTCGGCGACGAGCACGCGCGCGAGCTTGCCGACCGTCGTCGTCTTGCCGGTGCCGTTGACGCCGACGACCAGGACGACGGCCGGGACGGCGGACCCGTCCTCGGCCACGGTCGGGGCCGTGCTCAGCGACCGGTCCAGCGTGGGGTCGACGAGCGCGATGAGCTGCTCGCGCAGCAGCGCGCGGACCTGCGCGGGGTCCTTGACGCCGTCCACCCGCACCCGTGTGCGCAGGGCGTCGATCAGCTCACCGCTCGGACCGGCGCCCACGTCCGCGAGCAGCAGCGTCTCCTCGAGCTCGTCCCAGTCGTCCTCCGTGAGGTGGTCGCGCGAGAGGACCGCGAGCAGCCGCGTGCCCAGGGGTGAGCCGGACCGGGCGAGCCGGGAGCGCAGCCGCGCGAGGCGACCCGCGACGGGTTCGGGGACCTCGAGGACGGGAGCCAGCTCGGCCTCGTCCGGGAAGACCTCCTCGGGCGCCTCGACGACGGGCGCGGGAGGCGCCGTGTCGACGGGAGCCTCGACCGGGGTCGCTGCCGGTGCCTCCTCCGCCACGGGAGGCGGTGCCTCGTCGTCGAGGCCGGGTCGGCGACGACGCACGAGCGTCGTCGCGAGGACGACGAGCAGAGCGATCGGGATGCCGGCGGCGAGAAGGATCTCGAGGCTGTCGTTGGTCACCGGGACAGTCTGTACGGCGGCGGCGCCAGGAAGCGAGTCAGCGTCGCTTGGCGGTCAGTGCTCCCGCGGCCTTGGCGCGCGCGTCCTGCAGCGTCGAGGTCAGGTCGTCGACGTGGAGGTACGGGTCCCCCTCCTCGACGGTCACGCTGAGGAACTCGGCCAGCGAGACGTCCACGGGCTCGGCGGTCGCGGCGGCACCGACCGCGGAGTCGGGGTGGTCCCGGCCCGTCAGGCCCGCCTTCAGGGCGGTCAGCGGCGACTCGCGGCGGTCGCGCCGGGTGCTGACGACGCTGGCCACGAGCAGCACACCGCCCGCGACGAGCAGGGCGACGAAGATCGCAACGAGAACCGGCATGTCATCCAGTCTCCGTGCCGAGCACGCAGTGAGCAGCATCGAACGCGCGCCGGGCGGACAACCTCACACAATCTCCACAAGGACGCGAGGCACTCAGACCGCGACGTCCTCGCGCATCCGCTGGCTGATCACGGTGGTCACGCCGTCCCCGCGCATGGTCACGCCGTAGAGGGCGTCGGCGATCTCCATCGTGCGCTTCTGGTGCGTCACGACGATGAGCTGGGAGTCCTCCTGCAGCTCTCGGAAGATCTCGAGCAGGCGGCCCAGGTTCGCGTCGTCGAGCGCGGCCTCGACCTCGTCCATCACGTAGAACGGGCTGGGCCGCGCCTTGAAGATCGCGACGAGGAGCGCCACGGCCGTCAGCGATCGCTCGCCACCCGACAGCAACGACAGGCGCTTGACCTTCTTGCCGGCGGGCCGCGCCTCGACCTCGATGCCGGTGGTGAGCATGTTGTCGGGGTCGGTGAGCACGAGTCGCCCCTCGCCGCCGGGGAACAGGCGCGGGAAGACGACGTCGAACGCCGCCGCGGTGTCGCGGTAGGCGTCCGCGAACACCTGCTCGACGCGCTCGTCGATCTCCTTGACGATCTCGAGCAGGTCGGCACGCGACTTCTTGAGGTCGGCCAGCTGCTCGACGAGGAACTGGTGACGCTCCTCGAGCGCGGCGAACTCCTCGAGCGCGAGCGGGTTGACGCGTCCCAGCAGCGACAGGGCACGCTCGGCAGCCCGGAGGCGCTTCTCCTGCTGCTCGCGGACGTAGGGCACCGCCGCCGGCTCGTCGGAGCCGGGGTCGGGCGGGGGGATGACCGGGACGTCCTGGTGGGGGCCGTACTCGTCGATCAGCACGGCCGGGTCGAGGCCCAGGTCGTCGACCGCGCGCGCCTGCAGCGTCTCGATGCGCAGGCGCTGCTGCGTGCGGGCCATCTCGTCGCGGTGCGCGACGTCGGTCAGCTGGGCGAGCTCGCCGGCCCGGACGTCGACCTCGGCGCGGGCCGCGGTCACCGCGCGGTCGCGCTCGCCGCGCGCGGTCTCGGCATCGTCCCGCTCGGCGGACGCCCGGCGCAGGGACTCGTCGAGCACGACGAGCGCGCGCTGGGCACCGTCGCGGACGGCCTCGGCGACCCCGGCCTGCCGCGCGCGCGACCTCTCGCGCTCGGCGGCCCGCTCCCGGGCGGCGCGCTCGGCCTGCGC
>NZ_JBFUHG010000024.1:0-43370 GCF_056402515.1 Cellulomonas sp. P4_A2
GGCACGGGCGGCGGGGCGGCAGCGGCAGGTACGGGCGTCGCGGCCGGCAGCGCAGGTGTCGCGGCGGCCAGCGCCGGAGGTGCAGGCACGGCGACGGCGGTGGCCGCGGGCGGCGGCGCCGTAGCGACGGCCGGCGCGGTCGGTGGCGCCGCAGCCGCCGGCGGCGTGGCCGCCCTCATCGCCTCGATCCCGCTCGGCGCTGCCGCGGTCGTGGTGGGTGGTGTGGTCCTCGCGGCCGTCGCGACGGTCGGCATCGTCAGCCTCGTCACGGGTCCCGACGACGGCGGCACGCCCGTGGCGTCGCCCTCGTCGTCGGCGACGCCGTCGCCGTCGCCGTCCAGCGAGGAGTCGGCCGCGCCCCAGGGGGTCGTGCCGTCGGTGCAGCCCACCGACCTGCCGACCGAGTTCCCCGAGGACCAGCAGTCCGACGAGTCGTTGCTCGCGGACGGGGAGCAGCCGGCCGACGACTCCTCCGACTCGACGAGCGACGAGCCCGCGGACGGGCCGAGCGCGTCGCCGACCCCCTCCGCTCCTCCCGTCGCCCCGGCTGACGTCGTCATCGACCTCCCCGACGGCGGGCTCGCCCTGGAGGCAGGGCTCGGCGGCCAGGAGCTCTCGGTCACCGTCCGCAACGCGGGCGGCACGCCTGCCACGAACCTCATCGCCGAGGTGAGCCTGCCCCCGGGCGTCACGCTCGACGGCATCTCCGCCCAGGCGTTCGCCGGACCCACCGGCCGGTTCGCACCGACCGAGATGGGCAACGGCTGGATCTGCACGGAGGGCGCGCCGGGCGCACAGTGCACGCTCGCCACGCTCCCGCCCATGACGACGTCGACCCTGGTGCTGCGGGTCGCGGTCGACGACACGTACGACCAGGCCGACGGTGCGGTCGGGCTCGTGGTGCACGGAGCGGGCATCAGCTACCGCGCGCCCCCGATCCCGCTGACGGTGGCGGCGTCCCCCGCCCGCCTCGCGCTTCGCGCGCCCGCGCCGGCCCTCCAGCTGGTGAGCGGGCGGACGCGCACGCTCACGCTCGACGTCGGGAACGTCGGCGGCAGCCCGCTGGCCCCCGGCACCGGGTCGGTCAGCGTGGTGCTCCCGAGCGGCGTCACCGGCGCTCTGGCGCCCGGTGCGAGCCCGTGGAGCTGCCCCACGGTCCAGGGCGGCACGATGCTCTGCACCATCGACACGCTCGCCGCCCGGACCGCCGCGCCCCTGACGCTTGCCTTGAGCGCGTCGACCCCGGCCGCGGTCGGAGCGCGCGAGCTGTCGGTGCTCCTGGTGCCCGGCGGTCGACAGGCCCCCGACCAGGCCGTCGCCGCGTTCTCGGTGGTCCGGCCCGCGCTCCTCGGCGTCGTCGGAGGACCGGCAGCGACCGTCGCGCTCGGCCAGAGCACGCTCGCCCCGCTCACCGTGACCAACACGGGCGACCTGCCGTCCGCGCCCGTGAGCGTCACGCTCGCCGCCCCGGCGGGCGTCTCGGTGACGGTCCAGAGCGACGCGTGGGCCTGCGCCCCGCCCGCCGGGACCACCTGGACGTGCACGGCCGGGTCCGTCGCCCCGGGCGGTTCGCTGGCGCTGCCGGTCACCCTCGACCCGGTCGCCGGTTTCGTCGGACCCCTCGGCACGATGTCGGTCTCGGCCGCCGCGGACGACGCCGACGTCACCCCCGCCCTCGGCGTCGCGATCACGTCGACGGCACCGGTGCTCTCGCTCGACGAGGGCGACCCGAACGTGCTGCTCTACTACGGCGCCGGGACGGTGCGGTTCACCGTCTCGGTCGCCCCCGGCGCGAACGCCGACAGGCTCGTCGCGACGCTCAGCCTGCCGCCGAACCTGCGGTACGAGGCCGACGACGGCGGTGTGCAGTCGAGCGAGTGCGTCGCGGCCACGGCGCGGCGGATCGTGTGCGACTTCGGCACGGTCGAGGGTGGCGTCTCCGTGCAGGGCCTGGCGAACGTCCGGGTCGTCGGGAGCGCGCACGGCACGGCGCTCGTCGAGGTCGCGGCCACCGGTGCCGCCACCGTCCAGTCGTCGACCACGGTGAGCACGTCCTCCGGCGGCCTGTCGCCGCGGGTGCGGTTCGACGGCGGCTGGAACGTCGCCGAGGTCGGCGCGCCGCTGCTGTCGTGCGACGTCAAGCTGCCCGCGTGCAAGACCGCGCTGGACACCGGGAGCGCGGACAACAACGGGCTCGACATGCTGCCGCTCGACGACGCGGCCCCGGTGCCTTCCGGACCGGGCAACGGCGGCAAGAAGCGTGCGAGTGTCCCGGTCTCCTCGTCGACACTCCTGACCGTCCCCGCGGGCCGCACGATCGCGTTCGCCGGGCTCTACTGGTCGGCCAACGCCGGCTCGTACGACTCGTGGAGCGGCAAGCTCGACACCGCGAGGCTGCGCGGCCCGTCGGGCGACTACGCCGACGTCAACGGCACGACGCTCTCGCAGACGAACGACAACGCGGCCCGCCGCTACTACCAGTCGTTCGCCGACGTCACCGACCAGGTGGCCGCGGGCGGTCCGGGCACCTGGTCCGTGGCCGACGTCGCGGTGAGCAGCACCCGCAAGGACCCGGACAAGACCTACTACGCCGGCTGGTCGCTGGTCGTCGTCTACTCCGAGCCGGGCAACGACGCGTCCGTGACGGTCTACGACGGCGGTTCCTGGATCGGCACCTCCATGGCGCCGACCCCGTTCGAGTTCGCCGCCGAGGCGGGCACGACCGCCCGCCTCGGCGTCGTGGCCTGGGAGGGCGACCGCACCAGCTCGGGCGACCGGCTGGTCCTCGGTGACACCTGCACCGTGCCGGCCGGGCAGCACGCCCTGACGCCCCAGCGCTGGAGCGGCACCGCGTTCGCGGCCGGAGGCGTGGCCACCAACGCGTTCGACTCGACCGCCACCGGCTGGCGCGCCACGAACTCGCTGGGCACCGACGCCAAGGGCTTCGCCCCGCAGACGCTCGCCTGCGACGTCAGCTCGCTGACCGCGAGCACCAACGGCGACCAGTACCTGATCGGCGCGATCACGGTGCGGACGACCCCGCCGGCCGCGCAGGACTAGAGCGTCAGCGCCGCGATCGCGTCGTCGATCGAGACGGTTCCGCCGACGACCTCGAGCACACGCCCGGACGTCCGAGGCTCGTGCAGCAGCGCGGCGAGCACGGCGGCGACGTCCGCCCGCGGGACCTTGCCGCGGTCCACGCGCTCGTCGAGCGTCACCGTGCCGGTCGCCGCGCCGTCGGTCAGGCCGCCCGGCCGCAGGATCGTCCAGTCGAGGTCCCGCGCCCGCAGGTCGATCTCGGCCGCGCGCTTGGCGACGAGGTAGGCGGCGAAGACGTCGTCCGTGCCGGGCGGCGGCGGCGCCCCGGCTCCCATGGACGAGACGAGCACGTAGCGCCGGACACCGGCCTGCTCGGCCCCGTCGGCGAGCAGACCGGCGGCCGCCCGGTCCACGGTGTCCTTGCGGGCGATCCCGCTGCCCGGACCCGCGCCCGCCGCGAACACCACCGCGTCGGCACCGGAGACGGCCTCGGCGACGTCCCGCGCGTTGGCGCGCTCGAGGTCCAGGACGACCGCCTCGGCGCCGTCCCCGGTGACGTCCTCGACGTGGCCGAGCTGTCGGATGAGGGCCAGGGGGACGTCGCCGCGCGCGGTCAGGGCACGCGACAGGTGTCGAGCCACCTGTCCGTGGCCGCCCGCGATCGCGATTCGCATACGACCCACGGTAAGCACGGGGTCGCGCGCGGGCGACCGGTGGGGCACTGCCGGACCCGCGCCCCCTGCGCTCGGGCCCGGCAGCGCGATCTCAGACGGCTTCCTGCGCACCCTGCAGCAGACGCAGGTGCGTGAGCCGGTCACCGAGGTCGTGGATGTCGTCGGAACCCGCCGTGGCCAGCGAGAGGGCCGCGACGGACTCGGCTCCGGGGAGCAGCTCCAGTGCCATCTCCTGCAGCAGGTCCGCGGCCTCGGCGAGGTCGGCGGCACCGAGCCCCGTCTGCGCGGGCAGGCTCACGTAGAGCAGCAGACCCGCGTTCGGGGCGATGGTGCGAGGTATCGAGCGGGGTAGTGCCATGGGGAGGTCTCCGGTGCGGCGCCCTCCGGACTGGGGCGCGAGAGTGTGTCGGTCGCTGAGGGCTTCAGGATCGATAACAGGCGCACGTGAGGGTCACGACGCGGACTGTGCCACGCGCCGCGGGCTGCGGAAAGCGATTTGCGGAGCGTCCCAGGGGTTGGACGCGCTCAGACGATGCCGTAGAGCCGGTCGCCCGCGTCGCCCAGGCCGGGGACGATGTACGCCTTCTCGTTCAGGCGCTCGTCCACGGCTGCGACGACGATCTTGACGTCCGCCCGGTCGCCGACGAACTGCTCGACGACGGCGAGACCCTCGGGCGCGGCGAGCAGGCACACGGCCGTGACGTCGCGCGCGCCCCGCTGGAGCAGGTAGTCGATCGCGGCGACCAGCGTGCCGCCGGTGGCCAGCATGGGGTCCAGCAGGAAGCACTGCCGACCCGACAGGTCGTCGGGGAGCCGGTTGGCGTAGGTGATCGCCTCGAGCGTCTGCTCGTCGCGCTGCATCCCCAGGAAGCCGACCTCGGCGGTGGGCAGCACGCGCGTCATCCCGTCGAGCATGCCCAGGCCCGCGCGCAGGATCGGCACGACGATCGGCTGCGGGTCGGCGAGCCGGATGCCCGTCGTCGGGGCCACCGGCGTGACGATGTCGATCGGCTCGGTACGCACGTCTCGCGTCGCCTCGTACGCCAGGAGCGTCACCAGCTCGTCGACCAGGAGCCGGAACGTGGGCGACGGCGTGCCGATGTCGCGAAGGACGGTGAGCTTGTGGGCGACCAGGGGGTGGTCCGCGACGTGCAGGCGCATGGCCACAA
Source organism: Cellulomonas sp. P4_A2 (assembly GCF_056402515.1). Lineage (NCBI taxonomy): Bacteria > Bacillati > Actinomycetota > Actinomycetes > Micrococcales > Cellulomonadaceae > Cellulomonas > Cellulomonas sp. P4_A2. Next base: position 4,883 of record NZ_JBFUHG010000024.1, read on the forward strand.
CCTACCGGCGTCCTCGGCCTGCGAGCATAGGACCCATGCCGAACCCCGCCGACGACGCCGCGATGGGTCTCGCGCTCGACGAGGCCCGCCTGGCGCTGCTGACGCAGGACGTCCCGGTCGGTGCCGTCGTGCTCGACGCGGCAGGGCAGGTGATCGGCCGCGGGCACAACACGCGTGAGGCCGACAACGACCCGACCGGTCACGCCGAGATGGACGCGCTGCGCGGGGCCGCGGAGTCGCTGGGGCGCTGGCGGCTCGACGACTGCACGCTCGTCGTGACCCTGGAGCCCTGCCTGATGTGCGCCGGCGCGACCGTCCTGGCGCGCGTCCCGCGGCTGGTGCTGGGCGCGTGGGACCCGAAGGCCGGTGCCTGCGGTTCGCAGTTCGACGTCGTGCGCGACCGGCGGCTGAACCACCAGGTCGAGGTGGTGGGCGGCGTGCGGGCGGACGAGTGCTCGGCGCTGCTGCGGGAGTTCTTCGCGACGCATCGGTCCTAGCATCGGGTGGTGCAGAGAATCGCGGTGCGGCGACGGGTGACGCGGATCGACGTCGATACCGGCGCCCGCCCGGCGGAGGACCTCCTCGCGGCCGAGGAGCCGCTCGAGATCCGGGTGGGCGGTCGTCCGCTGGCGGTGACGATGCGTACGCCGGGCCACGACGTGGAGCTCGCGGCGGGCTTCCTCGTCTCGGAGGGCGTCGTCTCCTCGTCGGACCACTTCGCGGCCGCCCGGTACTGCGCGGGGGCGAACGACGAGGGCGAGAACACCTACAACGTGCTGGACGTGACGACCCGCGGGGTCCCGGCGCCGGACCCGAGCCTCGAGCGGAGCTTCTTCACGACGTCGTCGTGCGGGCTCTGCGGCAAGGCGAGCATCGACGCGGTGCGGACGAGCTCGTCGTGGACGGTGGCCGACGACGACCTCACCGTGCCCGCCGACCTCCTCGCCACGTTCCCCGACCGGCTGCGCGAGCACCAGGACGTGTTCGACAAGACGGGCGGTCTGCACGCGGCGGCCCTGTTCTCCGACGACGGCGACCTGCTCGTGCTTCGCGAGGACGTCGGCCGGCACAACGCCGTCGACAAGGTGGTCGGCTGGGCGCTGACCGCGGGGCTGCTGCCCCTGCGGCGCACGGTGCTCATGGTGTCGGGGCGGGCGTCGTTCGAGCTCGCGCAGAAGGCCGTCATGGCGGGGATCCCGATGCTCGCGGCCGTCTCGGCGCCGTCGTCGCTCGCGGCCGAGCTCGCTACCGAGTCCGGGCTCACGCTGGTCGGCTTCCTGCGCGGGTCGACGATGGTCGTGTACTCGCGGCCGGACCGGGTGGTCTGAGTGCCGCGCAAGCCTCTGGTGACCGACCCCACCTATGAGCGGATGTCGGTCGTGCCGCCCGAGCCGTGGGCGGTCGGCCTGCCCGGGATCGTCAGCGCGATGACGAACGCGCTCCCCAACCTCGGCCCTCGACGCACGCTGAGCCTGCTCTCCAAGATCAACCAGCAGGACGGGTTCGACTGCATGAGCTGCGCGTGGCCGGACCCGGGCCACCGCGCGCGGGCCGAGTTCTGCGAGAACGGCGCCCGCGCGGTCACGTGGGAGGCGACGACCAACACCGTCTCCAGCGACTTCTGGGCCGCGCACTCGCTGACCGACCTGGCGCAGAAGTCCGAGTACTGGCTCGGCCAGCAGGGCCGGCTCGTCGAACCCGTCCACAAGCCCGCGGGCAGCGACCACTACGTGCCCATCGACTGGGCGTCCGCGATCCGTCTCGTGGCGACCACGCTGCGCGGCCTCGACAGCCCCGACCAGGCGGCGTTCTACACGAGCGGACGCGCGGCGAACGAGACCGCGTTCGTCTACCAGCTCTTCGTGCGGGCGTTCGGCACCAACAACCTGCCCGACTGCTCGAACATGTGCCACGAGTCGACGGGCACCGCGATGCTCGAGACGCTCGGGATCGGGAAGTCGACGATCGCGTACGACGACTTCGCCAAGGCTGACCTCATCGTCGTGATGGGCCAGAACCCCGGGACGAACCACCCGCGCATGCTGACGGCGCTCGAGGAGGCCAAGCGGGCGGGCGCGACGATCGTGTCCGTGAACCCGCTGCCCGAGGCCGGCCTGCGGCGGTACAAGAACCCGAAGACCGTGCGCGGCATCGTCGGCCGCGGCACCGACATGGCCGACCAGTTCCTGCAGATCCGCTCCGGCGGCGACATGGCGCTGCTGCAGTGGATCTCGCGGCGGGTGCTCGAGGCCGAGTCCCGAGAGCCCGGGACGGTCCTCGACCACGACTTCCTCGCGCGGCACACCCTGGGTCTCGACGAGCTCCGCGTGCACCTCGCTCTTCTCGACGAGGACGAGGTGGTGCAGGCGACGGGCCTGTCGATCCGCGAGATGGACGAGCTCGCCGACCGCTACCTCGCCGCGGACCGCGTGATCGTCACGTGGGCCATGGGCATCACGCAGCACCGCAAGGGCGTCGACACGATCAAGGAGATCGTCAACCTCCTGCTCCTGCGCGGGAACATCGGCAAGCCCGGCGCGGGCGCCTCCCCGATCCGGGGGCACAGCAACGTCCAGGGTGACCGGACCATGGGCATCTGGGAACGGCCGCCGGACTGGTTCCTGGACGCGCTCGCCGACGAGTTCGGGTTCGAGCCGCCCCGCGCGCACGGGCTCGACTCGGTGCGATCGATCGAGGCGATGCAGCGCGGCGAGGTCAAGGTCTGGTTCGCCCTCGGCGGGAACCTCGTCGCGGCGATCTCGGACACCGCCGCCGCCGAGGCCGCGATGCGCGGGACCGAGCTGACCGTGCAGGTCTCGACCAAGCTGAACCGGTCGCACGTCGTCACCGGCGCCGAGGCGCTCATCCTGCCCACGCTCGGCCGCACCGACGTCGACCTGCAGGTGTCCGGCCCGCAGTTCCTCTCGGTCGAGGACTCGGTCTGCGCGGTGCACGCCACCCACGGCGCCGTCGCTCCCGTCTCGGACAACCTCCTCTCGGAGATCTCGATCGTCACGCGCCTGGCGCGGGCGGTGCTGGGGGAGGACAGCCCGATCGACTGGGCCGGCTTCGAGCGCGACTACGACACCATCCGCGAGCACATCTCCCACGTCGTGCCCGGCTTCGCGGACTTCAACCGGCTGATCCGTCGCAAGGCCGGGTTCGTCCTGCCCAACGGCCCGAGGGACTCGCGGACCTTCGCGACGAGCACGGGCAAGGCCATGATCACGGTCAACGAGCTCGTCCCGGTCGAGTGCCCTCCCGGACGCCTGATCCTGCAGACGATCCGCTCGCACGACCAGTTCAACACCACGATGTACAGCCTGAACGACCGCTACCGGGGCATCCACCGCGGCCGCGACGTGGTCTTCGTGAACCCCTTGGATCTCGAGGACCTCGGACTGGCCGACGGATCCCGCGTCGACATCCACAGCGAGTGGCCGGGCGACCCCGACCGCGTCCTGCGGAACCAGCGCGTCGTCGCCTACCCGACCTCCCGCGGCTGCGCGGCCGCGTACTTCCCCGAGGCGAACGTGCTCGTCCCGCTGGCCAGCACCGCGCTGGGCAGCAATACGCCCGTGTCCAAGGCGGTCATCGTGCGGCTGGAGCCGTCAGCACCTCGGACAGCTCGGTGAGCGTCTCGGACGTCCCCGCGTCCAGCGTCACCGCCGCGTACTTGTCCCCGCGCGTCGCCCCACGGTTCACGACGACGATCGGCTTGCCCGTCTGCGCCGCGTGCCGCACGAACCGCAGCCCTGACTGGACGGTCAGCGACGACCCCGCGACCAGCAGCGCGTCGGCAGCGTCGACCATCGCGTAGGCCCGGTCCACCCGCTCGCGCGGCACGTTCTCGCCGAAGTAGACGATGTCGGGCTTGAGCATCCCGCCGCAGACCGCGCAGTCCGCGACCACGAAGTGACTGGTCTTCTCGATCACCGCGTCGGCGTCGGGTGCGATCTCGATGTCGTCGACGGCCGCCAGCTCCTCGGCGAACCCCGGGTTCAGCAGGTCCAGCCGTGCCGCGAGGTCCGACCGGCTGATCACCGTGCCGCACGACAGGCAGCGCACCCGGTCGTACCGCCCGTGCAGGTCGATGACGTGCCGGCTGCCCGCGGCCTCGTGCAGCAGGTCGACGTTCTGCGTGATCAGCCCGGTGACGACGCCGCGGTGCTCCATCGTGGCCAGCGCCCGGTGCCCCGCGTTCGGGATGGTCCGGTGCACGTGCCGCCAGCCGACGTGGTTCCGCGCCCAGTAGTGCCGGCGGAAGCCCTCGTCGCCCGTGAACTGCTGGAACGTCATCGGGGTGCGTGGCGGCGAGTCCGGACCGCGGTAGTCGGGGATCCCGGAGTCCGTTGACACCCCCGCGCCCGTGAGCACCGCCAGCCGGTGGCCGACGAGCACGTCGACCACCTCCGCCAGCGACCCGGCGGTCATCGGGAGTGCGTCGCTGCTCACCTCTCCACGGTACGACGGGTTGCCCGATTCGGAGGCAGGGCCCTTCACCGGGTACCGTTCTCCCCGAGGTAGCGTGTCCGAGCGGCCTAAGGAGCACGCCTCGAAAGCGTGTGTGGGTGAAAGTCCACCGTGGGTTCAAATCCCACCGCTACCGCAACGGCAGTGAACGCGGGGCCCTGACCAGCAGAAACGCCGGTTTGGGCCCTTCGTTTTGCCTCAAACTCGCCCAATTGGACTCCACCTTGGGGACCGAAGCAGCGCGGCATCCGGCAACCCGGTGCGAGCCGGATGAGCGTCCGACCAGGTCAGGCACCAGATCGTCCAACCGGACCAACCTTGTCCCACCGTCCGTCGAAAGCCGTGTGATAACGCACCCGCAGTGAGCGCACGGCCCTGACCAGCAGCAACGCCGGTCCGGGCTATCCGCCTTGCCCTCGAACTCACCGAATTCCACTCGGAGCCTGCCCCTTTCGCGGGCACTTTCGGTTCGTTGATCATGCACGGCGCCGCAGCTCGACGAGCTCCGTGCGCTCTTCGCTGCTCCGCCCCTCAGGGCGGCCCGCATCGACGTCGTCCTGGGCCATCCACCGGAGCACGCACGACTCGCTGATCCCCAGAGCCGAGGCGACCGCTAAGGGCCGGCTCCTCTCTCGACGCCGGACGTCCGGCGGCCGGCTGCAGGCCTCCCAGACTCCTCCCCGGGGGCGACACACCTCGCCTCAGACAAGGTGTCCACGGAAGCGGGTCAGGCTCCCCATGAGTCGGTGGTCCGTTCGAGTGAACGTGCGCCAGGGGTGTCCGATTCGTCCATTGCGCTCAGCGGGTGTGGTCCTTGGTGTGGCTAAGTTGCGGGCTCTCGGTGCCGATGGTGGTCGCTGAGACGAAGCCAGGGGGCAAGGGTGCGAGTGCGACGTACATCAGCAATGCGGGCGGGGCTGGTTGCAGGTTTGGTCAGCGTCAGCCTAGTAGCAGTCGGGATCCAGCCCGTGCAAGCTGCTCAAGCGTCGCCGCCGGGCGCCGCGCAGCCAATCAGCGTGCCGGCCGACCAGGTGCCACCGTTGGACTCTGCGGAGCCATCGCCGTTGTCGGCGCCCGTAGGTGCAAATGCGTTCGACGTCCCCGCGTTGGCTCCGTCCGCCAAGCCCGCCCCGAAGGTAGAAGAGGTCGAGGGCTTTGATGAGGAGACGTCGACCGTCTCGGCCCGAACAGAGTCGTCGACCGTCTTCGCCAACGCGGATGGGACGTACACCACCGAGCTGACCGCTGAGCCGTCGAACATCCGCGCGGTCGACGGCTCGTGGGAGTCAATCTCGACCATCGTCGCCTCGACCGGCGACGGCGGCGGCACGATTGCCCGGCACCCGCTGGCCCCGCGGTTCGCGGCGAAGGGCGATTCTGCTGATCTGCTGCGCGTCTCGCGCAAGGGTGCGCAGGTCAGCATCAGCCTGCTGGGTGCGCGCTCGAAGGCGTTGAGCCGCAAGGGATCGGTGGCCACGTACGCCGACGTGCTGCCAGGGGCGGACTTGAAGTACCAGGTGACGCCGGGTTCGGTGAAGGAGTCCGTGGTACTGGACACGGCCCCCGGCACGGCGCCGACCTACCGGTGGAGGATCAAGGGAACCGGTTTCACCTTGCATGAGGGCCGCTCAGGCTCTTACGAGCTCGTCGGCAGCGACGGCGCGGTCGCGATGATGATCCCGCCGGCCGTGATGGTGGATTCGTCGGGTGTCGACGGTGTGCGCGAGGCCGCGACCGTGAACACGCCGATGACGGTGACCCAAGATGCCAAGGGTTGGGTGCTGTCCATCAGCCCGGACATGGCGTGGCTGACCGATCCCTCACGGGTGTATCCGGTCTCGATCGACCCGACCGTGATGACCGGCACCGGCCTAGACGCGAGCTACTCCTACAAGTCGGACGGCACCGTTGTCTCGGACGGCCACCTGCGCATCGGCAACTCCCGCGACAACGGCGACCGCTACTGGCGCACCGTCTACCACTTCCCCTACGAGCAGTTCTTCGGCCGGCAAGTTGTCGACGTCTGGATGCACACCGTCGTGGAGTCCGGAACCACGAACGGCTACGTGGGTCAGACCGGTTGGGCGTCGTGTCTCGGGTTTGGTTGCCAGGGCAATGTCGAAGCACAAGCTTGGGTCGACAGTTCTGGCGTATTCGACAGTGATGCTCTCGGCACCGACTATGCGAGTTGGGTGAACGCCGGCCTTCAGGGCTACTACGTGTATATCAACGGTGCCGAGACGCCCGGCGTGTACACGTACAAGAACATGCGCACCGCGCTCTACATCACGACCGCCGAGTACCCCTCAGTCACGGGCAGCGCCCCGGCCCACTGGTCCCGCGTTCCTGAAGCGCCGACGCTGACGTCGTCCGCGTCCGACCCCGCGCAGTCGCCGGGGCTCGAGTACTTCTTCAGAGTCGGTACCACTCCGAGCCCTGACGCGAGCAAGGTCTGGGAGAGCGGCTGGATTAGCCAGAACACCGCGACCCTGCCCGCCGGGCTCCTCGAGGACGGCACGACCTACTACTGGCAGCCATTCGTCCGGAACGCCTACAACAACATCTTTGGCACGTCGACCCAGCGCAACGGGTACGTCTATGCGATGACCACGAACACATTGCCGAAGGTGGACAAGACGCAGGTCAAGTTCGACGGCGTCGCCCCGCCAGCGACGGGAACGCAGACGATCACGACGACGTCACCGCTGATCACATGGCCCGCCGTGGCCCCGGACGGTGACGGCGCAATCAAGTACCAGGTCCGCATCGCCACCGGGACGGACGCTGTCAGTGGAACCGTGCTCACCTCAGGGTGGCAGGACGCGGCGAGCTACCAGGTCCCCGAAGGCAGCTTGCGTGATGGCGGGGCGTACAGCTGGACCGTCGAGACCAAAGACGACCTCGGCGCCGGACGGGTGCCGTGGAAGGCCAACCTCACCGTGAACCGCCGACTGGCCGAGTCAGGCCCCGCGCCCGTCGAGCAGGTCGGCCCGGTCACCGTGAACCTGGCGAACGGGAACGTCGGGCTGCGGTTCGCCTCGCCGACCGTGAACACCGTCGGCGGCCCGATGGGACTCTCGTTCTCCTACAACTCCCAGGCAGCGCGCGAGAAGGGGCTGCTCGGGCGCTATTACGCCGCCGGATCCCCGGCCTCTGCCTTCACATACCCCTTGAGCGTCGAGCCACTGATGACGCGTATCGATGCGAGCCCGAACTTCTTCTGGGAGTACGGCTCGCCGGCACCCTCTGTTCCCGTGGACAACTTCGCTGTGCGGTGGAGTGGATACTTCACGCCTCCTACTGCTGGTGATTGGACGTTCGGGGTGCTCCAGGACGATGGCACTCGCGTTTTCGTTGGCGACGGCCCGGCCGTGGTGGACCGATGGTCCGACCAGGCCGGCGGGGTGTACTGGGGCACGGCCAAGACCATCACGGGCCAGACGCCCATCCGCGCGGAGTACTTCGAGTCCGGTGGCGGCGCGACCTATCAGCTGTGGGCCAAGGGCCCGGGTTACCCCAATGGCATCGTGGTGCCCCCGTCCTGGCTCTCTCCGACATTCGAGACACTGCCCGCCGGGTGGTCCTCCTCGGCGGCGCTCGCCGGTGGCTCGACTGAGTACGTCTCTGCCGCGGTCGAAGCCACCGCCGTGGTCGTTACCGACGCCACCGGCACCGCCCACACTTACACCAAACAGGATGTCGGCGGGTACGCGCCGCCGCAGGGCGAGTACGGCGTCCTAGCCCTGTCTGGGACCGGCCAGGTGAACCTTGCCCAAGAGGACGGGACTGTCTACGTCTTCGGCACCAACGGCCGCCTCGAATCCTCCACCCCACCCGCCGACGCCAAGACAACTGCATCCCCGAAGGTCGTTTGGAAGGGTTTCACCGGTCAGCTCGACTACCTCGAGGACCGCGCGTCAGGCAAGCAAGTCCGCTTCTACTACAGCGACTCGACTGCACCCGAGGGCGGAACCGGCGCCGCCTGCCCGGTCGAGTTCGGCTTCGCCGCTCCACCGGCGGGAATGGTCTGCCGAATCGTCTACCCACCCGCATCAGGCACCGGCGTTGGAGATTCGACCTTCTTGCGCTACGACGCCGCTGGCCGGCTGGTGAGAATCGTCGATCCAGGAACCGAAGTCACCGACTTCGAATACGGCAGCGCCGGCGAGCTCACCGCGCTACGCACACCCCTGATCACGGACTGGCTCGCCGCTGACACATCCCGGGTTAAGGCGAACGCGAACACGATCCAGGTCGCCTACGACGGCACCGGCGGCTCACCGAAGGCCTGGAAGGCCACCACGGTGACGCTTCCGGCAGTCGACGGGGTGACGACCGCCGGCCGGTTAGCGACATCGTTCACCTACGCAAACGCGACCACGACCTACGTCGACCGAACCGGACTGCCAGGGCACGCCAGGACGGTCACCTTCGACAAGGCCTGGCGACAGCTCACCGAAGTGAGTCCCAGCGGGCTGACCTCCACCCAGGTCTGGGACCCCTCCAAGGATCTCCTCCTCTCCTCAACCGACCCCGCAGGGCGGATGTCCACCACGCTGTACGACAATCGCGACCGGGCCACCGACACTTACGGGCCTGCGCCTACCTCGTGCTTCGGTGCCGACCGCCAGCCCGTCGCGTCCTGCCTGGCCACCACCGCGCACCAGTCAACGAAATACGACGAGGGCCTCAACGGGCTCAACGTCGCCTACTACAGCGGCGCATCCCTGGCCGGGCAGCCCAAGGCGTTCGCACTCGGATTCGGCTCTGGGACCCTTGCCAAGGACTGGGGCGCGAATATGCCCGACCCCGCACTGACGGCCGCCCCTTGGGGAGCCCGGCTCACCGGGCTCATCTACTTTCCGCAGGCCGGGGACTTCCAGTTCACAGCCGGCGCCGATGACCAGGTCCAAGTCTGGGTCGACGACATCCGCCGACTCGCGCCACCGAACGGAGGGACAACCTCCGGCACCGTGCACCGCGACTCGGCCGGTTGGGCACGCTTCCGGGTCGACTACGTCAACACCGGCGGTCCAGGCAGCGTGACGATCTCGTGGTCGGGCCCCGGCGTGACCACTGGGGTGATCCCGGAGTCGGCCCTCGCACCCGACTACGGATTGGTCACCAGTACCAGCAGCGACGACGCCGTACCGGCAGGGGTTCCCGGGGGAACCCCTGCCGTGACCTCTGCGCAGGCTCCCGGGCAAGCCACCCGGACCGGGTACGGCTCGAGCCCGTGGTTGGGTCAAGCGTTGACGACCACCGTCGACCCCGCAGGCCTCGCGCTGACCACCACGAACGCCTATGAAGCGCCAGGTGTCGGCTTCGGACGCCGCACCGGACGCTGGCTGCCGGCAGCCACGGCGGCCGGGACGCTCGACACTGCTCGTGGGACCACCTACACCTATTACTCTTCGACGGACATGCAGGAAAACGTGTGTGCGGTCCCCGCAGGCGCCAGGCCTGCTGGGCTGGTCAAGTCGACGACCGGTCCGTCGCCGAGCACTGGTGCTCCCGCGACGTCCAGCGTCGTGTATGACCAGTTTGGTCGGGCGGTGGGGACGAAGATGTCCGGCGACGTCGGTTGGACGTGCACGACGTACGACGCCCGTGGCCGCGTCGAGAAGGTGATCTACCCGGCAGCCTCCGGCGCGCGGACAGTGACCTCGTCCTACGCGGTCGGGGGCGACCCGTTGGCGCTGTCGGTCACCGACTCCTCTATCGGTTCGATTGGCGGGACGGTCACGACGAGAGTCGACCTGCTCGGCCGGGCCGTCTCGTACACAGATGTGTGGGGTGTCACGACGGGCACGACCTACGACTCCGCAGGGCGGACATCTGGCTCCACCACGACGGTCACGGCGACGAGCGGCGGGGTCAGCACCTACACGGCCGGGGTCACCTACGATGCGGACGGTCAGGTCAAGTCCGTCCTGGACGGTGGGAAGACGATCGCCGACGTCACCTACAACCTCGGTGAACCTGCGAGCGTGTCCTTCCCATCGGGGACGACCGCGGCCGGCAACGGCACGTCCACAACCTTCACCCGGTCGACTACTGGCGCGCTGATGAAGGTCGCCCACAGCTTCGTCGGCTCACCCGGAGTTTCCGATGAGGTCGTGCGTTCTCAGTCGGGCAGAATCCTGACCGCGAACGTCACAGACGGCACGGCCGTCTCGTCGGCCGCGTACTGGTACGACGGTGCCGGTCGGCTCGCCCGTGCTGACATCCCAGGTCACCGTCTGGAGTACGCGTTCGCTCAGTCAGGGACCTGCGGGGCCAACGCCTCGGCGGGGAGGGACGGGAACCGCACGATGTTGACAGACACCCCGACTGGTCAGCTCGCCCGCACGACGGCCTATTGCTACGACTGGGCCGACCGACTGGTCTCGACCAACATTGCGAACCCCGAGCCTGCGGCGAACCCGATCACCGGGACAAATCTCAACACGACGAACCTGCAGTACGACGCGCAGGGCAACACGACCAAGCTCGCCGACCAGACATTGCTATACGACGGTGCGGGTCGGCACATCTCGACCACCTTGGCCTCCGGTCCGTCCGTGGTCTACCAACGCGACGCCGGCAACCGGATCATCGCCCGCGCGGGCCAAGACGGGGAAACTTCATCGATCCGCTACGGCTTCACCGGCGAGGGAGACAGCGCCGACCTGGTCATGGACGACTCGAACAATGTGCTGCAACGCCAAATCTCCTTGCCCGGGGGAGTCCTGGTTAGCGTGCCGACGACGGGATCGGCGACCTGGTCATACCCGAACATCCACGGCGATGTCATTGTCACGGCCAACGCCGCCGGCGCCCGAATCGGCAGCCTGACGAGCTTCGACCCGTTCGGGCAGATCCTTGACCCGTCCACGAAGGCAATCGGCACAGCCGCCGCCGAGGACTCCGTTGGGGAGAACCTGCCCTCGAGCGTCGACTACGCCTGGGTTGGCCAGCATCAGAAGATGTACGAACACCTCGCCACAATCGCCGCGATCGAGATGGGCGCTCGCGTATATATCGGAGCGCTTGGTAGGTTCTCGTCCGTCGACCCAGTTGAGGGGGGTGTCGACAACGACTACGTCTACCCGACCGACCCCGTCAACAGCTTCGACCTCGACGGTCAGTGGGGTTGGAAGTCGCTCGCTGGAGCGTTGTCTGGTGTCGCAACGGTCGCGGGTTTCCTACCTGCCGCCGTGTGCGGTGTCTGCGGCGTCGTTGCAACCGTGGCAGCCGTAGGAGCTTCGGGGATCTATTTGGCCACGGGCGACCGCGCCTCGGCCGCCGGGGAGATGGTGGGACTTGCTGCTGGGCTCGCATTCGGAGGCGCTGGTCGTCTCGCGGTCAGAGAATCCACCAAGGCCGTGCTCAAGGCGACCGCCCCTAGGCTGGCCACGCATCTGTCCCGCGCCGCGGCTAGGTGGAATAGATCGATTGGGAAGTTCCGCGGGATGGATGGATTCATCGAGGACATGGCTGGCACCGTCGGCAAGAGCGGGATCGGCCACCGAATCGCCTTTCAGACGGCTTTCAGCGGCCTCGCGTATGTTGGCGGTCCTCAGGTCACCAGCTACGTCAACCGCCGATCCAGGTAGGAGTTAAAGCTTGCCGTTCGTGCTAGTTGCATACGCGCTGCTCCTGGCCGCTGTGCCAGTCCTTTCACGTCTACGGTGCCGTGCGGAAACGGCAAAATCCCTCGCCCTTTCGGCGAGTTTGCTGGCGCTCGCGCTTGTTGGCAGCTTTCGTTTCATCGTCGCCGGCGGCAGCCCCGTCGCGGGCCTGGTGATTGGTTGCTGGCTAAATCTTAGCTTGATTCTCGGCACGAAAATGGACCCGATGAACGCGGTGGTAAACATCAAGTCCGACACATCGGACGAGCGAATCGTTAGGGTGTTCAGGCGAAGTGCTCCGCCGCGCACACGGCGGAAGTCGGCAGCCTTGCCGCTTACAATATTCTTCGTTGGTGCGTTCGTCATGTGGATGCAGTTTCCGGCGTTTTTTGGAATGGAACCGTAGGCGGCGGGATTGCCAAGAACTGGGCGCGGGTTCCGCACGCGGCCCGAGCGCGCCCGCCGTGGCCTGGCGAAGCGCGCGGGTCGGTGACACGAGGAAGGTCCGGAGAACCAATCGACGTATTCGGCGGTGGCGATCTCGAGATCGTCGAAGTTCTTCCAGGGGCCGAAGTTGCGGACGAGCTCGGCTTTGAACAGCGAGCTGAAGCCCTCGGCAAGAGCGTTGTCGTAGGAGTCGCCAGTGGTACCGACGGATGCGACTGCGCCGGCCTCGGCCAGGCGCTGGCTGTAGCGGATGGCGACGTACGGAACGCCGCGATCGCTGTGATGGACCAGGCCGGCGACATCGTGGCCTTCGGGTTGCCGGGTCCAGATCCATCTCCAAGGCGTCCAGGGCCAGGTCGGTGCGCAGGTTCTTCGACAGCTGCCAGCCGACCACCCGCCGGGAGTAGACGTCGGTGACGAGCGCGGCGTAGACCCACCCGGCGAAGGTGGGGCAGGAGGTGATGACCGTGACCCACAGCTGGTTGGGTCCGGTCGCGGTGAACAGCCGCTCGACCAGGTCCGGGCGCAGGTCAGGTCCCGTCCCGGGGATCGCGGTGCGTGGTCCCTTGGCCCGGCTGATGCCCCCGCAGCCCCGCGGCCCGCATGAGCCTTTCGACGGTGCAGCGAGCGACCCGGTGCCCGTCACGGTGCAGCTGGGCGTGAACCTTGCGGACCCCGTAGACGCCCGTAGTTCGCCGCGTGGACCTGCGCGATGAGGTCGCTGGTCGCCGCATCGCGGATCGAGCGCGCCGAGGGAAGGCGCGTCTTGACCAACGACCCGGAACGTGGTGGAGACCTTGATGTGTCTCGCGGAAGGCCATTCCCGCCACGCGCGGTAGAAGGCGCCGTCCCACTCGTGATGTGCCCAGCGCCAAGGACCCTTGAAGCCGACTGCGACGAGGCCCGCAAGCAGTCCTTCTGATGTTTGTTCACATCGAGCCCTTCAGGGTCAGGAGCCGACGGGCGGCGATACGAGGACGAGGGTCGCAGGATCGACGTCGTCGCGTGCTCGTAGGGTCGGAAGGTGGGAGTGGTCGACTTGGTCGGCGTCGAACATCGAGGCGGCAAGCATCTGCACCTTGGCCTGATCGACCGCCGTCGAGACGGATTGCGCAGATGCAAGCGCCGCATAGAGCGATCGAGCGAAGACGACGGCGGCAGTGTCGTCGATGGTGTCGGACATCCCGATCACCACCGGGACCGTCTGCAGAAAGTCGTCGGCACCCTCAAGGCTCTCGCACGCGTTGAGGACGACCAGACGAGGCGGCTCGTCCGTGGCTCCGAGAAGCCGCGCCAGGAAGGTGAAGTTGACGTCTTGTCCGTCACGCTCGCCGGCGTCGTTCTCCATCCACAGTCCGAGGGCATCGGCGTGGCCGGAGAAGTGAACGACGTGCGGCCGATGGTCGTTGAGTCCATTGGCCAGGTCCCCGAACGTTGCGGCCGGGGCGTGCTCGACCACGACGAGGTCGCGGTACTTCGACCCGCGCAGACCCTGCTTAACCTGCCGAACCTCTTGATCAACTCGAAGCTATGCCACCTGCTCGACGACTGTCCCATCGGGGTTCATCACAGTGCTCGTGGTGGCGTCGGGGTTGGAGGTCAGGTAGAGCACGCGGAGCGGCTCGGGGGTCGGGGGAGGGACCTCGACGTAGCGGATCGCCGGCGCCGGCGGGCTCGCCTTCGACACGGCACAGGCATGGCTCAACTCCTCGCGTCGTCGCTTCGCGTCGTTGCTCCGCTGCAGGTTCTGGTTCGCCTTCTGCTCGGATGCCTCGGCGGAACGCAGCGATGTCGTCTTCGTTGCGATCGCCTTGTCGATGGTCGCCATGTCCTTGCGTGCCTTGGCGACCTTGCCGTCGGCGGCGTCCGTCTTCTTCTCCTCACGCTCCGCTGCGGTCAGTGACGATCGGACGGTGGCGGCGCTCTTGGTACGAGCTGCCGCGTCACGCTTCTTGCGGGCTGCTCACGGGCCGCGGTCGCGATCTTGCCCTGGGCGGCAACGATCTTCGCGTGGCCGGCCCTCTTGTCTTCCAGCCCAGCGATCTCGCGTCGGAGAGTGTCACTACGTGCCATCCATCTCACCTGTCTCTACCGGTTCGGGCTGCTGGTGCGGTGCGTCACGGCGTCACGGACGGGATGCGACGGGCTCATCCGCTCGCGCTACCGCCGTGCACGGGGTCTGCTCGGCGTCTCGATTGGTGATCCGTACCCCACAACGTGCCACCATCCGCAGTAGGGGCACTGAATTGCTTGCGCGCCCTTGGCGACGCGTACAGCGATCATCAGCGCTTCGTGTCGAGACTCGATCGGGGGCCGTTTGGTGAGGCACCGGACGCCGCGCATGTACCTACGCTCTCCTTCCATTTCGCGTCGTCGAGGCGCGGTGAGGACGGGCGGGTGGTCAGGATCGCGAAGGGCGGAAGAGATCTCCGAGCGTTCGCTTGGCACGGTCCAGCCAGGACTGGTTGAGGTGCTGCGCTGCTTCCTGGTCGCGAGACCGGGCCTGAAGGTGCTGCGCGGGCGTCATGGTCGACAACCACCGGACGCGCGACGCGTGGATGACGTAGTGGGACTTGCAGTCGTAGGCGCCGTTGCCGATGGACGGCGCGAGGCTGACCTGTCCGTCGTAGCGCAGGGTCCACCCTGCCGGGCCAAGCGGTGTGACGACCTCACGGTCACATCCACAGCAGCAGAGGTGCGCCACGATGTTGTGGGTGCCGCTGATGTAGAGCGTGCCGGGGTCGAGCTGGGCCGGGAGGACCTCGACGAACTGGTGGTCGATCTCGTGCCGGCGGTTCATGAGCTGAGGTCCACGATGGCGTTGTCACTGACGGGGTAGGCGAAGGCGGGCACGTCGGATGCCATGTCGGCGTAGAAGCGGAGGTGGCGCTTCCACTGGAGGACGGCGAGGGCCGCGTTCAGCGCGTTGAGGTCACCGATCTGGATGTTGCGTGCGTACTCGTCGGGCTCGGTGCCGCCCGTCGGGACAGGCACACGTCGCGCCGGGGTGCTGGTCGTGATGCGCAGCATGCCGGTGAGTCCGGACCCGGTGTCGGTGACGCCCATGCCCACGTCGATGAACGAGAGGTCCGCGTCCTCGAGAGCGGCGACGATGCCCTGGCGGTCGGAGCCGTCGTCGAGAGCGAGGAACACGAAGTCGAACCCGGCCACCTCGGCGACCGTCTCCGCGTCGAAGTACCTGGGGTGGGCGACGATCCGGCGCTTGATGCGGGAGTACTGCGAGGCCCAGTACTGGGCCTTGTTCGGCTGGGCTCGCAGGTCCGCGATGTCAGCGGCGCCCGGCGCCCGGAAGGCGTTGTGGTTGATGAAGACGTCGCCGTCATAGAGGTGGATCTCGGCGACCGGCGTCTTGGCGACGAGGTCGAGGATGTGCGAGCCCGTGCCACCGAGGCCGACGATCGCGATCCGCGCGCCGTGGAAGACCGAGTTGAGGGCGCTGGTGCCGGCTCGGCTGGACGCCGAGTCGCGGTAGGCGAACGGGTAGTCGTCGTCGTCGGGGACCGCGTGGACCGGATGGGTGCGAGCGGTTGCTGTCGGGTCGAGGTGTCGGGCCCACCGCGAGAGCAGGTCGACGTAGGTGGTGACCTTCTCGTAGTAGTTCGGGTAATTGCCGTCGAGCGGCTTGGCGGAGAAGTAGAAGTCGGTGCGCAGGCCGGGGAGGAATTCGTTGACCTGCGGACCGTTGATCACCTTCGAGAGCGGCCGACCCTCGTTGTCGCAGGGCTCGGAGCCCGCGAAGTGGGTCGCGTGGTCCGGGGGCGTAGCCAGGACGTCACCAGCCATGGCCGCCGGCATGACGAGCCGTCCGCGGGCTACAGCCTCATCGGCGGTGACGTAGGGGACGTCGTTGACGATCAGGTAGCCGTCGCGGAGCTCGACGTCGTAGCCCTCGTTCTCCAGGCGCGTGAGGTCGTCCATGATCACGACCGCGTCGTGACCTGGACGGCGAAGCTCGTGCCCTTCTTGACGCGGATGGACTGGCCGGGGGCCAGGGAGCCCGACGCGTTCCCGTGCTGCGCGCGGGTGTAGGTGACGATGTACTCGGTGTCGGGGGCGGGTGTCTGGCCAGGGAAGGCGAGAGCGACGACGTCTTCGAACGACACGTCCCGGTCCGCGACGAGGTGAGGGCGAGCGTTGACGAAGATCTCGATCGTCTTGCCGTTGGCAGCATCGCGATCGATAGGGGGAACAGCCTGCGTAGTCATCGGGATCCTCCTAGATCCGTAGATGGCGACCGCCACGAGACTGAGCCAGCGACGGGTGCCAAACCAGTAGAACAGTGCTCGATTTGTCGAGCGGTACTACAGTAGCACCACTGATCGACAAGTCGAGCACACATGGAGGAATGACGATGACGGAGGGCCCATCGGTGGACGTCTTGGCGCTGCACGCAGCGCTCGACGCCACGCGGACTTCGCGAGGGCTGTCATGGCGGCAACTGGCTAAAGAACTCGGGGTGAGCGCGTCGACCCTCTCCCGGATGGCCAACGGGCTCAGACCCGACGTCACCGCGTTCGCGACTATGACCGCATGGCTGAACATGTCCGCGGACGACTTCATTGTCGGCGCCACCAGGCAAGATGAGCGGGAGCCCGAGCTAGTCGCGGCTCTGGCGCCACTGCTGCGGGCACGCCGGGACCTGACAGAGACGGACGTGCAGTACCTCGAAGAGATCATTGGCGCCGCTGCGCGCCGCTTCGAGTCGGAACGGGCGGCACAGGACGGGTGAAATGAAGTGGACGCAGGCGGCTATGTCTGAGGTCGCTGAGGAGGAGCGCGCTGGCCTCGGCCTCGGTCCCAACGACGCCTTCGATCCTTACGCGCTTTGCGCCGAGCACGGTATCCCCGTGTACTCGATCGAGGATCTCCCCGGCGTGAGCGGGGAGGCGGTGGAGCACTTCACCGGCACCGCGACCGGGTCTTGGTCGGCCGCCCTCATTCCCGTGGGCACGGCCCGGATGATCGTCGAAAACCCCGCTCATCACCTCAACAGGCGACGGGCGAACATCTCGCACGAACTCGGGCATCATCTGCTCGAGCACCCGTTCGCCGGAGTACTACTCAGCGAGTCCCACGCCGAGTCGTTCGCTGCAAACCTCGAGAAGCAGGCGACCTTCATGGCAGGCGAGCTGCTCATCCCGAAGGCCGCCGCGAACAGGGCGGCCTTCGCCGACTGGACGAACGAGCAGGTCTCCGCCCACTTCTGCGTCAGCACCCAGTTTGCCCAGATGCAGATGAAGGGCCCCCGTGTGTACGCCCAGCGCGCTCGCGCCCGCTACGACCGTTGACCGTTGGAGAGTGATTTGGTCGCTTGGGTCTGCTGCACGGATCGCTACACCTGATCTGTGGTGCCGGAGGTCGCCGATTGCTCTCCTCTTTGACGTCCAACCGGGTCCGAAAACGTACAACGCGGTACAAGCCGCGAGCAGGTGTCCGACCAGGTCAGATGCTAGATCGTCGAACCGGGCCAATGTCGTCCAAGACGAGCGACGCAAGCCCACCGCTACCGCCACCGACAGCCCGGTCCCTTCGCAGGGTCCGGGCTGTCGTCGTCACCGGTACCGCTCGACGAGCGCAGCCCCGATCGAGGCGAGGTGCCTGCGCACGCCCGCAGGTCCGGTCACCTCGACCCACTCGCCCAGCCCGGCGAGCTCTCCGGCGAGCACGTGCTCGTCGTCGCCGCCGCGGATCACGACCTCGATGCGGCCGTCGGGTGCGGAGCCGCCGACCTCGAGCCGGCGCCCGAAGGCCATCCGGAGCAGGCCGATCCCATGAGGCACGCACAGTGCCTGGCACTCGCCGGGCGTGCGCAAGCGGTCGACCTGGTCGGCGATCTCGCGCCAGCTCTCCGCGAGGTCGAAGTCCTCGGGTCGGTGCACGGCGTGGTCGGTCGGCTCGACGGACGACACGCGATCGATCCGGAAGGTCCGCCGGCCGGCCTCCGTGTGCGAGACGAGGTACCACGACGGACCCTTGGCGACGATGCCGAGCGGGTGGACGGTCCTCTCGGTCTCGGCGCCCGCGCGATCCACGTAGCCGAGCCGCACCTGGACGCCGCGGATCACCGCATCCTGGAGCTCGTCGAGGAAGCGAGGCTGTCGGTGCTCGACGCGGTCCGACCCCCACCGCCGGGGGTCGGTGACCAACGACGACGCCGCCGCCTCGGCCTGTACGCGGAAAGGCTCCGGCAGGGCACGCACGAGCTTGCGCAGCGCCGCTCTCACGGCCGGCGTCGCGGCGGAGGCCGGGCCGGCCACCAGGAACAGAGCACGGGCCTCGCTCGCGGACAGGCCGGACAGGTCGGTGCGGGCGCCGCCGACGAGGCGCCAGCCGCCGCCGCGTCCCTGCATCGAGTACACGGGCACCCCGGCCACGGCCAGGGCGTCGAGGTCGCGACGGGCGGTGCGCTCGGAGACCTCCAGCTCGCGCGCGACCTCCGCAGCCGTCACCTGCTCGCGCTGCTGCAGGAACAGCAGGGTGGCCATCAGCCGGTCAGCTCGCACTCGACGAGAATTGCACAGGAAACCGGTCACAAGGTGACCGGGTTAGGTCGGCACGATGACGACATGACCTCACAGACCAGTGCCACGACTCGTGATGACTTTCCCCGACCCACCCGTGTCTCGGTCAACGGGGTGGAGCTCGAGGTGTTCGAAGCGGGCCGAGAGAATGCCGGCCGACCGATCGTGCTGTGCCACGGCTGGCCGGAGCTTGCCTTCTCCTGGCGCCACCAGGTGCCCGCGCTCGTCGCAGCGGGCTACCACGTGATCGTCCCCAACCAGCGGGGCTACGGGAACTCCTCCCGTCCGACCGAGGTGACGGCCTACGACATCGAGCACCTGTCGGGCGATCTCGTCGCGCTCCTGGATCACTACGGCTACGAGGACGCGACGTTCGTCGGACACGACTGGGGTGCGTTCGTCGTCTGGGGGCTGACGCTGCTGCATCCCGACCGGGTCAACAAGGTGATCGCCCTGAGCCTGCCCTACCAGGAGCGCGGCGAGACGCCCTGGATCGAGCTCATGGAGGCCGTGCTCGGCGGCGACTTCTACTTCGTCCACTTCAACCGGCAGCCGGGTGTCGCCGACGCCGTGCTCGACGAGTTCGCACACCAGTTCCTGCGGAACCTCTACCGCACGAACGAACCCGTCAGAGCGCCGCAGCCCGGCATGGCGTTCCTGAACCTCGCCCGGGCGGAGGCACCGCTCGGCGACCCCCTGATGAGCGACAGCGAGCTGGCCGTCTTCGTCTCCGCCTTCGAGACCTCGGGCTTCACGGGCGGCATCAACTGGTACAGGAACCTCGACCGCAACTGGCACCTGCTGGCCGAGGTGGAGCCCGTCATCCAGCAGCGCGCGCTCATGATCTACGGCGAGCGGGACGCGATCATGAGGTCGGAGTCACTGTCCCGGTTCGTGCCGAACGTGGACGTGGTCACCCTGGACTGCGGCCACTGGATCCAGCAGGAGCTGCCCGACGAGACCAACCGAGCCATGCTCACGTGGCTCGCCGAGCGGGACGCCACCTAGGGTCGACGACAGCCCGAGCCTCGCGGTTCGGGCTGTCGTCGCTCAGTCCTCCGGGAACAGCATCGGGCGCACCTCGAGCCGCCGGTTGCACGCCTTCGAGCCGTCGGCCATGAGCGCGAGAGCGACGTCGAGGTCGGGGGCCTCGATGACCCAGAGGCCGGCCATGTGCTCCTTCGACTCGATGAAGGGCCCGTCGGTGAACACCGGCTCCTCGCCGCGGCCGTCGATGACCGTCGACGTCTCGGGAGCCGCCAGGCCGGCGGCGAACACCCAGTGGCCGCCGGCGCGCAGGCGGTCGTTGAACGCGTCGATCGCCACCGCCTCCTGCGGGGTGCCCGAGTTGGTCCGGTCGTCGATCACGGAAACCAGGTACTGCATCGTCACCACCTCCGTCGTCGGGAACTGCTACGCGTACTCGGGACGGCCGCCGGGCCGGTAGGTCTGCACCGTGATGCCCCTCGGGAACCGACGCGACTCGACGAGCTCGAGCGCGAAGTCGCGGCCCTCGTCGGGGAAGAGCCTGGTGCCCGCACCGACGATCACCGGGCAGACGATCAGCGTCAGCTCGTCGACGAGCCCATGCTCCAGCAGCCACCGGATCAGCTGCCCGCTGCCGTGCACCTGGAGCTCGCCGCCGGGCGTGGCCTTGAGCTCGCGGACCGCCGTCTCGAGGTCGCCGGACAGCACGGTCGTGCCCGCCCACCGCGGGTCGGTGAGCGTGCTCGACGCGACGTACTTCGGGCGCGAGTTCAGCGAGCCGACGAACGGGTTGTCCATGTCGGTCTGCACACCCCAGTACCCGGCGAACAGGTCGTACGTGCGCCGCCCGAACAGGAACGCGTCGGCGCGCCGGTAGAAGTCGCCGATGTAGGCCGTCGACTCCTCGTCGCCCACCGGCAACGCCCACCCGCCCCGCTCGAACCCGGGGTCGAGCTCCGCGTTGTTCCCGCCGTTCGCCTGCATCACGCCGTCGACGGTGATCTGCGTGTTGGTGACGAGCCTCATGATCGTGATCCTTCCCGGGCCGCCCCGCGCGGGCGACCTCTCACCCGTGCGACGAACGGGAAGGGCGCGATCGGACACCGCACGCTCGTCGGGTGTGTCAGCCCGCGACCCGAGCGGCCAGGTCCTGCTGACGGCCCGCTGCGCCGGACGTGTCGCGGCGCAGGTAGTTCCACGCCAGGAACGCGCAGACCAGCCCGTTGACGAAGCCCATGAGCACGTCGGTCGGGCTGTGCATGCCGCGGTACAGGCGGGCCGTCCCGACGCCGATCGGCACGAGCAGGCAGAGCACGGTGACGACGCCGCGCAGGATCGGGTTGCCGATCCGCTGGGCCATCATCGCGAGCGTCACGTAGAACGCCGTGGACGCGCCGGTGTGCCCGCTGGGGTAGGCCGAGGTGGGCGGCGAGTCGTCCAGGTGCTCGACGTCGGGCCGCTCGCGGCCGACCACCAGGGCGGCGGTCATGAAGAGGATGGCCTGCACGGCGATGGCCTGCGGCGGCACGATCGCGAGCCACCACTGCTTGGTGCGCCACCAGAAGAGCGCGACGAACAGCACGCACGCGCCGATGATGAACTCGGTGGTGCCGATCGCGGACAGCGCCGCCGTCACCGAGTTCAGCGCCGGAGTCCGGATCGACTCGAACCACTCGTTCACGGCTGCCTCCCGCGGCAGCCCGTCGAGAGGTCCGGTGATCAGCAGGCCGACGCCGACGAGGACGACCCAGAGGCCGACCGCCGGCAGGAGCACCCGGACGCCGATGTCGCGGAGTGCTTCGCGGCCGGTCGGGGCGGACCGGTCGAGCTCGTAGCGGTGCAGGAACGTGTGCATCAGGACTCCTGGTGCGGGCCGGTCGCGGACCAGCCGCTGTAGCCCAGGTAGGACGCGCCGGCGAGGGCTGTGCCGAGGGCGAACCCCGCGATCACGTCGGAGGGATAGTGCACGCCGAGCATGACGCGGTCGAGCCCGGTGATCAGGACGCAGGCGCCGGCGACGACGGGGACGACGACCCGGCCGCGCGGGCCGAGCAGCGGCCACACCAGCAGCGTCACCGTGAGGGCCGCGGCTGCGGTGTTCGTGGCGTGCCCGGACGGGAAGCTCGACCCGGGGGCGTGCGAGACGGCATCCTCGACCACCGGCCTGGCCCGCTGCACCAGCCCCTTCGCGCCCAGCTGCAGCGCCCAGGCCGCCATGATCGTGAGGAACGCCCACAGCGCCCGCGTGGTCATCCCGTGCCGTCGCCACACCCAGACGCAGAGCACCGTCGCGGCGAGGTTGACCCAGCGCGCCTGGAACGCCTCCTGCCAGACGAGCAGCGCCTGCCGGAGCTCGGGGTGCTCGCGGGTGAAGTCGGTCGCGGAGGCGATGGCCTGCTGGTCGAGCCGCAGGACGTCGTCCACCTGCGCCCGCACCACGTACGCGAGCACCGCGACCGGCACGGTGAACGCGACCCCGAACACGGCGGCACGCAGGAGCGCGCGTCGACGGAGGGGGCGAGGATGCATCCCCGGAGGTTAGGCGCGCGGGGCCGGACGCGCTCGTCGAGAGCTCACGGCACCAGGACGACCACCCCGCGCAGCCCGCCGGCCTCGACCGCGGCGTAGGCGTCGCCCGCCTTCTCGAACGGGTAGGTGTCCGCGACGCGCGGCGTCAGGACGCCCTCGACGGCCAGCGCCGCCACGTCCGCGAGTCCCGCGGAGCCGCTGACCACGTGGACGGTCTTGACGCGGATGCCGCGCTCGGGCGTGGGCGTCGCGGGCGCGGTGACGGCCACGAGCACGCCGCCGTCCCGGGCTGCGACGAGAGCCGGTGCGCCGAGCTCGGCGGTGTCCAGCACCCCGTCGGCGCCCAGCGTGCCGAGGTCGGTGCCCCGCAGCACGAGCCGGGCGCCGGTGCGCTCGACGAAGGCGCGGTCGGCCTCGCGCGCGACGGCCAGGACCTCGAGCCCGCGGTGCCGGGCGAGCTCGACGGCGAACCCGCCGACACCACCGGCGGCGCCGGTGACGGCCAGCGTCGCGCCCGCCGGCAGGCCGAGCAGGTCCAGTGCCTGTGCGGCGGTCAGAGCGTTGAGCGCCAGCGTCGACGCGTCCACCGCGCTCAGTGACGCGGGACGCGACGCGACCGACCCGCGCGGCAGCACGACGGACGACGCCTGGGCGCCGACGAAGGTGTCGAACCAGTCGGACAGGGCCAGCACCGGGTCGCCGGGGGCGAGGCCCGTGACGTCCGGGCCGACCGCGTCGACCACGCCGGCGAGCGCCCAGCCGAGCACGTAGCGGTCGGCCGGCGGCAGCGGGACGTGGCCGCGCGCGACGACCACGTCGACCGGGTGGACGGGTGCGGCCTCGACGTGGACCCGGACCTCGCCCGGACCGGGCTCCAGGACGGGCAGGTCGAGGATCGCGAAGTCGGCGGTGGGGCCGGGAACGGTGAGGGTGACGGTCGACATGAGGGCCTCCGGGGGGAGATCGGTTCGGGACGCGACCCATCCTGAGCACAGTGGTATCTTTTGGGAAGTAGGCACCTTCTGGTGCCTAAAGGGTCTGTCTGGTTCCCTGCTCGGAGGACATCGTGCTCGAGACGCTCCCCCTCGCGGCGTACGACTCGTTCGACGCCGACTGTCCGACCCGTGAGCTCCTCGACGAGCTGTCGGACAAGTGGGTCTGTCTGGTCATGACCGCGCTGGAGGTCGGCCCGCAGCGGCACTCGGAGCTGCGGCGGCGCCTCAACGGCGTGAGCCAGAAGATGCTCACCCAGACGCTGCGCGCCATGGAGCGCGACGGCATGATCACGCGGACCGTGACCGCGTCCGTGCCGGTCCGGGTCGACTACGAGCTCACTCCGCTGGGCGTCTCGCTGACCTCCGTGGTGCACGCCGTGAAGGTGTGGGCCGAGGCGAACATGGACGCGGTCGCGATCGCCCGTGAGGCGTACGACGCCCGCGTCTGATCTCACGATGTGACCAGCGGTTTGACGTCGTCGGGCCCCCGATCTAAATTCCCTACCAATAAGGTCAAGATTTCCAGCGCGAAGCTCCGGCTAGCTGGAAGGCAACCCTCCGCGCGGTGGGGTGCCCCGGATGAGGACCTGGTCGTGGTGGGCACTACGCCTCCACACGGCAACGACGCGAACCCCGGCAGTGCCGGGACGAGAGGAACGACCATGAACGCGTTCGGAGCACCCCGCTCCCCGAGCTGCGGCCACGCCATGCTCACGCGTTCCTGTTGTCGCTGAACCTTCAGCGCCCCGCTCCACCTCGCACGCCCCGCTGAACGGGGCGAGCCTCGCCGCACCTCTGACGTGCGCGCCCCACCTCTCGCACCACCTGAACGGATACCCCTGTGTCCTCCCATGCCCACCTCGGTGTCGACCTGTCCGACACCGGCGCCCGCGCCGCCGCCTGGCGCACCCACGGCTCCCAGGGTCAGCGTCTCTTCGACGCCGGCCGCCTCGAGGAGCTCGTCGCCGTCGCCCAGCGCGGTGCGCTCGACTTCGTCGTGTTCGACGACGACTTCGCCCTGCACCCCGGCGGCAGCACGACCCGCCTCGACGCGGCCATCGTCGCCTCCCGCCTCGCGGCGCGCACCGACGGCATCGGCCTCGTCGCCTCGGTCGGCACCTCGCACCTCGAACCGGCGCACATCTCGACGGCCATCGCGACGATCGACCAGGCCAGCGCCGGTCGCGCCGGGTGGCAGGTCGGCTGGACCACGCGTCTCGACGAGGTGCCGACGGCCGGCCCGCGGTCGTCCTCCCCGGACGTCGCGGCCCTCGCCGGCGCGGCCGAGGCGGCCGCCACAGTCGCCCGGCGCTGGGACAGCTGGGTGCCGACGACCTCGGCACGCCCGCGTTTCACGACGCACGACGGCGTGAACTTCGCCGCCGGCGTCCCGAAGGGCAGCACGCGTCCGCCGCAGGGCCGACCGCCGGTCGTCGTCCGTGCGACGACCCCCGACGAGATCGAGCTGGCCGGACGCGTCGCGGACGTCGTGCGCATCCGCGCCACCGACCGCGACGAGGCCGCGCGCACCCGGGCCCGGGTCCTGGGCGCGGTCGTCGCCGCCGGTCGTGACCCGCGCGACGTGCGCGTCCTGGTCGACGTCTACCTCATCGTCGGGCCGGACCGGGCCAGCGCGCAGGCCCGCCTCGACATGCTCTCCGACCTGGAGGGCGTCAGCTGGGACACCGGCTCGCTCGCGTTCGTCGGGACCTCCACGGGGTTCGCCGAGCTGGTCACCGACTGGCTCGACGCCGAGGCCGCCGACGGGTTCACCATCCGCCCGGCATCCGTGCAGACCGACCTGGTCGCGCTCGTCGACGGCGTCCTGCCGGTGCTGCGCGCGTCGGACGCCTTCCGTTCGTCGTACCCCGGCCGCACGTTCCGCGACACCCTCGGCCTGCCGAGCACCGTGCCGAGCACCGTCGCCCGATTCGCGGCGTCGGCATGACGACCACCGACCTCCGCGTCGTGCGCTCGTACGCGCTGAGCGACCCGGCCGTGCAGCCGATGCTCGACGAGCTCGCGGTCGAGTACCTCACGCGGTACAGCGAGTTCTTCGGGGTCGACGACCTGCGCGCGGAGCTCGAGCGGTACCCCGCCGAGCAGTTCGCGGCGCCCGACGGTGACCTGATCCTGATCCTGGAGGACGGGACCGCGGTGGCCGGCGGTGCGTTCCGGCTCCGGGCCGAGCCGGAGCTCGGTTCGGCGGAGCGGCTCAGCCGTCCGGATACGCGCGACGAGTCCGGTCTGCCGACGGTCCGCACCGCCGAGTACAAGCGGATCTGGACCAACTCGGCGCACCGCCGCCGCGGTCTGGCGCGCCAGGTGCTCGCCGAGCTCGAGCTCCGAGCGGTCGCGCTCGGGTACGAGCGCCTCTACCTCACCACCGGTCCCCGGCAGCCCGAGGCCGCCGCGCTCTACCTGGCGACCGGCTGGCACCCCCTGTTCGACACGACCGACGCCCCGACGGACGGCCCGCTCGCGTTCGAGAAGTGGCTCTGTCCGGAGCATGACGCCCCGCAGTCGTAGAGCCCCCTCGAACCCCGGAGTGCACCGTGTCCACCGCCTTCCTGAAGAAGGACGACGTCCTGCCCGACGTGTCTGACGTCGTCGTCCACGACGAACCCCGCGTCTACGGCGCGCGCCACCCCGCGCGCTGGGTCGCGACCGCGATCGTCGCGGTGCTGCTCGCGATGGTCGTCAGCTCGCTGCTCACCAACCCCAAGTGGGAGTGGGGGGTCGTCTGGCAGTACCTGACCTGGCCGTCCGTGCTCGACGGGCTCTGGGGCACCATCCGGCTCACCGCCGCGGCCGCCGTGGTCGGGTTCGGGCTCGGCACCGTGCTCGCGCTCATGCGGCTGTCGAGGTCACCGCTGCTGCGATCGGTCGCGTGGGGGTACATCTGGATCTTCCGGTCCGTGCCCCTGATCCTCCAGCTGCTCCTCTGGTACAACCTCGCGTACCTGTACCCGCACCTCACGCTCGGGGTACCGTTCGGCCCGTCGTTCGTCGAGCTCGACACCCTGTCCGTGATCGACAAGTTCGGTGCCGCGGTCCTCGGGCTCGGGCTCTCGCAGGCGGCGTACGCGTCCGAGATCATCCGCGCCGGCATCATCGGCGTCGACCAGGGCCAGCACGAGGCCGCCGCGGCGCTCGGCCTGCCCCGGCGTCGCCAGCAACGGCGGATCATCCTGCCGCAGGCCATGCGCACCATCGTGCCGACCGCCGTGAACGAGATCATCGGCCTGGTCAAGGGCACGTCGGTGGTCTACGTCCTGGCGTACGGCGAGCTGTTCTACATCGTCGGCGTCATCTACGGCCGCAACCAGCGCGTGGTCCCGCTGCTGATCGTCGCGGGCATCTGGTACCTCGTCCTGACCACCGTGCTGACGATCGTGCAGTACTACCTGGAGCGGCACTACGCCAAGGGCGCCCTGCGCCAGCTGCCGCCCACGCCGATCCAGAAGGCACGCTGGGGCCTGGGCGTGAGCTGGTCCCGCCTCACCGGCAGACCACTGCCCGGCGACCTCCCACCGAGCTACGGACGCGGCGCCCGCAACCTCCTGGTCCGCACCCAGCGGGGTGGGTTCTGATGGCCGCGGGGCTCGTCGAGGTGCGCGGTGTGCACAAGGCGTACGGGACGCTCGAGGTGCTCGACGGCATCGACCTGACGGTCCGCCCCGGCGAGGTCACGGTGATCCTAGGCCCGTCGGGCTCGGGCAAGTCGACCCTGCTGCGTGTGATCAACCACCTCGAGAAGGTCGATCGCGGCCTCATCTCGGTGGACGGCGACCTCATCGGCTACAAGCGGCGTTCCGACGGAGCGCTGCAGGAGCTCAAGGAGAAGGACGTGCTGGCGCAGCGGACCCGCATCGGGTTCGTGTTCCAGAACTTCAACCTCTTCCCGCACCTGACCGCGCTCGAGAACGTCATCGAGGCGCCCATCTCGGCGCAGCGCCGGCCGCGGGCCGAGGTCGAGGCCGAGGGCCGTGCGCTGCTCGAGCGCGTCGGGCTGTCCGACAAGGCCGACGCCTACCCCCGGCAGCTGTCGGGCGGCCAGCAGCAGCGCGTGGCCATCGCCCGGGCGCTCGCGGTCAAGCCGTCGGTCGTGCTCTTCGACGAGCCGACGTCCGCGCTCGACCCGGAGCTCGTCGGGGAGGTCCTCGACGTCATCCGCGACCTCGCCGCGACCGGCACGACCCTCGTCGTCGTGACGCACGAGATCGGGTTCGCCCGCGAGGTCGCCACCTCGATCGTCTTCATGGACGGCGGCCGGATCGTCGAGCAGGGCACACCCACCCAGGTGCTCGACGCCCCGCAGCACGCCCGTACCAAGGCCTTCTTGGACAAGGTGCTCTGACAGCTCCGCCTGCACCCACCCCTGATCGTTCCCCGCTCACCCGCGCGCCTGCGCACACCACCGAAAGAGAGACACCTCCCGTGACCACACCCCTGCGACGTACCCGGCTCCTGAGCGCACTGGCCCTCGTGCCCCTGCTGGCGCTCGCCGCGTGCAGCGGATCGGCCGCGGCGGACGACGACGTGGCGGCCGAGCCCTCGGGCTCCGCCACCGCAGCCGCCGGACTGACGATCAACACCAGCCCCGATCAGGACCGCATCCACTCGACCGAGTCGGCCGACGCCATCGCGCTGCTGCCGGCCGCGGTCAAGGAGTCCGGCGTGCTCAAGGTCTCGACGACGGCCGGTGGCCTCCCGCCGCTCGGCTTCCTCGCCGACGACGAGAAGACGCCGATCGGCAACGAGCCCGACATCGCCTCGCTCATCGCCGACGCCCTGGGCCTGAAGCTCGAGCTCGAGGTCAAGGCGTGGGCCGACTGGCCGCTCGCGCTGCAGTCCGGGGACGTCGACGCGGTCATCTCCAACGTCACGGTGACCGAGGAGCGCAAGGAGCTCTACGACTTCTCGTCGTACCGCAACGACCAGCTCGGCTGGCTGACCGCCGCCGGCAGCGACATCAAGCAGATCAAGGAGCCCAAGGACATCGCGGGCCTCACGGTCGGCGTCGGGTCCGGCACCAACCAGGAGAAGATCCTGCTCGCCTGGAACCAGGAGAACATCGACGCGGGCCTCGAGCCGATCAAGGGTGGCGAGCCGGAGTACTACGAGAACTACTCCGACGTCCTGCTCGCCGTGCAGTCCGGCCGGCTCGACACCTACGTCGGCCCGAACGCGAGCCTGGCGTACAGCGCGGCGACCGCTCCCGACCAGTTCAAGGTCGTCGGCACGCTCAACGGCGGCTGGCCCGACACGGCGCAGATCGCCGTGGCCACCCTCAAGGGCTCCGGGCTCGCCGAGGCCGTGACCGCGGCCCTCAACCACACCTTCGAGGACGGCACCTACCAACAGGTGCTCGAGCGCTGGGGCCTGCAGGCCGAGGCGATCGAGAAGTCCGAGACCAACCCCCCGGGTCTGCCGAAGACCAGCTGACCACCCTGGACCGAGTGCCCCTGGTCTTCACACCAGCGCACTCGACGGTGGCCGGCCGGGGTCGGGGGACGCCCGGCCGCTCGCCGCGGCCGGTCGGTGGTCCTGCTCGAGCGCTTCGAGCCGGGCCACGTCCAAGGCGCCTCGCACGGAGCCTCGCGCATCTACCGGCAGACCTACGATCGCGCCGAGTACCTCGACCTCACGATTGAGGCGCTGGGGCTCTGGCGGTCGCTCGAGGACGCGACCGGTTCGGAGCTCCTGACGATCACCGGCGGCGTCAGCCACGGATCCCCCGCGCCGTCGCTCCTGGCCGCGTTCGAGGCCCGTGGCATCGCGCACGAGGTCCTCACGCCCGACGAGGCGGCCGAGCGGTGGACCGGACTGCGGTTCGAGGGGTCGGTGCTGCACGAGACCCGCACGGCGGGCCGACTGCACGCCGACCGCGCCGTCCTCGCGCTGCAGGACGACGCCCGCGCGCACGGCGCCGACGTCCGTCACGGCGTCCGCGTGCTCTCGCTGACGGTCGCCACTGACGGTGTGGTCGTCGAGACCTCCGACGGACCCGTCCGCGCTCGTCGGGTCGTGCTGGCCGTCGGCGCCTGGACCGGCTCGCTGCTCGGCCGGCCGCTCCCGCTGGTGGTGACGCAGGAGCAGCCCGCCCACTTCGACCTCGCCTACCCCGCCGACTGGCCGTCGTTCACGCATCAGCCGTTCGGTGTACATCCGTACCCCAGCGGAACGTACGGACTGCTGACGCCCGGCGAGGGCGTCAAGGTCGGGTTCCACGCGGTCGGTCCGGTGACCGACCCGGACCACCGCACGTTCACGCCCGAACCCGCGCAGCTCGCGCTCCTGCAGCGGTACGCCGAGCAGTGGATGCCGGGCGTCGACGCGAGCACCCCGCACCCCATCTCGTGCACCTACACGACCACGCCCGACCACGACTTCATCCTCGACCGCCGCGGACCGCTGGTCGTCGCCGCCGGGTTCTCCGGCCACGGCTTCAAGTTCGGGCCCGCGATCGGCCGGGTCCTGGCCGACCTCGCCGACGAGCCGGTCGACGACCCGGTGCGTGCCTCCGACCCCGCGTTCCACCTGTCCCGCCTCGTCCTCCAGGAGTCCCGATGACACGCGTCCCCCTGTCCGTCCTCGACCTCGCACCCGTGTGGGAGGGCGGCACCGGCGCGCAGGCGCTCCAGGCGTCGCTCGACCGGGCGCGGCTGGTCGAACGGCTCGGCTACCGGCGGATCTGGTTCGCCGAGCACCACCTCGCCCCGGGCGTGGCCTCGGCCGCTCCGGGCGTGCTGGCCGCGCTCGCGGCGGGCGTCACGTCGACCCTGCGCGTCGGGTCGGCCGCCGTCCTGCTCGGGTCGACGAGCCCGGTTGTCGCCGCCGAGCAGTTCGGCACCATCGCGGCCGCCCACCCCGGGCGCGTCGACCTGGGCCTCGGACGCGCGTCGTTCCCGCCGCCCTCCGACAAGGCCGCCGCGCCGCCCGCGCCGCCGGCGCCGCCGGTCGTCTCCGAGGATCGCGTCGTCGAGGGGCTCCTCGTGCCTGCGACCCCTCCCTTCAGCTTCCGGGACCCCGACCTGCTCGCGCGGTTCGTCGCGCAGCAGCGCTACCTCAGCGCCGGTCGCACGCCCGGCGCGTTCGCCGACGAGCTGCGCACCGTCCTCGACCTGCAGGCCGGTACCGCGCGCGCCGACGACGGCCGCGACGCCGTCAGCCCCGCGGTGCAGGGCTCCGACCTGGCCCTGTGGGTGCTCGCGTCGAGCGCGGGGGAGAGTGCCCGCGTGGCCGGCGAGCTGGGTCTGCCGCTCGCCGCGAACTACCACGTGAGCCCGTCGACGGTGCTCGAGACCGTCGAGGCGTACCGGTCCGCGTTCCGCCCGGGCGTGCTCGCAGCCCCGTACGTGGTGGTCTCGGCCGACGTGCTCGTCGCGGAGACGTCGTCGCAGGCGGTCGCCCTGGCGGACCCCTTCGCGGCCTGGGTCCTGTCCATCCGCTCGGGCGCCCGCGCCATCCCGTACCCGCGCCCAGGCACCACGACCCCGTGGGACGAGCGGTCCGACGACGAGCGCGCACTCCTGCGCGACCGCATCGTCTCGCGGCTGGTCGGCGACGCCGCGTCGGTCGCGTCGGGCCTCGATGCGCTCGTGCGCGCCACCGGCGCCGACGAGCTGCTGCTCACGACGATCACGCACGACCCGTCGGACACCGCCCGCTCGTACGAGCTCCTGGCGGCCGAGTGGTTGGCGCGGGACGCGGACGCCCTCGTCGGCGCGGGCGTGGGAGCCAGGTCGTCCTCGTAGGGCGGCGCCGAGCAGGACCTGAGTCGCGCCACGGACACCCGTGGCGCGACTCGCGTCATGTTCGGCCGTGCCTCGCGCACGACAAGACCCGCCGGGCTCCGAGGCCCGGCGGGTCTGTGCTGTCCGGAGGTCCGGCCGGCGTCACACGGCCGTGTGGTCGCCGATCCGGTGATACGTGCGGTCGTGGTAGACGAGCGGGAGTGCCTCGTCGTCGATCCCGTGCTCGAGGGCGCGGATCGAGACCAGGTACGAGCCGCCGACGGGTGCGCGCTGCACGATGCGCCCGCGGACCCAGGACACCGCACCGTCGATGACGGGCTCGCCCGACGCCAGCGCGGTCCAGCCGCCCGCGGCGAAGCGGTCGATGCCACTGGTCGCGAACCGCGCGGACACGTCGTCCTGCCCGGACGCGAGGAAGCTGATCGCGAGCGTGCGGGCCCGGGACAGGGGCGCCCACGACGAGGACGTCGACGCGAGCGAGAACGCGAGCAGCGGCGGGTCGGCGGACACCGAGATGACCGAGGTGGCCGTGAACCCGACCGGCCGGCCCTCGTCGACGAACGCCACGACGGCGACCCCCGCGGGGTGGCGGCGGAAGACCTCCTTGTAGGAGGCGGGCGACAGCTGCGGTTCGTCGTGTTCCACCAGGTCGGCCTGGAGCTCGCGAAGGATCTCGGCGGTCATCGCGCCGCCGCCTCGAGCTCGGGCGTGAGCGCGCGCTGGAGCGGCGCCGAGGCCTTGGCGAGCCACCGGTCGACGGCCGGGTCGAGGTCCAGGAGGTCGGCCTCGGTGACGGTGAGCGACCGCGTCGGCACGGTCGCGCCGAGCTCGACCAGCAGGGGCCGCAGGTGCACCTCGCCGACCAGCGCGTGCGCCGGGTTGCCCGAGATGACGAGCGGCACCGCGACGACCCCGGCCAGCCCGTCGGGGCCGTACAGATCGAGGAACGACTTCAGCAGCCCGGTGTACGAGGCCTTGTAGACCGGCGTCGCGACGACGAGCAGGCGGGCCTGCGCCACCGTGCTCAGAGCCGGGTCGAGGAGGGAGCGGTCGTCGGTGAACAGCTGGTGCCCGATCGTCGCGAGGTCGATCGACGTCACGTCCTCGCCGAGCCGGCCGGCGACGTGCTGCGCGGCGGCCAGGGTGCGCGACCCCGGGCGGGGGTTGCCGACGAGGGCGACCACGGACGGTGCTGGCTGGTGGACCACGGTGCTTCTCCTTCACGTCCACAGGGCTGTGCGACCCGCGATGTGTAACAACGAGTCGGCCCCCGGCAAGGGCTTCGTCGGAGAATCCCGAATGACGGACACCGCGGCGCCCTGCCCTCGTCGGGAAAAGAACGACAGGATGCATGTCGAGATCGTGCGCACGGCTCCGACCAGTGGGTGAGGGCCGGGCCAGAGGCGACCGGCGACGAGCTACAGGGAGCGCATCGTGAAGTACATGCTGCTGATGACCTATCACGTCGAGGGTGTCCCGCCGGTCGACACCTGGGCGCCCGAGGACGTCAGGCGGATGATCCAGTTCCAGCACGACCTCGACGCGTCCCTGGTCGCCAGCGGCGAGCTCGTCGGCGCCGAGGGCCTCGCCTGGCCCGACCAGGCCAAGCTGGTCCGTAGCGACGGCGTGCAGCCGCCGGTCATCACCGACGGGCCCTTCGCCGAGTCGAAGGAGTTCCTCGCGGGCTTCTGGATCGTCGACGTCGAGAGCGAGGCGCGGGCCATCGAGATCGCGGCGACGGCGTCGGCGGCGCCGGGAGTCGGCGGCGTCCCGATCCAGCAGGTCATCGAGGTCCGCGCGGTCATGGAGGCTCCCGACGTCTGAGCCACCACCCGCGCAGGCCGCCGTCGACGAGCTCCTGCTGCGCACGCTCGCGCCGCGGGTCCTCGCCGTGCTCGTGCGGCGTTCCGGCGACCTCGCGGACGCGCAGGACGCGCTCCAGGACGCGCTGCTCGCGGCCGCGACGCAGTGGCCCGTCGACGGGGTGCCCGACAACCCCCACGCCTGGCTCGTGGTCGTCGGGCAGCGCCGGCTCGTGGACGCGTGGCGCGCGCAGGAGTCCCGACGACGGCGCGAGGAGCTCGTCGCCTCGCCCGAGGCGGTCTTCGACGAACCGGGCGGCGACGACTCGCTGCTCCTGCTGTTCGGCTGCTGCCACCCGGCGCTGAGCCCCGCGTCCGCGATCGCGCTCACGCTGCGCTCCGTCGGCGGGCTGACGACGGCCGAGATCGCCCGCGCGTTCCTGGTGCCCGAGGCCACGATGGCCCAGCGGCTCAGCCGTGCGCGTCGCATCCTGCGCGAGCTCGACGGGCCGTTCCGGATGCCGTCGCCCGACGAGTTCGCCGACCGGCTGCGGGCGGTGCTGCGGGTGCTCTACCTCATGTTCAACGAGGGGTACGCGAGCTCGTCGGGGTCGTCGGTGGCCCGCGCCGACCTGGCCGTCGAGGCCCTGCGCCTGACCCGCGCGCTGCACGCCAGCCTTCCCGACGACCCCGAGGTGGCCGGCCTGCTGGCCCTGATCCTGCTCACGGACGCGCGTCGGGCCGCCCGGACGGGTCCGCACGGCGAGCTCGTCGCGCTCGACTCCCAGGACCGCTCGCTCTGGGACGCGGCGATGATCGAGGAGGGCGTCGCACTCGTCGAGGAGGCCCTGCCGCGTGGCGCGGTCGGCGAGTACCAGCTGCAGGCCGCGATCGCCGCGGTGCACGACGAGGCGCCGTCGGCGGACGAGACCGACTGGCCGCAGCTGCTCGCGCTGTACGGGCTGCTCGAGCGGATGACCGGCAACCCGATGGTGACGCTCAACCGCGCGGTCGCGCTCGCGATGGTGCGCGGCCCTGCGGCCGGCCTCGCCCTGCTCGAGACGCTCGACGAGCCGCTGGGGGAGCACCACCGCCTGCTCGCGGTCCGCGGCCACCTGCTCGAGCGCGCGGGCGACGAGTCCGGTGCGGCCGATCAGCTCCTGGCGGCGTCGCGACGGACCACGAGCATCGCCGAGCGCGACTACCTGCTGCTCCAGGTGACCCGGCTGCGGCACGCGCGGCACTGACCCTTTCGAGTGCCGACGGGGTCCGCCGGGGTCCGCCGTTGGACCGTTCGGGTGGCCGGATATGTCCGATGTTGCGGATATGTCCGATTCGGCCTGACGATGGTCCGATCGCACCTCCCGCGACGCAACGTCGTCTGATCCCAGGCGCCGAGGGAAAGGACCGCCTGTGCCCGACGAGCTGGAGTCTGTGCAGGACAGCGTTCCCTCCCCGATCCGCAAGGGAGCGCACGACATCGCCCTGTCGCGCGAGAAGGTGCGTCGTCGGCGCGTGTTCCGCGTCGGGCTCCCCGTGGTGCTGCTCGAGGCGTACATCGTCTACTGCGCGCTCACCGGCCGTCGGCTCCTGCCCGCGATGCCCGCGGTCGACCCGCTCCTGCTCGCGCCCGTCGCGTTCTTCGCGCTCCTGATCGTCCTCATGGTCGCCATGCAGTTCGGCGGCGGGCGGTCGCCGCACGTCACCTACCGGCCCGAGCAGGTCGATGTCCGGCTCAAGGACGTCATCGGCATCGACCCGGTCCTGGAGGACGTGCGCCGCTCGATCGACCTCTTCCAGACGCACCGCCAGTTCGCGGAGCAGATGGGCGGCACCCCGCGCCGCGGTCTGCTGTTCGAGGGCCTGCCCGGCACCGGCAAGACGATGACCGCGAAGGCGATGGCCGCCGAGGCCGGCGTGCCTTTCCTGTTCGTCTCCGCGACGTCGTTCCAGTCGATGTACTACGGCGCGACCGCGCGCAAGATCCGCTCGTACTTCAAGGCGCTGCGCAAGGCCGCGCGCGCCGAGGGCGGTGCGATCGGGTTCATCGAGGAGATCGACGCGATCGCGATGGCCCGCGGGGGGATGTCGTCGATGTCCTTCGTCGCGAGCCCCTTCGACCTGGTCCGCGGTCCCCGCACCGTCACCAACGCGGTCGTCTCCGAGGGCACCGGCGGCGTCGTGAACGAGCTGCTCGTGCAGATGCAGTCGTTCGACGAGCCCACCAGCGGCGACAAGTTCGTCAACTTCTTCGTCGCGCGCCTCAACCTGCTGATGCCCGCGCACCGCCAGATGAAGCAGCGCAAGCCCGCCAAGGCGCCGATCTTGCTCATCGCCGCGACCAACCGCGCGGACAACCTCGACCCCGCCCTGCTGCGGCCGGGCCGGTTCGACCGCCGCCTCACGTTCTCGACGCCGGACGCGCACGGCCGCCGTGAGCTCGTCGACCACTTCCTCAAGACGCGGTCCACCGACGTCGAGCTGGAGGACTCCGCGCTGCGCGACCGGCTCGCCGCCGCGACGAACGGCTGGACCCCCGTGATGATCGAGCACCTCCTCGACGAGGCGCTGGTCAACGCCCTGCGGCGCGGGTCGATGACGATGACCTTCGCCGACGTCGAGCGCGCCCGCATCACCGAGATGGTCGGCATCGGCCAGCCCGTGGCGTACACGACCGCCGAGCAGGCGCTCATCGCCACCCACGAGGCCGGGCACGCCGTCACCGCGTGGCTCGTCGCGCCGAACCGCACGCTCGAGGTGCTGACGATCATCCGCCGCGGCGACGCGCTCGGGCTGCTCGCGCACAGCGACTGCGAGGAGGTCTGGACGCACTCGCAGTACGACCTGCGTGCGCTCGTGCAGATCGCCATGGGCGGCTGGGTGGCCGAGGAGCTGTTCTTCGGGCAGACGAGCACCGGCCCTGCGAGCGACCTCGCCGCCGCGACCCGCACCGCCGCCCAGATGGTCGGCGCCGCGGGCATGACCGGCTCGCTCGTGTCGTTCGCCGCGACCCCGCACGACCTGGTCTCCGCGGTCCTCAACGACCACGTCGCCCGCCAGCAGCTCGAAGGTGTGCTCGACGAGGCACGCAGCACCGTCCGTCGCCTGCTGTCCAAGCACCGTCACCTCGTCGAGGCCCTGCGCGACGCGCTCCTCGAACGGCACGAGCTGATCGGCGTCGAGATCACCGACGTGCTCGACGAGGCCGCCATGCGACAGGAGCAGCTGACCGAGCAGGTCGAGGCCGAGAACCGGGCAGCCGTCGCCGCGGGTGCCGCTGCTGCCATCGCCGCAGCGGCCGAGCGGCTCCGCGTGGCCTAGCCTTCGGGACGTGCCCGAGGGTCATACCGTCCACCGCATCGCCCGCCAGCTGGGCCTCGACCTCGTCGGGCACCGGTTGGCGGTCAGCTCGCCCCAGGGCCGGTTCGCCGCCGGGGCACGACGACTCGACGGACAGCTGCTCGTGGCGTCGCGTGCCGTCGGCAAGCAGCTGTTCCTCGAGTTCGAGTCCGGCGACGTGCTGCGCGTGCACCTGGGTCTGTACGGCGCGTGGGACTTCTACGGCCGGCTCACCCCGCTGACGCCCGGCGCCGTCGCGCGCGGCAGCATGGGTGCTCCGCGACTGCGCCGAGCGGTCCGCATGGGCGAGGACGAGCGCGAGGTCGGCGCCGACGCAGGCATCGACCACCCGTTCCCGCCCGAACCCGTCGGCCAGGTCCGCGTCCGCCTGGCGTCCGCCGAGACCGTCGCCGACCTGCGCGGCCCGTCCGCCTGCGAGGTCCTGGACCCGTCCCAGGCCTCCCTCGCGGTCGCCCGCCTAGGCCCAGACCCGGCAGCCGACCTCGCCGAATGGCCCGGCTACGCCCCGCTGAGCAACCCGTCGACGAACGGGCAAGCCACCGACGCGGCGCTCGGCTCGGCGCCCTCGCCCCGCTCCGTCATGATCGACCGCCTGACCTCGCGCTCCGTCGCCGTCGGTCAGCTGCTGATGGACCAGTCAGTGGTCGCCGGCATCGGCAACATCTACCGCGCCGAGCTCCTCTTCCGCGCCCGCCTCGACCCGCACACACCCGGCCGCCGAGTCCCCCGCGAGACCGCCGGCGCCCTCTGGGACGACTGGGCAGTCCTCCTCGCCGAGGGCATCCGCACCGGCGTGATCATCACTCGAGACCTCTCGCCGACCGAGCACACCGACGCCCTCACCGACCCCACGCTGCGCAACTGGGTCTATCACCGCACCGGTCTGCCCTGTCTCGTCAGCGGCACACCGGTCGTCGTGGAAGAGATGGCGAGCCGCAACCTCTACTGGTGCCCCACGTGCCAGAAGTAGGCGGGTGCGGCGCGCACGCGAGCCGGCGGACTCCGCGACGCATGCCAGGCCAGTCGAGCGCCTGCCGGCCGCCACCCTCGGCTGGATGCGCCCCCCGTCGATCGCCGCGCTCGGGCCGAACGACGCCCAAGGCTGCGCCGACGAGCCGGTGCGCCCGCGACGTGCCAGGCCGTTCCGAGTGCCTGCTCCCGCCTGCCGCCACAACCCGCTGCTGCCCCTGGACGAGTGCTGTGCGCGGTCGAGTCTTCGATTCAGCCGGTCGACACCACGGATCGAGCTAGGGGCTGGGCAGGGCTGCGCCTCGGAAGGTGGGTGGTCTTCAGGGCGGCGCTGGTCGGTTGCTAGAAGGGTGGTTCGTCGTCGTCGTCGTGGGTTTGGCGTCGTCGTCCGGGTGGTGGGCAGGTGAGGGTGTCGGGGTTGATGAGGAGTGGTGTGGGGTGTCGGGCGTAGGTGATGCCGTCGGGGCTGGTCCACCAGGTGACCCCGGTGGTGGGGTTGCGGTGCACGTTCCAGTGCTTCTTGGTCTTGGCCTGGTGGTGGTGGCGGCACAACGCGTGCAGGTTGTCGGCGTGGGTTTGGTCGGCGCCGGGTCGGGTGGGGTTGTAGGGGGTGATGTGGTCGAGGTCGCAGCGGGTGGCGGGTTGTCGGCATCCGGGGAACGTGCAGGTCACGTCCCGGGCGATCACGGTCCGGGTCAGGTCCGCACCGGGCCGGTAGCCGACCGTCCCGGTGTCGATGACCAGCCCGGTGGGGTCGGTCAGCAGGCGCCGCCAGGTCCCGTCCTGGGCCAGCTCACGGGCCATCGCCGCGGGGATCGGCCCGTAGGAGTCCAGGTGCCCGGGGTTCTCGTCGAGCCCGGCCAGGGTGCTCGCGGCGATGGTGACGCCGATGGTGATGGTGTGGCCGTGGCGGCGCGGTAGCGGGGTCCCGTCCGGGGTCGCCTGCCGGTCCACGATCGAGGTGAACACGTCGGCGAATGCGTCGGCGCGGCGCTGGTCCACGCTGCGGTC
>NZ_JBFUHG010000025.1:0-69347 GCF_056402515.1 Cellulomonas sp. P4_A2
TCGCGGGGTGGTCCCCCGCCGGCATGGCCCTGCTCGACGCCGGGCGGCCGGCGCTCGACGACGGGCTCGTCGGCGCCTACCTGCACCCGTCGTCGCCGCTCGAGGCGGGACCCGCCGCGGCGCTGGCCGGGGCGACCTCGATGATGGACGTGTCCGACGGGCTGCTGCGCGACGCCGGCCGGATCGCGCGCGCGAGCGGCGTGGTGGTGGACCTGGTCGCGCCGGCGCAGGCGTTCCCCGACGACGTCGCGCGGCTCGGCCTCGCCGCCGCGGCGCTGGACGCGTCGGCGGACCGCTGGGTGCTCGACGGGGGCGAGGACCACGGCCTGCTCGCGACGTTCCCGCCGGACGTGCCGCTGCCGCCCGCGTTCCGTGCGGTCGGGCGGGTGCGCGACGGGTCGCCCGGCGTCCTCGTCGACGGCTCAGCCGTGTCGCAGACCTCCGGGTGGGACCACTTCGGCGGTCGGTGACGACCCGTCGAGGCTCAGCCCCGGCGGTACCGGACCTCGAGGAGGCTCTCGCCGCCGACGTCGTCGTAGCGGTCCACGCCGTCCGCCTGGAAGCCGTGCCGCCGGTAGAAGTGCCGGGCCCGCTCGTTCTCGGCGAGCACCCACAGCGAGATCGGCGTCTTCTCGCCCACGGAGGAGATCACGGTGCGCATGAGGTCGCGGGCGACACCGTGGCCCCAGGTGCCGGGGTCGAGGTAGATGGAGTAGATCTCCCGGTCGCCGCGGCTCGCGTCCTCGTCGCGGCTGGGGCCGACGGTCACGAAGCCGACCACCTGGAAGCCGGCGAGCGCGACCCAGGTCAGCACCTGGTCGGACGGGCCCTGACGCAGGTAGGACGCCCACTCGCTCGCGCGCTGGTCCACGTCCAGGGCGGCGAGGTACCCCTCGGGCACGATCCCCGCGTACGCCTCCTGCCACGAGCGCACGTGCACTCGGGCGATCCCGGCGGCGTCGCCCTCGGCTGCGGGGCGGATCGTCACGTCGTCCAGCTGCTCGACCATGGACGTCACCCTGCCACACGGATCGGACATGGCGAAGGCCCACGAGGTGACAACCTCGTGGGCCTTGGCTTACGTCTGGAGGACGTCAGACGGCGCGCTGCACCTTGCCGGCCTTGAGGCACGACGTGCACACGTTGAGACGCTTGGGCGTCCCCGCGACGACGGCACGGACGCGCTGGATGTTCGGGTTCCAGCGCCGCTTCGTGCGCACGTGCGAGTGCGAGATGCTGTGCCCGAAGCTCGGGCCCTTGGCGCAGACGTCGCAGTTGGCAGCCACGGTCTTCTCCTGTTGCTCTGTACGGTCATCAGCCGCATGTGCGGCGAAGTCTTGAGTTCTCGGTGATCTCGGTGAGTGGCCGCGCACGAGCGACGCCGACTCCGAGAGAGGATTCGGGGGCCGCTGCGGGGCACCACCAGTGCCCGACATGGCCGGGCAACCGGTCAAGACTAGCCCATCTCGCACGTCGACCCAAATGTGGGTCCGATGCTGCAAGGTGGTGCCCGGACGGACTGCGCGAGCCCGCGGGCGACGGCAGACACACGAGGCCCGACGGAGGTGCGGTGGAGCGGCTCGAAGCAGGAGCGGTGCGCGCCTGGGCGCTGGCCTCGCACACCGCGCTGGCGGGGTCCCGCGACCGCATCGACGCGGTCAACGTCTTCCCGGTCCCGGACTCCGACACGGGGACGAACGTGCTGCTCACCGTGGCGGGCGGGGTGGAGGCGCTCGGCGCCGAGCCGGCCGTCGACGGGGAGGACGCCCGGGACGTCGCGCGGGTGTTCGCCCGGGGCGCCATGCGCTCGGCCCGCGGCAACTCGGGGGTCATCGTCAGCCAGTACCTCACCGGACTCGCGCAGGCGCTGCCCCAGGACCCGGACGCGCACGACGTCGCACGGTGCCTCGGGGCGGCGGCCCGCGCGGCCCGGGGCTCGATGCAGGAGCCGCAGGAGGGCACGATCCTCACGCTCGCGGACACGGTCGCCCGCAGCGCCGCCACCGCCGCGGACTCCGGTGCGGACCTCGCGACGATGCTCGACTCGGCCGTCGCGGACGCGCACCTGGCGCTGGCCGGGATCAGTGCGGCGCACCCCGTGCTGCGGGCCGCGCACGTGGTCGACGCCGGTGCCTGCGCCCTGCTCGTGCTCCTCGACGCGCTGGCGAAGGTCGTCGCCGGGCAGCCGGCCGACGCCGCCCTCGACTGGCTGCCGGCGGCGCCCACGCACC
The DNA here is from genome assembly GCF_056402515.1 of Cellulomonas sp. P4_A2. NCBI lineage: Bacteria > Bacillati > Actinomycetota > Actinomycetes > Micrococcales > Cellulomonadaceae > Cellulomonas > Cellulomonas sp. P4_A2. Next base: position 2,232 of record NZ_JBFUHG010000025.1, read on the forward strand.
CCTGGCCCGTCGAGCAGGCGGGCGGAGCCTTCGAGGTGATGCTCCTGGTGAGCAGCGCGGACGCCGAGCTCGACGCCCCGCTGCAGGCGGCGATGGCGGTGCTCGGTGACTCGGTCGCGGTCGTCGGCGGCGACGGCACGTGGCACGTGCACGTGCACACCGACGACCCGTCGGCCGCGATCGCCGCCGCGGCCATCGGCCGCCGCGAGCAGGTGCTCGTGCGGCTGGTCGCGGGCGCCCACGCCTCGTCGGCCCACCACGACGAGGGCCGCTGCGGGGTCGTCGTGTGCACGAGCTCGCCGGACCTGGCCGCCTGGTACGCGTCGGCGGGTGCCGTCACGGTGGTGCGCTGCCCCGAGGCGGCCATCAGCACGCACCACCTGGAGCGCGCGGTGACGGACACCGGGGCGGCGCGCGTCGCGGTGCTCCCGGGCGACGCGGTCGACGCGGAGGAGCTGGCGCGGCTGATGACGACGCACCCGGGGGTCGAGCTGCTCGACGCGGGCGACGAGCTGCGGGTCGCGGTCGCGGCGCTCGCGCTCGCCTCGGCCTCGGACGCCGGACTGGCTGCGGCGCACGAGGCCCTGCTGCGGCTGCGCGCGGTCGAGCTGGACGACCCGGTCACCGTGCTCTCGGTGCGCGACGCGGCCGACGCGCTCCTGCGCTCCGCGACCGGACCGGTCGAGAGCCTCACGGTGCTGCTCCGGGACCCCGGCGCCGAGCTCGACGAGCTGGCCGCCTACCTCGCCGAGCACCACCCGGGTGTCGAGCCGACGGTGGTCGGGCCGACGGGTCGGGGGCCGGCGGTCCTGATCGGGCTGGACTGACCGTGGCCCGGCGACCGAGGGCACCCCGCAGCGGGCTGGTCTACGAGGACGGCGTGCACACCGATGTCGATCCGATGGACGAGCCGGTACCGGCCAAGAACGCGGCCGACCTCAAGAAGTTCGCGACGCTCGGCGTCGAGACGAGGTCCGACCTGCTCGTGCACTACCCCTGGCGGTACGCGGACTCGCGCGAGGTCACCGACATCGCGAGCCTCGCCATCGGGCTCAACGTCGCCCTGATCGCCCGCGTGCGCGGCGCGCAGATGAAGCACGCGGCGAAGACGGGCCGCCCGCGGGTCGAGGCGACCATCACGGACGGGAACCGCTCGCTCAGCCTGGTGATCTTCACCGCGAACGAGGGCATTGCCAAGTGGCACCTCGCCCGGCTGGCGGTCGGTGAGCTCGGGCTGTTCTCGGGCGAGATCAACGTGTTCAACGGTCGGCTGCAGCTGGCCAACCCGGTCTACCAGATCCTCGGCAGCGTCGAGGACGAGGCGCGGGCGATGGAGGAGGCCGAGTGGCCGATCCCGATCTACCCGGCCACCAAGGGGCTCGACTCCGAGGCCATCCGCGCGGCGCTGCGCAAGGTGCTCGACCCGCTCACCGACGACCAGGTCCCCGACCCGGTGCCGCCACAGATCCGTGAGTCGCGGGGCCTGGGCTCGCGCCTGAAGGCTCTGCGCGACGTGCACGTCCCGCGTGAGGAGGCCGACGTCCACCGCGGTCAGGCGCGCCTGCGGTACGAGGAGGCGTTCGTCCTGCAGACCGAGCTCGCGCGGCGGCGGTCCCGGGCCCAGCGGGAGGCGTCGACAGCGCGACCGCCGCGGACCGGTGGGCTGCTGGAGGCGTTCGACGCCCGCCTCCCGTTCGACCTCACGCCCGGTCAGCTCCTGGCGGGTGCGCAGATCGGCGACGACCTCGCGCACGACCGTCCGATGCAGCGGCTCCTGCAGGGCGAGGTCGGCTCGGGCAAGACCGTGGTCGCCCTGCGGGCGATGCTGCAGGTCATCGACGCCGGGGGACAGGCCGCGATGCTCGCCCCGACCTCCGTGCTGGCCGCGCAGCACGTCCGGACCCTGCGCGCCCTGCTCGGCGACCTGGCCGAGGGCGGGATGCTCGGCGGCTCCGAGATCGGCACGCGCGTCGCGCTGCTGACCGGGGCGCAGGGGGCGGCCGAGCGCAAGGCCAACCTGCTCGACGCCGCGAGCGGTCAGGCGGGGATCGTCGTCGGCACGCACGCGCTGCTGTCGAGCCCGGTCCAGTTCGCGGACCTCGGGCTGGTGGTGATCGACGAGCAGCACAAGTTCGGCGTCGAGCAGCGCGGTGCCCTGCTGGCCAAGGCCAAGAACGTGCCGCACCTGCTCGTCACCACGGCGACGCCGATCCCGCGGACGGTCGCGATGACCGTCTTCGGCGAGCTGGAGATCTCCGAGCTGCGCGAGGTGCCCGCCGGCCGCAGCGGCATCACGACGCACGTGGTGCCGGTAAGCGTGCCGGCCTGGATGGACCGGACCTGGCGCCGGGTCGGCGAGGAGGTCGCGCGCGGCGGGCGGGCGTTCGTCGTCTGCGCGCGGATCGACCCCGACGACGACGCCCTGACCAACGAGGACGACGGCGACCTGTACCTCGACGCCGACGAGCCCGTCACGGTGGGCGAGGCGACCGCCCCGGGTGCCAAGCCGCCGAAGCGGCCGCTGCGCGCGGTGCTCGAGGTCGCCGAGACCCTGCGGCAGGACGACCGGCTCGGCGGCGCCGCGGTCGGCGTGCTGCACGGCCGCATGTCGGGCGAGGAGAAGGACCAGGCGATCGCCGACTTCGCGTCGGGCAGGACACCCGTGCTCGTGTCGACGACGGTCATCGAGGTCGGCGTGGACGTCCCGGCGGCGACCGTGATGGTCGTCCTGGACGCGCACGTGTTCGGACTGTCGCAGCTGCACCAGCTGCGCGGACGCATCGGGCGTGGTCGCGAGCCCGGGATCTGCCTGCTCGTCTCGGACGCGCCCGAGGGCAGCACGGCCGGGCGCCGGCTCGAGGCGCTCTCCGCGACGACCGACGGGTTCGAGCTCGCGCACGTGGACCTCCTGCTGCGGCGCGAGGGCGACGTGCTCGGCGCCGCCCAGTCGGGCCGTCGCGGCGCCCTGCGGTTCCTCCGGGTGGTCAGCGACGGCGCGGTGATCGACCGGGCACGCGAGGACGCCCGGGCGCTGGTCGACGCCGATCCGGAGCTCGAGCAGTGGCCCGCGCTGCGGCACGCGATCGACCTGCAGCTGTCTGACGGGCGCGAGGAGTTCCTCGGTCAGACCTGACCGCTGGAGCGTCGGCGCGCGCGCACATCCGGCGCAGATACCCTGGCGAGCGTGTCGAAGCCCGTCATCAGCGCCAAGGACCTCCTCGTCGGCTATGGCGGCGCCCCCGTCTGCGCCCCTGTCACGTTCACGCTCGCGCCCGGCAAGGTCATCGCGCTCGTCGGCGCCAACGGCTCCGGCAAGTCGACCGTGCTGCGTGCCGTCATCGGCCTGCTCGAGCCGTCCGGGGGCTCGCTGCAGGTGTTCGGCACCAAGGTCGACGAGCGCGACGTGGGCTTCCGCACCAAGGTGGCCAGCGTGCTCGACGACGACGCGTACTTTCCGGCGCTCACCGTCTCCGAGCACCTGTACCTCACGGCCCGCGGGCACGGCGTGCGGGGTGCGGACCAGGTCGTCGCGGAGCTGCTCGGCGAGTTCGGGTTGGCCGACCACGCCAGGTCCCTCCCGGTGGCGCTCTCGTCGGGCCAGCGGCGCCGGCTCCTGCTCGCGGCCGGGTTCGTCCGGCCCCGCTCGCTCCTGGTCCTCGACGAGCCCGAGCAGCGTCTGGACCGCGCCATGCGCGACCGCCTCGCGGCCCGGATCGTCGCAGAGAAGAAGGCGGGGGGCGCGGTGCTCGTCGCGACCCACGACCCGGACCTGCTGCGCGCCGTGGCCGACCGCGCGGTGCACGTCTCGGACGAGGTCTCCAAGCTGTTGCCCCCCGACCAGGCGGCGGACCTGATCTCGCGGGAGAACCCAGCGTGAGCGCCGGTTCGAGCGACGGCGTGAGCGAGGTCGAGCACGACCGAGGCGAGGACGAGCCGGCAGTCCAGCCGTACGAGCTCGGCGCCGTCCCGGCCGCCCGCAGCATCCGTCGCTACACCGCGCAGGCCGCCAGCGCCCGCAGCAACGCGACGATCGGGTCGCTGCTCGGCGACGTCTACTACGCCGTGATCAGCATCGCGATCAGCATCGGCGTGGCGCTCGGGTTCTCCCAGGCGATGCGCGTGGCCCTGCCGCCGGAGCCGGACATCAGCAGCCCGCTGAGCCTCAGCCTGGCCAGCCTGGTGATCGTCATCCTCATCGCGCTCGCGGGCGTGGTGCTCTCGCTCGCCGGACGCCTCGGGCCGGTCGGCGCCGGGGGTGCGGAGGCCGCCTGGTGGCTCGGGCTGCCGGTCGACCGCCGTGGCCTGCTGCGCCCGTCCTCGCGACGACTGCCGCTGCTCGCGGGGTTCGTCGGCGCGGTGATCGTGGCGCTGCTGGACGCGGGCCTGCTCGCGGACGAGGGTTCGCGCGTCGTGCGGGTGGCCGCCGCCGCGGCCCTGGTCGCCGCGGGCATCGTGCTGGTCGCCGGTGTCGGCCAGTCGGCGAGCGTCTCGCGCCGCACGATCGCGCTGGTGGGCGACGTGCTCCTGTTCCTCGCACCGGTCGCCGCGGTCCTCCTGGCCTCGGTCGGCTGGTCGGTCGACGAGGTCCCGGGTCCGCCGTGGTGGCTCGTCGCGGTGCTCCTGGTCGTCGTCGGGGGGCTCGCGTACCTCGTCGACTCCCGGCTCGGCCGGATGCCCGAGAAGACGCTGCGTGAGAGCGGCTCGGTGGCCACTCAGGCCGCGGGAGCGGTCGTCTCGATGGACTCGCGCGAGCTCGGCCGGGCCCTCACGGACGGCGCCGCGGCGCCGGTCCGCCGCTGGACGTCGAAGCTGCGCACGGCCCGCGGACCGGCCACCGCCCTGGTGACCGCCGACCTGGTGGTCCTGCGGCGCTCGGCGCGGCACGTGGTCCAGCTCGCGGTCGCGGCCCTGGTGCCCGTGCTGGTGAGCACCGTGCCGCAGCTGGCCAGCCCGTTCGGGGTGCTGCTCGCGGTCCTCGTCGCCGGCTACGTCGCGATGAGCGCGACCGGCGAGGGCGCACGACGCGCAGAGATGGCGCCGATCCTCGACCGGCTCCTGCCGATCGACGCGCAGACCGTCCGGCGCCTGCGGATGATCGTCCCGGCCGGGGCGATGCTCCTCTGGTCGGTGGTCGCGTTCGCGGCTGTGGGCCGGTGGGCCTCCGACGTGCCCAACTGGATCGCCCTCGGCGTCATCTCGACCCCGGTGTGGGCGGCCGCGGCCGTCCGGTCGTCGTACCGGCCGGCCCCCGACTGGGGCGGCGCGCTCGTGTCGACCCCGATGGGCGCCCTGCCGACCGGTGTCGCGTCCGTCCTGGCGCGTGGGCCGGACCTCGTGGTGCTCGGCCTGCTGCCCGTGTGGATCGCGCTGCTGCTGCGCACGATCAACACACCGCTGATGCTCGCCCAGATCTGCCTGTCGGCGATCGCGGTGGCCATCGCGTCGTCGATCAAGAAGGGCTCCCTCATGGAACGGATGATGGACGCCCAGGAGAACGCCAAGGCGGGAGCCACGCGGTGACCCGGATCGTCGCGGGGTCGGTCGGAGGCCGGATCCTGCAGGTGCCGCGCGCCGGGACACGGCCGACCAGCGAGCGCGTCCGGGAGGCCCTGTTCTCGCGGCTCGAGCACCTGGACGTCGTCGACGGAGCGCGCGTTCTCGACCTCTACGCGGGGTCGGGAGCGCTCGGCATCGAGGCGGCCAGCCGCGGAGCGGCACACGTGACCCTGGTCGACTCGGCGCGCGACGCGGCCGACGTGTGCCGCCGCAACGTGGCGGCCCTCGGGCTCGATGGCCTCGTCGTCGTCGCGGCCGAGAAGGCCGACCGGTTCGTGCAGCGCCCGGCGACGTGGGACCTCGTCCTCGTCGACCCGCCGTACGACGTCACGGAGGACGACCTCGCGGCCGTCCTGGCGCCGCTGACCCTCTCGGCCCACGGGGTCCTGGTGGTCGAGCGCGGGCGTCGCTCGCCGGAGCCGACGTGGCCGGACGCCCTGGAGCGGTTCGACAAGCGCGCGTACGGCGACACGGTCATGTGGTTCGCCGAGGCGTCAGCCTCCTGAGCCGTGCAGGACGGTGAGGCACGGCCCACCGAGGTCGACCTCCCCGGCGCGCACGAACCCGGCGCGCTCGTAGAACGGCAGGTTCCGCGGGTCGCTCGTCGCTAGGTACGTGCCCAGCCCGTCGCGACGAGCCTGCGCGACCCCGGCGTCGAGCAGCGCCGCGCCGATCCCGCGACCCTGGTGCTCCGGCGCGACCGCGAGGTAGTTCAGGTAGGCGGCGGGCTCGGCGGGTGCGAGAGGCGCCGTGCGACCCAGCGCGGCCAGGATCTCGGCGGCACGCTCCGACCCGACGAGCAGGGCGAGCACGGCCGCGGGCGAGGGGAGCGACTCGGGAGGCGGGGGACCGGACGGCAGCCGCCACGCCGCGACGCCGACGACCGCACCGGCCCGCCGCGCGACGTGCACGCGCCCGCCGGCGAGGTAGCGGTCGAGCGACGGGCCGAGCCACGCGGCGCACGCGTCGTCGCGGGTGCCGGCGTCGGGGAGCGCCCAGACCATCAGCGGGTTGTCGCGGTAGGCGCAGGCGAGGACCGTGCGGATCGCGGGGGCGTCGGCCCACGTCGCGGACTCGATGCGCATCTCGATCGGCCTCTCGATCGGCATGGCCCGATGCTAGGGCGCCGCGTGTGGTCGCGACCTGGCGCACCCGCTGGCCTACCCTGACCGGGTGACCATCGCCGTCTGCCCCGGGTCGTTCGACCCGATCACCCTCGGTCATCTCGACGTGGTCCGCCGCGCGCGGTCGATGTTCGACGAGGTCGTGGTCGGCATCGCGGTGAACTCCGCCAAGTCGGCGCTGCTGAGCGTGGACGTGCGCGTCTCGCTGGCGCGCGCGGCGCTCGCGGAGATCGACGGGGTGCGCGTGGAGCCCGTGGACGGGCTGCTCGCCGACTTCCTGCGTCGCGTGCACGCGAACGCCGTGGTCAAGGGTCTGCGCGGCGGGGCGGACTTCGATGCGGAGCTGCCGATGGCGCTCATGAACCGGCACCTGGCCGAGGTCGAGACCGTGTTCGTCGTCGGGGACCCGGCGCTGGCACACATCGCGTCGTCGCTGGTCAAGGACGTGGCGCGGTTCGGAGGCGCGATCGACGACCTCGTCCCTGCGGGCGTGGGGGACGCGGTGCGTGCAGCAGTGGGACGAAGGGACGGAACATGACCGAGCAGGACCCGACGACGCGCCCCGAGGGGCTGACCGGCGTGCTGGACGCGATCGCCACGGCGGTCTCGACGGCGCGCGCCATGCCCATGTCGTCGTCCGTGCTGGTCAACCGCGCGGAGCTGCTGGACCTCGTCGAGCAGGCGCGCGACGTGCTGCCGACGCAGCTGACCCGCGCCGACCAGGTGCTCGCCGACGCCGCCGCGGCCCGTGTGGAGGCCCAGGCCGGTGCCGACGAGATCCTCGAGCAGGCGCGTCGCGAGGCGGCCGCCCTGGTCGACCAGGAGGCCGTCGTGGTCGCGGCGCAGGAGCGCGCCGGGCAGATCCTGGCCGAGGCGGAGGAGACGGCGGAACGGCTGCAGCGCGACGCCGACGACTACTGCGACCGTCGGCTCGCCGACTTCGAGATCGACCTGGGCAAGGTGCTCGGCCAGGTGCAGGCGGGACGCGCGAAGCTGGCCGGCCGCCTGGGCTCGGAATGAGACCTCCGCCACCCGCCGTCGATTTGGGTGGCCCGTCGTCCGTACCGTAGAGTTGTCCGTTGGTTCTGCCGGACATGGCACGGACCGAGATCAACGAGGGGACCCTGGCCGTGCAGCGCCCTGTTCACCTCGATCCTCGTTCGCCCTTCGTGCTCGATTCGCACGAGCTCGGGAGACGTCCAGGATCGACGCGGACCGTGCAGCGCACCGTGGCTGCCCCCGAGGATCTCGGTACTGACGTGATCGGCATCCCCACCGGGAACGACGTCGAGCTGGATCTGCGGCTCGAGGCGGTCATGGAGGGGGTCCTGGTCACCGGATCCGTCCGCGGCCGGGCGATCGGGGAGTGCGTGCGCTGCCTGGGTGAGGTCATCGAGGATGTCGATGTCTCGCTCACGGAGCTCTACGTCTACCCCGAGCGCGCGGCAGTTGCGGCCGAGGACGGTGACGACGAGGAGGACGTGCGTGAGCTCGAGGGCGATCTGATCGACCTGGAGCCTGCGTTGCGAGACACGGTCGTTCCGGCTCTGCCGTTCCAGCCGCTGTGCCGCCCCGACTGCCCTGGCCTGTGCTCCGAGTGTGGTGCCCGGCTGGCGGACGACCCTGACCATTCGCATGAGACGCTTGATCCTCGCTGGGCCGCTCTGGGCGGCCTCGTGAGCTCGAACGACGAGACGAAAGAGAGCTAGCCGTGGCTGTTCCGAAGCGCAAGATGTCGCGCAGCAACACCCGTGCGCGTCGGTCGCAGTGGAAGACCACTGCCACGACGCTCCACACCTGCCCGAAGTGCAAGGCGAACAAGATGCCCCACACGGCCTGCCCGTCGTGCGGCACGTACAAGGACCGCTCGTACGCCGAGGCTGTCCGTACCGAGTTCGAGGTTCGCTGAGCGCACGCCGTGCTGCACCCGATGACCGGAGGACCGGCGTGAGTGCCACGGCTGACCAGCTTCTCGTGCTTGCCCTGACGCACCGGTCGTTCGCGCACGAGGCCGGCGGGCTCCCGACCAACGAGCGGCTCGAGTTCCTCGGCGACACCGTGCTCGGCCTCGTCGTGACCGAGTCGCTGTACCGGACGCACCCGGGGCTCTCCGAGGGTTCGCTCGCGAAGATGCGGGCGGCCACGGTGTCCCAGCGGGCGCTCGCCGTCGTGGCCCGCGAGCTCGACCTGGGCAGCTATGTGTTGCTGGGCAAGGGCGAGGTGGCCACCGGGGGAGCGCAGAAGGACTCGATCCTCTCCGACACCCTCGAGGCCGTGTTCGGCGCGGTGTACCTCTCCCACGGTCTGGAGACGGCGCGAGGGCTCGTCGAGCGCCTCGTCGGCCCGTCCCTCGTGGCGGCGGCCGACCTCGGCGCCGGGCTCGACTGGAAGACCTCGCTGCAGGAGCTGTCCGCGGCCATGGGCCTGGGGGCTCCGGTGTACGACGTCGACGGCGAAGGTCCCGACCACGCCCGGACGTTCACCGCCCGGGCGGTCGTGGACGGCGTGCCGCGCGGGGTCGGCGTCGGCCGCGCGAAGAAGGTGGCCGAGCAGGACGCCGCCGCGGACGCGTACCGGGTGCTCGAGGAGCTCCGAACGGCGCAGGCCTGACGTGCCCGAGCTGCCCGAGGTCGAGACCGTCCGCGACGGGCTGGCGCGGCACGTGCTCGGCCGCACGGTCGTCGCGGTCGAGGTGAGCCGCGACTACAGCGTGCGGCGCCACACGGGCGGGCCGCTGGACTTCGCGGGCCGGCTGACGGGTCGCCGTCTGGACGCCGCCGTCCGCCGCGGCAAGTTCCTGTGGCTGCTCCTCGACGACGAGGACGACGCCCTCATGGCCCACCTCGGCATGAGCGGGCAGCTGCTGGTCCGCACCGAGCCCGTCGACCACCCTCATCTGCGCGTCCGGCTGACGCTCGACGACGGCTACCTCGACTTCGTCGACCAGCGCACGTTCGGCCACCTGAGCGTCCCCGACCTCGTGCCGACGAGCGACGGGGCGCCCGGCGGCCTCGGCTCGGACCGGGCGGCCGTCCCGGAGCCCGTGGCGCACATCGCCCGTGACCTGCTCGACCCGGCACTGGGCCACGACGCGCTCGTCGCGAAGATCCGCCGCAGGAAGACCGGGCTCAAGCGGGCCCTGCTCGACCAGACCGTCGTGTCGGGCATCGGCAACATCTACGCCGACGAGGGCCTGTGGCGCGCCCAGCTGCACTACGCGCGCCCGACCGAGAACCTCCGGGTCGCCGAGGTCGAGCGCGCGCTCGCGGGCGCCGCCGAGGTCATGACCGAGGCGCTCGAGCAGGGCGGCACCAGCTTCGACGCGCTCTACGTGAACGTGAACGGCAGCTCGGGGTACTTCGACCGGTCCCTCAAGGTCTACGGCCAGGAGGGTCGCCCCTGCCCGCGCTGCGGGACGGCCGTCCGTCGCGACGAGTTCATGAACCGCTCGTCGTACAGCTGCCCGCACTGCCAGCCGCGGCCGCGGAACGGGCGCTTCTAGTCCCGCGGCACCACGTTGCGCAGCTCGGCACCGGCCAGGAACGCGACGAGGTTCTCGCTCACGAGCTCGCCCGCGCCGAGGGGCCGACCGCCCGCGGCGTGCGGCGTGATCAGGATGCGCGGCTCGCGCCACAGCGGGGAGTCGGCGGGCAGCGGCTCCGTCTCGAACACGTCGAGGGCGGCGCCGGCGATGCGCCCGGTCTGGACGGCGTGCAGGAGCGCGGCCTCGTCGAGGACCGAGCCGCGCCCCACGTTGACGACGAAGGCGTGGTCCGGGAGCAGGTCGAACACGGGTCCGTCGACGACGCCCGCGTTCTGCGGCGTGCCGGGCAGCATCGAGACGAGGACGTCCGCACGGGGGAGCGCCTCGGGCAGGTCGAACGTGGAGATGACCGGGTAGCCGTGCCGGTCGCCCGCCGTCCGCGCGACGCCCCGCACGTCGGCGCCGAGCGCGGTGAGGATCGGCGCCAGGTGGGCGGCGATCGAGCCAAAACCCCAGATCAGGACGCGCGCGCCGGCCAGGCTGCGGAACTCCAGCCCCGGCCGGACCTCCTGCATGCCCCCGAGCTCGTGCGCCCAGCGGTGCTCGTCCTGGGCGCGCACGAGCTCGGGCAGCCGACGCGCCAGCGCCAGCAGCAGGGCGAGCGTGTGCTCGGCGACCGGACCGTCGTGCAGGCCGCGCCCCGACGTGACGACGACGTCCGGTGCGAACCCGGCCCCGAGGACCGAGTCGGGGCCGGCGGCGAGGGTCTGCACCCAGCGCAGGCGGGTCAGCCGTCGGGCGGCGTCGGCCATCTGCTCGTGCCCGTTGCCCCACACCACCAGCGCCTCGGCGTCGAGGGCGTCGTCAGGGAGCGGTTCGTCGATGTCGTAGCACAGGGCGCGCACGCCGTCGGGGAGGGTGGGCGAGTCGGACATCGACGAGGGCAGCAGGAGGGTGGTCACCTCGCTACGATGCCACCGTGCCTGCCAGCAGCGCTCACGCAGCAGTCGAGGCGCGCCCGATCGCGGTCATGATCGTCGACGATCACGAGGTCGTGCGCCGCGGCATCGCCGAGGTCGTCGACCGGGCGGACGGCATGCGCGTCGTGGCGGAGGCCAGCTCGGTCGCCGAAGGTCTGCAGCGCGCCGCCCTCGTGCGTCCGCAGGTGGTGCTCGTCGACCTGCAGCTGCCCGACGGCACGGGCATCGACCTCATGAACGCGCTGCACCGGGCGCTGCCCGAGACGCGGTCGATCGTGCTCACGTCGTTCGACGACGAGGAGGCCATGGACGCGGCGCTGGAGGCCGGCGCCGCCGCGTTCCTGCTGAAGACCGTGCGCGGCAACGAGATCTCGGACGCCATCCGCGCGGTGGCAGCCGGCCGGATCCTGCTCGACGAGCGGTCCGTCAAGAGCCACCGCTCCTCGCAGCCTGACCTGACCAGCACGCTGACGCCGAGCGAGCTGCGCGTGGTCGACCTGATCGGCGACGGCCTGTCCAACCGGGAGATCGCCGACCGCCTCGGGGTCGTCGAGAAGACCGTCAAGAACCACATCACGTCGATCCTGGCCAAGATGGGGCTGCAGCGGCGCACCCAGGTCGCCGCGTGGGTGGCGTCCCGCAAGCACTCGGGCTGGCGAGTGGACGGGTCCTAGCGCAGCATCCCGGCCGGTGCCGGGTCGTCGCGCCAGAGGCGTTCGGTCACCTGCTCGACCAGGGTGTGCACGTCGGGCTCGTCGGCACCCTTCCACTGGGCGATCATCGTGTGCAGCTTGGCCCGCTCGTTCTCCTTGAGCTGCTCGGCGACCGCGTCGCCAGCGGGGGTCGGGGTGACGGTCTCGCCGTCGATCTCCACGAGGCCGCGGTCGCGGAGCGACTCCGCGGTGCGGACGACGGCGGCTCGTTCCACGCCCGACCTCTCGACCATCACGTCGATGGTCCGTGAGCGCACCGCCGAGACCCGGGACAGCAGCCAGCACTGGCCCGGTGTGAGGTCGACGTCGAGGTCCTTGTTGAGGATCGTGTACGCGCGCAGCGGGTCCTGGTGGCCGACCTCGCGCCAGAGCAGGAGCCGCAGCTCCTCGTACGAGGTCCGGCTCGCCGGCAGGGCGAAGGACTCTCCCGGGTCGGGGCGGCTCGCGGCGGTCCGCAGCGTGACCTCCGGGATCAGCCAGGCCAGGACGAACGCGAGCGCGCCGACGGGGACCGCGTACAGGAAGATCGTGTGGATCGCGTCGGAGTAGCCGTCCAGGAACCAGTTCTGCACGTCGGCCGAGCAGCCGGCCAGGGCCTGCGACGTGGCGCTCAACGCCGGTGCCGAGCACGGACCGACGGCGTCGGCCGGCGGTGCGACGGCGAGGTTCGAGGTGAGCTTCGAGCTGAACACCGAGCCGAACACGGCGACGCCGACGCAGCTGCCGATGGTCCGGAAGAACGTCGCGCCGCTCGTCCCGACGCCCAGGTCGCGGTACTCGACCGCGTTCTGCACGGCGAGCACGAGCACCTGCATGACCATGCCGAGCCCGGCGCCGAGCACGAACATCGACAGGCCGGACTGCAGAGGCGTGGTCTCGCGGCCCATCTGCGAGAGCAGGTACAGCCCGATCGTGAACACGGCCGTCCCGACGATGGGGAACACCTTGTACCGGCCCGTGCGGCTGATCAGCTGGCCGCTGCCGATCGACGTGAGCAGCAGGCCGGCCATCATCGGGATCATCTCCAGCCCGGACTGCGTCGGCGACGCGCCCTGGACCTGCTGGAGGTAGAGCGGCAGGTAGGTGATCGACCCGAACATCGCGAAGCCGACGACGAAGCCGACCACGGACGTCGTCGAGAAGACGCGGTTGGTGAAGAGGCGCAGCGGCATCACGGGCTCGGGCACGCGGGCCTCGACGAGGCCGAACACGACGACGGAGACGACCGCGAGCAGCCCGAGCCCGATCACCTCGACCGAGTCCCAGGCCCACGTCCGCCCGCCGAGGCTCGTCACGAGCACGATGCAGGTGGCGAACGTGGCCAGGAGCAGGATGCCCCAGTAGTCGATCTTGGGGGACCGGCCGGCCTTGGTGACGGGAAGGACGGCGAGGACGACCGCGAGGGCGACCGCGCCGATGGGCAGGTTGATGTAGAACACCCACCGCCAGGTGAAGTTGTCGACGAAGAAGCCGCCGAGCAGCGGACCGGCGACGCTCGCAACGCCGAACACGGCCCCGAAGGCCCCCTGGTACCGGCCGCGTTCCCGCGCCGGGACGACGTCCCCGATGATCGCCTGCGCCAGGACCATGAGGCCGCCGCCGCCGGCCCCCTGGACGGCCCGCCAGATGATCAGCTGCGTCATCGTCTGCGACGTCCCCGCCAGGGCCGAGCCGATGAGGAAGATGACGATGCACAGGACGAACAGCGTCTTGCGGCCGTAGAGGTCGCCGAGCTTGCCCCACAGCGGCGTGGTCGCGGTGGACGCCAGCAGGTAGGCGGTCACCACCCACGACAGGTGCTCCGCCCCGCCGAGGTCGCGCACGATCGTCGGCAGCGCCGTCGCGACGATGGTCTGGTCGAGGGCCGCCAGCAGCATCGCGAGCATGAGCCCGCCGAAGATCGCCCAGATCTTGCGTTGCGTGAGCTGGGCGGCCGGAGCCTGGTCGACCTGCGCCATCGGGACCTCCCCGACCCGTGGGTCAGGGCAGTGGTGCCGACCACGCGAGCGTCGTGCCCCCGCCCTCGCGCAGGGACTCCACGACGAACGTCCCACCTCGGGCGCGTGCTCGCGAGGCGAGATTGGTGGTGCCGGACCGACGCGCGGGTCCCGTCGGCATGCCGACGCCGTCGTCCCGCACCTCGACGCGGACAGCCGACGGGGTCACGACGAGCCGCACGTCGACCGTGTGGGCCTCGGCGTGGCGCGCGGCGTTGGCGAGCGCCTCGCGCACCACCGCGACGACGTCGGAGGCGAGTGCGCCCTGGACCCGCTCGTCGAGCCGGTCCTCGTCGAGGTCGCCCGCGGCCACCTGCGCACCGTCGAGGGTCGCGACGAACGTCGGCGCGAACCCGAGCCCGGTCTGCGCGAGGTCGACCTCGCGCCGCAGGCGTGCCACCAGGCCGACGCCGCCGTCCGGGTCGCGCAGGTCGTGGACGATGTGCCGGATCTCGCGGACCGAGCCGTCGACGTTCTCGAGCGCGTCCTCGACGATCTCGGTCAGCTCGGTCGCGTCGACGCCGCGGGCGGCGCGGCGCCGGACCGTCTCCAGCTGCAGACCCGTGGCGAACAGCTGCTGGATCGCGAGGTCGTGCAGGTCGCGCGCGATGCGCTCGCGCTCGTCGAGCAGCGCGGCGGCGTCCTGGGCCGCCCGCGCCTCGGCGAGCACGTAGGCGAGGGCGGCCTGCTCGGCGAAGGCGACGGCCGTCACCAGGTCGGCCTCGTCGAACTGAGGGCCGCCGACGCGGCGCAGCAGTATCAGCACGCCGAGCCCGCGACCGGGTGCACGGAACGGCGCGTACAGTGCCGGCCCGAACTCGCGCAGGACGGGGACGGCCACCGAGGAGGCGGCCTGCAGCGACGGGATCGTGATGCCCTTGCCGGTCATCAGGACGATGTTCGCGCGGGTGCCCGATGCCATGGGCGCACCGACCAGGCGGTCGCCGCCCGGACCGACGGCCAGCTCGACGAGCAGCTCACCGTCGACCCCGGGCAGGGCGAGCGCCGCGACCTCCGCCTCGCCGACGCCCCGGGCCGTCGAGGCGACGTGCCGCAGGGCGTCCTCGGCGTCGACGCCCTCGAGCAGCATCGTTGTGATCGCCTGCTCGGCGCGCAGCCAGGTCTCCCGTCGCTCCGCCTCGGCGTACAGCTGGGCGTTGGCGATCGCGGCGCCGGCGGCGGCGGCGAGCGCCTCGGCGATCTTCTCGTCGGCGGCGGTGAAGGGGACGGGCTTGTCCGCGAGGTACAGGTGCCCGAACACCCGCGACCCGACGTGCAGGGTGGCGCCGAGGAACGAGCCGTGGGCCGGGGTGCCGACGTGCGGGAAGCCGTCGAACGACGGGTGCTGGCGCAGGTCGACCAGCCGGTGTGCACCCTCGGTCGGCAGGCCGCCCAGGATCGCGGGGCGCTGCGGTCCGTCCCGGAGCGCCGCCGCGAGGGCGCCGGCCTGGCCCGCCCGCACGAAGGTGATCGCCCGGCCGTGGGAGTCGCGCACGTCGATCGCGCCGTACCGGGCGCCGGTGAGCCGCGCGCTGATGCGCACGAACCGGTCGAGCACCGCCTCGAGCTCGAGCTCGCCCGCCACGGAGACCATGGCGTCGAGGAGCTGGTCAAGAGCCTCGGGCGTCAGGGCGAGGGACGTCGGCACCACCTCGTCAGGCACGAGCAGTCCCTCCGCCCTCGCTCTCCAGGTCCAGAGCCACACGGTAGTCGGGAACGGTCTCGCGCAGGTGGGCGTGCGTGCCGCGGGCCTGCACGTGCCCGTCGTCGAGCCACAGCACGTCGTCCGCGGCGTCGAGCGGGCTCAGGCGGTGCGTCACGACGACGACGCCGCGAGGGTCGTGCAGGAGGTCTCTCACCAGGGCGTCCGCCGTGGCCGGGTCGAGGTGCTCGGCCGGCTCGTCGAGCAGCAGCAGCGGGGCCGACGAGAGCAGGGCGCGCGCGACGAGCAACCGCCGGCGCTCACCGCCCGAGACGGTGCGCGCGTCCGGTCCCAGGGTGGTGTCGAGCCCGTCCGGGAGGCCGGCCAGCCACGGGCCGAGCGACACGCGCTCCAGCACGGCGATCGCCTCGTCGCGCGTCACGTCTCCGCGCGCGACGCGCAGGTTCTCCAGCACGGTGGTGCCGAACACGTGCGCGTCCTCCGTGCCGACCAGCACCGTCGCGGTGACCGCCTCGCGTCCGTAGGCGGCGACGTCGTGCCCGTCGAGCGTCAGCGTGCCCGACCGCGCCGGCAGGAGGCCGGCGAGCGTCAGCAGGGTCGTCGTCTTCCCGGTTCCCGAGGGCCCGACGATCGCGACGGACCGGCCGGGGTGCAGCGCGAGGTCGAGGTCCTGCACCACCGCGGGGCCCTCGGGCCAGGCGCAGACCAGGTCGGCGGCGACGAGGTCCGGCTGCGGCCGACGGGGGTCGCCCTCGACCGGCGCGGGGCCGTCCTGCGCGTCCAGCAGCGCGAGCACCCGGGCGGCGGCGGCACGCGAACGGTGCACCTGGATCATGGCTGCGGGCAGCAGCATCGTCGCCTCGAACGCGGCGAGCGGGGTGAGCACGATCACCGCGAGGTCCACCGCGGCGAGCTGCCCGGAGGTGACGGCGGGGATCCCGGTGACCAGCGCGGCGAGGACCGCCAGCCCGACGGCGAGCTGCCCGAGCCCGGCGGCCAGGGCGGCGGACGGTGCGCCGCTGTCGGTCGCGGCGGCGATCCGGGCGTCGGCGTCGCGCAGCGCGGTCATCTCGGTCGGCACGCGGCCGGCGACGAGGAGCGGGCCGGCGTCGTCGAGCAGCCCGAGCGCCGAGGCCGTCATGTCGGAGTGCCCCTGCACCGCGCGCTGCTCGCTGAGCCGCGCGCCGCGGGACGCCAGCGCCGGTGCGACCACCCCGGCGAGCACGAGGCACGCGGCCAGCGCGATCCCGGCAGGTGGCCAGAACAGGCACATGACGACCGACGTCAGCAGCCCGAGCAGGGCGGCGACCCCGATCGGCAGGAGCCCCCGCACGACGACGTCGCCGACCGCGTCGACGTCCGAGCCGACCCGGGCGAGCAGGTCGCCCCGCCGCAGGCGCAGCAGGGCCTCCGGCCGGCCGGTCGCGAGCCGGTCGTAGAGGGTGGTGCGCAGCTGTGTCATGCCGCGCAGCGCGACGTCGTGCGAGACGAGCCGTTCGAGGTAGCGCAGGACGCCGCGCCCGATGCCGAACGCGCGGACCGCGACGGTCGCGACCGAGAGCTCGAGCACCGGTGGCATCTGGGAGGCGCGGGCGATCAGCCAGGCGGCCGTGCCGGCGAGCGCGACCGCGCACCCGAGGGCCAGCGTGCCGAGCACCAGGGCCAGGGCGACGCGCCGCCGGTCGACGTCGAGCAACCCGACGGCGCGGCGCAGCGTCCCGCGCGGGGGCCTCATGCGGGCACCGCCGCGTCGACGTCGCTGCGGACCTCGACGACCGTGTCGGCGCAGGCCACGAGCGACGGGCGGTGCGCGACGAGCAGGACCGTCCGTCCGGCCTCCCGCAGGGCACGCACCGTGTCGAGGACCACCGCCTCACCGGCCGCGTCGAGGTGCGCCGTCGGCTCGTCGAGGATCACCAGGGGTGCGTCGGAGACGAGTGCCCGCGTCAGGGCGACCCGCTGCCGCTGCCCGAGGCTGAGTCCCTCGCCGCCGCGTCCGAGCTCGGTCTGCCAGCCGTCCGGCAGGGTCGCGAGGACCGCGTCGAGGCCGGTGAGGGCCGCGGCCCCGGCGTGCGTGCCGCCGACGATCGAGGCGATGGTCCCGGGTTCGAGGACCGGTCGCTGGGGGAGCCACGACACCTGCGACCAGAGGGTCGCGGGGTCGACCTCCGCGAGGTCGAGCGACCCCACCGTCACGGAGCCCTCGTCGGCCGGGACCAGGCCCAGGAGCACCTCGACGGTGGTCGTCTTGCCGACGCCGCTGGGCCCCGTCAGGGCGACCACGGTCCCCGGACGTACCGTCAGGTCCAGGCCCGCCGGGGTGAGCCCGCCGGCGGTCCGGACGCCGACGGTGGTCAGGGTGATCGTCGCGGTGCGCAGGTCGGGTGCCTGTGCGACACCGCGAGCGGGCACCGGCGTCTCCAGGACCGCGAACGCCTGCGCGGCGGCCGCGACCCCGTCGGAGGCCGCATGGAACTGCGTCCCGACCTGGCGCAACGGCAGGAACACCTCAGGCGCCAGCACGAGCACAGCGATCCCGGTGGTGAGCGCGAGGTCGCCGTTCACCAGGCGGAGCCCGATCGCGACCGCGACCAGAGCCACCGAGAGCGTGGTCAAGAGCTCGAGGACCATCCCGGACAGGAACGCGATCCGCAGCGTGCCCATGGTCGCCTCGCGGTGGGCGTCGCCGAGGGCCCGCACCCGGGCGCCCTGCCCGCGCTCGCGGCCGTGCGCCCGCAGGGTCGGCAGCCCGGCCAGCAGGTCGAGCACCTGTGCGCCGAGCCGCTGCATCGCGACCAGGCCCCGCTCGGACCGGCCCTGGGTCAGCTTGCCGATCAGGATCATGAAGATCGGGACGAGGGGCAGGACCGTGACCATGATGGCCGCCGAGATCCAGTCCAGGCCGAGCACGACGAGCAGGACGGCGGGCGTCACGGTCGCCGCGAGCAGCAGCTGGGGCAGGTAGCGGACGAAGTACGGCTGCAGGTTGTCCAGGCCGCGCGTGGCCAGCGTGACGACACCGGGCCCTTCGCCGGAGGCGAGCCAGCGGGGGCCCAGCGACACCGCGTGCTGGACCACCTGCTCGCGCAGCTCCGCGATCGTCGCGACCGCCGCCCGGTGCGCGAACCGCTCCTGGCCGGACGTCACCAGCACGCGCGCGACGACGACGACCGCGAGCCACCCGATCGTCGGACCGAGCGAGGCGAGCGTCGCGCCGTCGTGCACCGCGCCGCCGAGGGCGTGCGCCAGCAGGAGCGCCTGGCAGACCACGAGCGCCGCGGTGACGATGCCGAACGCGGTCGTCAGGTAGACGTACCCCCGGGCGGAGCGGGCGTAGCGCAGCAGCCGCGGGTCGAGCGGCCTCACTCCCGGGCAGCCGGCTGGCGCTCGAGCGGCGGAACCTTGTCGAACGTCAGGCCCGTGTGCTCGGGGATGTTCGCCGTCGAGATCCGCCTGCGGAACACCCAGTACGTCCAGCCCTGGTAGAGCAGGACCACGGGCGTGAGGATCACGGCGACCCACGTCATCACGACGAGCGTGTAGTGCGTCGAGGAGGCGTTCTCGATGGTCAGCGAGTTGGCCGGGTCGAAGGCGGGCATGACGTCGGGGTACATGGACCCGAAGATGAGCACCACGGCGGCGACGATGGCCACCGCCGAGGCGGTGAACGCCAGTCCCTCGCGACGACCACGGGCGGCGACGACCACGACGACGAGCGAGACGGCGGCGACGGCCACCGCGATCCACGTCCACGCCACCGAGTACGCGACCTGCGCCCAGATGGCCCAGGCAGCGGCGACGACGAGCGTGACGACCGACGAGCGCGCCGCGAACGCACCGGCCCGCGCCCGGATGTCCCCGTCGGACTTGAGGGCGAGGAACACGGCGCCGTGCGTCAGGAAGAGCAGCGTGGTCGTCGCGCCCCCGAGCAGCGCGAACGGGTTCAGCAGGGCCCCGAAGCCGCCGACGTACTGGTGGTCCGCGTCCAGCTCGACGCCGCGCACGAGGTTGGCGAACGCCACTCCCCACAGGACGGACGGGACCCACGACCCGAAGATCAGCGCGCCGTCGGCGAGCGAGCGCCAGCCGTCGGTGTTGATCTTGCCGCGCCACTCGAACGCGACGATGCGCACGATGAGGGCGACCAGGATGAGCAGGAGCGCGAGGTAGAACCCGGAGAACATCGTGGCGTACCACTCGGGGAACGCCGCGAACGTGGCGCCGCCGGCCGTGATCAGCCAGACCTCGTTCCCGTCCCAGACGGGACCGATGGTGTTGATCATGACGCGGCGGTCGCGGTCCCGGGCGGCCCGGTCCCCGCGGGCGAGCAGCCCGAGGAGCATGCCGACGCCGAAGTCGAACCCCTCGAGCACCAGGTAGCCGGTCCACAGGACCGCGATGAGCAGGAACCAGACGACGGTGAGATCCATGGCCCTGGCCCTCTCAGTAGGCGAACGACAGCGGGCGCGCCGCGGCGTCCGGGTCGCCGGGGTCGACGTGGTTGTCGGGGTTGTCCGGGCTCGGGTCGCGCTCGGTGTCCGCGACGCCCTGGATCGTGTACCGGTGCATCAGCCGGTACCAGAACACCGCGAGCACGCCGTACAGGAGCGTGAACGTGACCAACGACGTGACGACGGTGCCCGTCCCGACCACGGTCGAGACGCCCTTCTGCGTCAGCAGCCACACGCCGTCGACGCCCGTGGGATTCGGTGCGACCACCCACGGTTGGCGGCCCATCTCGGTGAAGATCCAGCCGAAGGTCGACGCCAGGAACGGCGTCGCGATCGCGACGATGCCCAGACGGCCGATCCACGGGTTGCCGGTCACGCGGCCGCGTCGGGTCACCCAGAACGCGAAGACCGCCAGCGCCGCCGAGCCGATGCCGAAGCCGATCATGAGGCGGAACGACCAGTAGGTGATGAGCAGGTTGGGCTGGTACGAGATCGGGGTGCCGGCCGCGTCGGGGAACCCGTACTTCTCCTCGTACTGCGTCTGCAGGTCCTCGACGCCCGGCAGGGGTGCGTTCCAGTCGCCGCTGGCCAGGAAGCTGGTCAGCCCCGGGATCTCGATCACGTGGCTGACGCCCTCGCACGAGTTGCTCAGGTCGCCGATGGCCAGCAGCGAGAACGACGCGCCGTCGACGGTCTCGCACAGGGCCTCGGCCGACGACATCTTCATCGGCTGCTGCTGGAACATGAGCTTGGCCTGCTGGTCGCCGGTGAGAGCGACGCCGACGCCGGCGACGAACATGACGATCACGCCGAGGACGACGGCGGGCCGGTAGATGTCGCGCGCCTTGTCGACCTGCCCGGCGCGCACGAGCCGGACCATCCACCACGCGCCGATGCCGGCGACGAAGGTGCCCGCGGTGACGAAGGCCGCCGAGATCGTGTGCGGGAACGCGGCCCACAGCGTCGAGTTGGTGAGCACGGCGCCGATGTCGTTCATCTCGGCGCGCCCGGTCGCCTCGTTCCAGACGGCGCCGACCGGGTGCTGCATCCACGAGTTCGCCGCGAGGATGAAGAACGCGGACAGGTTGGTGGACAGGGCGACCGCCCAGATCGTCGCGAGGTGGACCTTCTTGGGCAGCTTGTCCCAGCCGAAGATCCACAGGCCGAGGAACGTGGACTCGACGAAGAACGCGGCGAGCGCCTCCATGGCCAGCGGAGCCCCGAACACGTCGCCGACGAACCGCGAGTACTCGGACCAGTTCATGCCGAACTGGAACTCCTGCACGATGCCGGTGGCGACACCGATCGCGAAGTTGATGAGCAGGAGCTTGCCGAAGAACTTGGTCAGCCGCAGCCAACGCTCGTTGCCGGTACGCACCCAGATCGTCTGCATGATCGCGACCAGGGGGGCCAGGCCGATCGTCAGCGGGACGAAGATGAAGTGGTAGACGGTCGTGACGCCGAACTGCAGGCGGGCCAGGTCGAGCGGGTCCACGGGAGCCCTCCGTCGGGGGTGGTCGAGGCGAGTGCCTCCATCCTGCCCCTCCTGGCCAGGTCTGCGACCAGGGACCTTTGGCAGGTTCGCCACATCTGAGCCGTGCGGTACGACGAGGCTGGGGGAGTCCCGACGACAGGCCGTGTCGAGGACGCTGCGACTGGGGTGTCGCTGTGCGATACTGGCCGCGGCTCCCTGGGCGACCACACCGTCACGGGACCCTTGAGCTCGCAGCATCAGCTTGTCGTGCGCGCCAGCCGCCGCCCTGCCAGCCGGACGCCCCAGATCGGGACGCCGGCCCGGCCTCGCAGGCGATGGCGCCGACTCGGTGCAGCAGCCACGACCGCCGACTTTCCGTCGCCGCGCAGAACGCGTGCGACGACCGACCTGCCGAGTACCGCCTGATGTGTGGGTGGCGATGCTCGGTACCCAGGAGCACTTCGCGTGACCGACGAGAACACCCCCACCACCGAGAGCGCAGCTGCACCGGCCGGGGGTGAGGCACCCGTGGCCGCCCCGCGCCGTCGCCGTGCGACCCGCGTGACCGCAGCGCCCAGCAACGAGACCCCGGTCGAGGCGGTCACCACGCTGCCAACGCCGGAGCCTGCCCCCGTCGCCGAGGCCCCCGTGGCCGAGCCCGACGCCCCGGTGGCCGAGCCGGCGAAGGCGCCCGTGAAGAAGTCCCGCCGCGTGACGCGCACCGTCGTCCCGGTGAGCGCCGACGAGGCCGCCGCGCCGGTCGAGCCCGCGCCCGCTGCCGAGCCGGCCGCTGCCGAGCCGGCCGCTGCCGAGCCCGAGGCGTCTGCACCCGACGACGCACCCCCGGCCAAGGCGCCCCGTCGCCGCCGAGCCAGCACGCGCCCCGTCGCGACTCCCGAGCCGGTCGCCGAGCCCGAGGTCGAGCCCGAGGCCGACGCCGAGGTCGAGGAGGAGGCAGCCGCCGCTCCCGCGTTCGACGTGCTCGCCGAGTTCGCGTCGAGCACCCCCGAGCAGGCCCCCGTCGAGCCGGCGTCCACCACCAGCACGACCACCACCGGTCCGCGTTTCGCCACGACGGCGCTGCTCTTCCAGGCGCCGGACCCGAGCGCGACCCGCCCCCGCCGCCGCCGCGCCCAGGCCAGCACGGGCTCCCCGGAGGAGATCTCCGAGGCCGCCCACCGCGCCGAGGTCGACGAGGCCGCGGTCGCCCCGGTCGTCGAGCCGGAGCAGGTCGAGAGCGCCGACGTCGAGGCCGGCGAGGCCACCACCTCGGCGTCGCGCAACTCGCGTCGCCGCGGCCGCCGCGGTCGCAGCGGCGGGGCAGCCGGTGCAGCCGCAGGCGCCGACGAGGCGCAGGACGAGGCCGCCGACGACCTCGAGGCCGCGTTCGCGCGTGACCTCGCACAGGACCTCGCCCAGTCCGAGGAGAGCGCGGACGAGAGCGCCGAGGACCAGGTCGACGACGAGTCCGACGAGGACGAGTCCGACGACGCAGGGACCGGCACGGGTGCACCGCGCCGCCGTCGTCGCCGCGGTGGCCGTGGCCGTCGCAGCCGCTCCGACGCCCCCAACGGTCAGGGCGCGTCCGACGAGGACGAGTCCGACGCCGACGAGGGCGCCGGCGCCGACGAGGATGCCTCCGACGAGGCCGACGCCGACGAGAACGGGTCCGACGAGGGCGGTTCGAGCCGGCGTCGTCGCCGTCGTCGTCGCGGATCCTCGGGTGGCTCGAGCGAGGGCGGCGGGGAGCAGCGCCCGGCCCGCACGCGCACGCCGAGCGACGAGGTCACCGCGCTGCGCGGCTCCACGCGGCTGGAGGCCAAGCGCCAGCGTCGTCGGGACGGCCGCGACGCCGGTCGTCGTCGCCAGATCATCACCGAGTCGGAGTTCCTGGCCCGCCGCGAGTCCGTCGAGCGCACGATGATCGTCCGCGAGAAGAATGCGCGGACGCAGATCGCGGTGCTCGAGGACGGCGTGCTGGTCGAGCACTACGTGTCCAACCAGGCGCAGACGTCGATGGTCGGCAACGTCTACCTCGGCCGGGTCCAGAACGTGCTGCCGAGCATGGAGGCCGCGTTCGTCGACGTCGGCAAGGGCCGCAACGCCGTGCTGTACGCCGGCGAGGTCAACTGGGACGCGACCGGCCTCGAGGGCGGGTCCGCCCGCCGCATCGAGCAGGCGCTGAAGTCCGGCGACCCGGTGCTCGTGCAGGTCACCAAGGACCCGATCGGCCACAAGGGTGCGCGTCTGACCTCGCAGGTCACGCTCGCGGGCCGGTACCTGGTCTACGTGCCCGGCGGCGGCATGACCGGCATCAGCCGCAAGCTGCCCGACACCGAGCGCAACCGCCTCAAGCGGATCCTGCGCGAGATCGTCCCGGACTCGGCGGGCGTCATCGTGCGCACCGCCGCCGAGGGCGCCTCCGAGGACGAGCTGCGCGCGGACATCGCGCGCCTGCAGGGCCAGTGGGAGGCGATCGAGAAGAAGTCGAAGACCGCGTCCGCCCCCGCCCTGCTGCAGGGCGAGCCCGACATGGCGATCCGCGTGGTCCGCGACATCTTCAACGACGACTTCTCGAAGCTCGTCGTGGAGGGCGCCGAGGCGTGGTCGACGATCTCGTCGTACATCGGTGAGCTCGCCCCCGACCTGGCGCAGAAGGTCGAGCGCTGGACGTCCGAGACGGACGTCTTCTCAGTGCACCGCATCGACGAGCAGCTGGCCAAGGGCATGGACCGCAAGGTCTGGCTCCCGTCGGGTGGCTCGCTCGTGATCGACCGCACCGAGGCGATGACCGTCGTCGACGTCAACACCGGCAAGTTCACGGGCTCGGGCGGCACGCTCGAGGAGACCGTGACGCGCAACAACCTCGAGGCCGCCGAGGAGATCGTCCGTCAGCTCCGGCTGCGCGACATCGGCGGCATCATCGTCATCGACTTCATCGACATGGTGCTCGAGTCGAACCGTGACCTCGTGCTGCGTCGTCTGGTCGAGTGCCTCGGCCGTGACCGCACCAAGCACCAGGTCGCCGAGGTCACCTCGCTCGGCCTCGTGCAGATGACCCGCAAGCGCGTCGGCCAGGGCCTGGTCGAGGCGTTCAGCGAGACGTGCGAGCACTGCCACGGGCGCGGCTTCATCGTGCACGAGGAGCCGATCGAGAAGAACAACCAGCGTCCCGACGCCGGCGAGCAGCAGTCCCCCTCGAACGGGGAGGGCGCCGGCGCCCGCTCGCGTCGCAAGCGCGGCGGCACCGCCAAGGAGCCGGTCTCGCACGCGCCGCACGCGGGTGTCCCGGTCCTGCCGGAGGCGCGGGAGGCCGTCAAGGCCACGCTCGCGACGATCGCCGCGGCCGCCGCCCACGCGCACGAGCACGAGCACGAGCACGCCGCCGTCGTGGTCGACCAGGAGTCGCCGGCCGACGAGGTCTCCGAGGTCGAGACCGAACAGGCACCCCCTGCGCCGCCGGCGCTGGACGTGCTCGCGGAGCTCGCGGTCTCGCACCCTGGTGCCGGAGCGGTCGCCGACGGCGAGCAGGCGGTCGACGGCGGCGAGCAGCTCGAGCTGACGCCGGTCCCGGCCGACGTGTTCGAGGCGGACGCAGAGCCGGACGGCGAGCCCCAGCAGGACTGAGCTGCCCCGGGGCGGCGTGCGTTCGGTCACGTCGCCCGCGGGGGAGCCGTCCAGGTTTGACCCTGGCCCGTGCGGTCCGTACTCTTGAACGTCGGCGCGTCGTGTGCGCGCTGATCATGCGTGCCGCTCTGTTCTGACAGATCAGCGTCGACGCGAACCCCCACGGGAACCGGTGCACACCGGTGGTGCGGGATGTGCGCGGACGCGGGGCAGGCACGACACCAGCAGTTCTATGACAGTTTCTTGACACAGGCAGTTCGACGAGCAGAGATGAGCAGCAACGTGGTGTACGCGATCGTGAAGGCTGGCGGCCGCCAGGAGAAGGTCGCTGTCGGCGACGTCGTCGTCGTCGACCGCCTCTCCGCGCAGGCCGGCTCGACCATCGAGCTGACCGCCCTGCTGCTCGTCGACGGTGCGACGGTCACCACCGACGCCTCGGCGCTGGCCAAGGTGAAGGTGACGGCGGAGGTCGTGCGGGACGAGAAGGGTCCCAAGATCGACATCCTCAAGTACAAGAACAAGACCGGCTACCGCAAGCGCCAGGGTCACCGCCAGAAGCTGACCCGCCTCAAGGTCACCGGCATCTCCTGATCTCGCGCCGCGGCCTGCCGGCTGCGGACCCCACACACTTCTGAGCACGAAAGCAGGTTCGTCATGGCACACAAGAAGGGCGCGAGCTCCTCGCGCAACGGTCGCGACTCGAACGCCCAGCGCCTGGGCGTCAAGCGCTTCGGTGGCCAGGTCGTCAAGGCCGGCGAGATCATCGTCCGCCAGCGCGGCACGCACTTCCACCCCGGCGTGAACGTCGGCCGTGGCGGCGACGACACGCTGTTCGCCCTCGCCCCGGGCGCCGTGACCTTCGGGACGCGCCGTGGCCGCAAGGTCATCGACGTCGTGGTGGCCGCTGAGGTCTGATCCGAATTGAAGCGGACGATACGGGGCGCGGAGCGTCACGTGCCGGGAGCGGAATGCAGGATCGGACCGACAGCAAGTACTGAGGTCTGAGTGTCATGACGCGCGGCATCGGTCCGCGTCAGCTAGTCGTGGAGGGGCGCACCGGTGCGGTGCGCCCCTTTCGCGTGTGAGTATCGAGATGAAGCAGTGAAGGAGGTTCAGCCGTGGTGACATTCGTCGACCGGGTCGTGCTGCACGCGACCGGCGGTGACGGTGGGCACGGCTGTGCGTCCATCCACCGGGAGAAGTTCAAGCCGCTGGCCGGCCCCGACGGCGGCGCGGGCGGCAACGGTGGGTCGGTGATCCTCGAGGTCGACCCGCAGGTCACCACGCTGCTCGACTTCCACCACCAGTCGCACCGTCGCGCCCCGTCGGGCACCCAGGGCATGGGTGACTGGAGGTCGGGCTCGACCGGTGCCGACCTGGTGCTCGGTGTGCCCGACGGCACCGTCGTCAAGGACGCCGAGGGCAACGTCTTGGCGGACCTCGTCGGCCTCGGCGCGAGCATCGTCGTCGCCGCTGGAGGCCGTGGCGGTCTGGGAAACTTCGCGCTCGCCTCGGCCCGGCGCATCGCTCCCGGATTCGCGCTCCTCGGCGAGCCGGGCGAGACGCAGGACATCGTTCTGGAGCTCAAGTCCATCGCCGATGTGGCCCTCGTCGGCTACCCGAGCGCCGGCAAGTCCAGCCTCGTCGCGGCGATCTCCGCTGCCCGGCCCAAGATCGCCGACTACCCGTTCACCACGCTGGTGCCCAACCTCGGCGTCGTCCAGGCCGGCACCGCCCGGTACACCGTCGCCGACGTCCCCGGCCTGATCCCCGGTGCCTCCGAGGGACGCGGGCTCGGTCTGGAGTTTCTGCGCCACATCGAGCGGTGCGCGGTCATCGTGCACGTCCTCGACTGCGCGACGCTCGAGCCCGACCGCGACCCCATCTCCGACCTGGACGTCATCGAGGCCGAGCTGGCCACGTACGCCGGCGACCTCGGCATCGAGGGCGGCCGGGTCCCCATCACGGAGCGTCCGCAGATCATCGTCCTGAACAAGATCGACGTCCCCGAGGCCCGTGACCTGGCCGAGATGGTCAAGCCCGACCTCGAGGCGCGCGGGTTGCGTGTGTTCGAGGTGTCGACCGCCAGCCACGAGGGCCTGAAGCTTCTGACGTACGCGCTCGGCGAGATCGTCGACAAGGCACGCCGTGACGCGCCGAAGCCCGAGAACACGCGGGTCATCCTGCGGCCCAAGGCCGTCGACGACGCCGGTTTCACTGTGACGCGTCGCGAGGTCGAGGGTCAGGGCGTCTACTTCTCCGTGCGCGGTGAGAAGCCCGAGCGCTGGTGCCGCCAGACGGACTTCGCCAACGACGAGGCCGTGGGATACCTCGCCGATCGGCTCGCGCGCCTCGGCGTCGAGGAGCAGCTGTTCAAGGTCGGTGCTACGCCCGGCGACGAGGTGCGCATCGGCCCCGAGCACAACGCGGTCATCTTCGACTGGGAGCCGACCCTCATGACGGGGTCCGAGTTCCTGGGCGGCCCGCGCGGCGTCGACGTTCGGCTCGAGGACCGTTCGCGTCCGACGCGCGGCGAGAAGCGCCAGGAGTACAAGGAGCGCATGGACGCCAAGACCGAGGCCCGCGAGGAGCTGTGGACCGAGCGCGAGGCCGGGGTCTGGACCGACGCGGCCTCGGAGTGACGTCCGCCCCGCGGATATGAGCGATGCTGCGCCGCTCCCGCGCGGCAGAATGCCGGTCGTGACCGCCGACGCCCTGCAGGACCGCCAACAGCTGGTCTCGGCGTCCCGTGTCGTCGTCAAGATCGGGTCGTCGTCGCTGACGACGCCGGACGGGCGGCTCGCGCCGGAGCGGCTCAACGCGCTGGTCGAGGTGCTCGCGGCGCGGCGGGCGGCGGGCGGCCAGGTCGTGCTCGTGTCGTCCGGCGCGATCGCGGCCGGCATCGGCCCGCTCGGACTGGCGACCCGCCCCAAGGACCTGGCGACGCAGCAGGCCGCCGCGTCGGTCGGTCAGGGGCTGCTGGTCGCGCACTACACGGAGGCGTTCCGGCGGCACGGGCTGCAGGTGGGCCAGGTGCTGCTCACCGCCGACGACACCGTCCGTCGCGTGCACTACCGCAACGCGCACCGCGCCCTGACGCGGCTCCTCGACCTCGGCATCGTGCCGGTCATCAACGAGAACGACGCCGTGGCGACCGACGAGATCCGGTTCGGCGACAACGACCGGCTCGCCGCCCTCGTCTCGCACCTCGTGCACGCCGACGCGCTGATGCTGCTGTCCGACGTGGACTCGCTCTACACCGGGCCCCCGTCCCGTGACGGCAGTCGTCGGATCGCGTCCGTGGTCCACGCCGAGGACCTCGAAGGGATCGACGTCGCGTCGCGGGGGAGCGCCGTGGGCACCGGGGGGATGGTGACCAAGCTGGAGTCGGTCGCGATCGCGACGCAGTCCGGCGTCCCCGTCATCCTCACGTCCGCCGCCCAGGCCGCGCAGGCGCTGGCCGGCGAGGACGTCGGCACGTGGTTCACCGCGACCGGCCGCCGCACGTCGATCCGACGCCTCTGGCTCGCGCACGCCGCGCACACCCGTGGACGCCTCGTGCTCGACGCGGGCGCCGTGCGGGCGGTCGTCGAGCGCGGGACCTCGCTGCTGCCCGCCGGCGTCACCGGCTTCGAGGGGGCCTTCGAGGAGGGCGACCCGGTCGAGCTCGTCGGACCCGACGGCGCGCTGATCGGCCGGGGGCTGGTCGCGTACGACGCCTCCGAGGTGCCCGGGCTGCTCGGCCGCTCGACCCAGGACCTGCGCGCCGAGCTCGGCCCGGGCTACGACCGCGAGCTCGTCCACCGCGACGACCTGGTCCTGGTCCGCAAGCGCCGCTGAGAGCAACGTCCGCACTCGTGGGGCCTATGGCACCCACGAGTGCGAGGCGCTCCTGCGCGTCGGCCAGGACGGCGTCCCGCTCGGTCGGGTCGCTGACGGCGAGCTGCTTCTGCAGCAGCGCCTCCAGCTCGGGGTCGGCGAGCTTGTAGAAGTTCGTCGCCGCCGTCGAGTACTGCGTGCGCAGGACGTCGCCGTCGGCCCGGCTCAGGTTGCCCCAGACCAGGTCGAACGAGCCGTCCTTCAGCTTCGCCTGGAAGTCCGGCACCGTGCCGCTCCACAGCTGCGCGTCGATGCCGTTGGCCTTGAGCTCCTGCTGGATGAGCTCGACGGACGTCTGGTTCGGCGAGAAGTTGGTGATCCAGACCAGGACGGGCGCCAGCGGCTTGCCGTCCTTCGCGTAGATGCCGTCCGCACCCTTGACCCAGCCGTCGTCCTCGAGGACCGTCGCGGCCTTCTTCGGGTCCGTGACGATGTCCTTGCTGACGTCGGCGACGCCCGGGGTCGTGCTGGCCAGCGGGCTCGTCGCCACGGCGAAGCCGTCGTTCAGGGCGGTGTCGCGGACCTCGGTCGGGTTCACCGTGAGCGCGATGGCCTCGCGGACCGCCGGGTCGGAGCCGAGCGCTCCGCCCTCGTTGAAGGTCAGGCCGAAGGTGATGCCCGGGTTGGCGCGGCTGACCAGGTCGAACCCGGAGGAGCTGAGCGTCTCGATGTCGGTCGGCTGCACGCCGCCGATCACGTCCACCTGCTCGGAGGTGAGCGCGCCGGTACGCACGCCCGCCTCGGGGATCACCTGGAACGTCACGGTGTCCAGGTGCGCCCTGCCGGTGTTCTCGCGACCCTGCGGGCCCCACGCGTAGTCGTCGCGGGCCGTCAGGACCGTCTCGGTGTCCTTGGTGTAGTGGTCCAGCGTGAACGGCCCGGTGCCGACGACACCCGTCCCGCTGGCGCGGTCGTCGAACGGGATGGCGAGCGTGGAGTCGGCGACGAAGCCGAGACCCACTGCCGACGTGGCCTGCGGGAACGCCGCGTTCGGAGACGAGAACGCGACCGTGACGGTGGTCGGGCCGACGACCGTGGTGCCGGCGTACCCGACGAAGTTCGCGGCGACGGAGGACTTGGCGCCGGCGGCGACGGTGTCGTCGAAGTTCTTCTTCACCGACTCCGCGGTGAACGGCGTGCCGTCGGAGAACGTCACGTCGTCGCGCAGCGTGAACGTGAACTGGGTCGCGTCGGCGTTCGCTTCCCACTTCGTCGCCAGCCACGGCTTGAGCGAGCCGTCGGCGGGGTCCTGCCAGAGCAGGGAGTCGACGAGCTGACGGGTCACGTACCAGGTGTCGTTGCCGGAGCCGATGGCGGGCGGGTTGAGCGAGATGGGGTCGTTGCCGATGGCGAAGGTGAGGTCGCCACCGTCGACGGGGGCGTCTGCCGCGGCGGTCGACGTGCTCTCGTCGGAACCCGCGTCGTCCGAGCCCGAGGAGCAGGCGGCGAGCAGGAGGGAGAGCGTGGCGATGCCGGTCAGGAGGCCGGCTTGACGGCGCGAGGGTCGTCGGACGGACATGGTGGTGCTCCTTGCTGGGGGTGGGTGACGGGCGGCGCGGGGGCTCAGTCACGTCGACACGAGGTCACGACGCACCCCCTTCGCCGGCGCGCACGCGGCCGCCGGGGATCGCCGACAACAGCTCGGCGGTGTACGGGTCGCCCGGGTGCGCGAACACGCCCTCGACCGGGCCCTGCTCGACCACCCGGCCGCGCTGCAGGACGGCCACCTCGTGCGCGACCTGCCGGACGACGGCCAGGTCGTGCGAGATGAACAGGTAGGACAGCCCGAGCTCGACCTGCAGGTCCGTCAGCAGGTCGAGGATCTGGGCCTGGACCGAGACGTCGAGCGCGGACACGGGCTCGTCGAGCACGACGAGCTCCGGGTTCAGGGCGAGCGCGCGGGCGATCGCGACGCGTTGCCGCTGCCCGCCCGAGAGCTCCGCGGGACGGCGCTGGAGCGCGGTCCGCGGCAGGGCGACGACGTCCAGCAGCTCGGCGGCGCGGGCGGCACGCTCGGCGCGCGAGCCGACGCCGAACGCGCGCAGGGGCTCGGTCACGATCCGCTGGACCGAGAACCGCGGGTCGAGAGACGCGTACGGGTTCTGGTAGACCACCTGCATCCGCCGGCGCAGCAGCCGCAGCGCCGCGCCGCGGGTGTGCGTCACGTCCTGGCCGTCGACGAGCACCGAGCCCGACGTCGGCTCCGCCAGCCGCAGCGCGAGGCGGGCGGTCGTGGACTTCCCGGAGCCGGACTCGCCGACGAGCGCGAGGGTGCGCCCGCGCGGCAGGACGAACGAGACGTCGTCGACGGCACGGAGCGTGCCCCCGCCGGCGGACCGCGGGAGCGGGAACTCCTTGGTCAGGCGCCGCGCCTCGAGCGCCGGCACGGCGGTCGGCGGGACCGGCGCGGCGATGGTGCGGGCACCGCGCAGGCTGGGCGCCGCAGCGAGCAGCGCGCGGGTGTACGGGTCGCTCGGTGCGCCGAGCACCTGGTCGGGCGTGCCCTGCTCGACGACCCTGCCCTGCGACATCACGACGATGCGGTCGGCCCGGTCCGCGGCGACGCCGAGGTCGTGCGTGATGAGCAGGACCCCCGTCCCAGTTCCGGCCGTGAGGTCCTCGATGTGGTCGAGGATCTGCCGCTGGACGGTGACGTCGAGGGCGCTCGTCGGTTCGTCGGCCACCAGGAGGCGCGGCTGGGCGGCCAGCGCGATCGCGATCAGCACGCGCTGTCGCATGCCGCCGGAGAGCTCGTGCGGGTACTGCCGCGCCCGGACCTCCGGCTCGGCCAGGCCCGCCCGGCGCAGTGCTTCGATCGCCTCGATCTCGGCGTTCTTGCGGTCGGCCAGACCGTGGATGCGCAGCACCTCGGCCACCTGGTCGCCGATGCGGGTGACGGGGTTGAGCGACACCGTGGGGTCCTGCGGGACCAGGCCGACCAGGACGCCGCGCACGTTGCGCAGGTCGCGGTGGGAGGCGTGGACCACGTCGTGGCCCAGCAGGTCGATGCTCCCGTGGTCGATCACGGCCGCCGGCGCCAGGAGCCGGACCACCGCGGCGGCGGTGGTCGACTTGCCGGACCCGGACTCGCCGACCACGGCGACGGTCTCGCCCGCGTCGACGTGCAGCGAGACGTCCCGTACGGCGCGGACCGTGCCGCGACGCGTCCGGTACGCGACCGCGAGGTCCGTGACCGTCAGAAGCCGCTCGGAGGAGGTCATGCCCCACCCCCGTCGTGCCGGTCGAGGGCACGCGACAGGCGGCCCGCGGCCAGCACGCTGAGCGCGATCGTCAGGCCGGGCAGCGTGGTCAGCCACCAGGACGTGCGCAGGTAGTCGCGACCGCCGGACACCAGCGCACCCCACTCGGGCGCGGGCGGGGGAGCGCCGTACCCGAGGAAGCTGAGTGCGGACACCGCGAGGATCGCCGTGCCGAGCTGCAGGGCGGCGAGCACGACGACGGGGCCCGAGGCGTTGGGGAGCACGTGCTGGAACAGGACCGACCACCAGCGGCTGCCGCCGGCGTGCGCGGCCTCGACGTAGACCGACGAGCGCACACGCAGGACCTCGGAGCGCATGATGCGTGAGACCGTCGCGACGCTGGCCAGGCCGACCGCGATCGCCACCTTGACCGTCCCGAAGCCGAGCGCCGTGATGAGCGCGAGCGAGAGCAGCAGCGCGGGGATGGACAGCAGCACGTCGACGACGCGCATGACGACGTCGTCGAACACGCCACCGACGAAGCCGGCGACCAGACCGACCACGGCCCCGACCAGCAGGCCGACGCCGACGGCCACGAGCGCCGCCTCGAGCGTCAGCTGCGTGCCGTGCACCACCCGCGTGTACAGGTCGCGACCCAGCTGGTCGGTGCCGAACCAGTGCGCCGACGAGGGGGCCTGCAGCTTGTCGGCCGGCACTCCGGTGAGCGGGTCGCCGGGCGCGAGCACCTGCGGCACGAACGCCGCCACGAGCACGAACCCGATCCAGACGAGAGCGAGGAGGAGCCCGGGCCTGCGCAGCAGGTCGCCGACCCAGGCGAACCGCCCGCGCGTCTGCTCGTCGGGCTGATCCAGCGGCGCGTCGGCCGGGAGGTCGGCGGCGGTGGTGGCGAGGTCGTCGAGAAGGTCCGTCATGTCACACCCCCGCCGTCGCGGGCTCACGGACCGCGGCCGCGGCGACCGGGGCCGCGGCCTTCGGTGGACGCGAGTGCCGCACGATCCGCGGGTCGAGCAGGGGGTAGAGCAGGTCGACCGCGAGGTTGACCAGCACGAACACGGCGGCGGCGAACAGGACGACGCCCATCACGACGGGGATGTCCTGCGCGCTGACGGACGTCGCGGTGAGCCGGCCGATCCCGGCACGGGAGAACACGGTCTCGGTGACGACCGCCCCGGCCAGGAGCTCGCCGATGACCAGTCCGGTCACCGTGAGCGCGGGGAGCGAGGCGTTGCGCAACGCGTGCCGGAAGTGGACGCGCACCGAGCCGGCGCCCTTGGCACGGGCCGTGTCGACGTACGGCTGGCGCAGGCTGTGCTGGAGGCTGCGCGAGAGCATCTGCGCGATCAGCGCCGCCGTGGGCACCGCGAGCGTCACCGCCGGCAGGACGATCGAGGAGAACCCCTTGTTGCCCACCGCTGGGAAGATCGGGTTCTGGAACGAGAACCACTGGACGAGCATCAGACCGAACCAGAACGACGGGATCGCGACCCCGAGCGGGGGCAGGCCGAGCAGCGCGTTGGACAGGCCGCGGCTGCGCACCAGGGTCGCGACGATGGCCAGCCCGCCGCCGACCAGGAGAGCGAGCACGAACGCGGCCGCCGCGATGGCCGCGGTCGGCGGGATCGCCTCGGCGATCAGGCCGGTCACCGGCCGGTGCAGGACCACCGACGTGCCGAGGTCCCCGCGCAGGACGCCCCCAAGCTGTGTCAGGTACTGCACCGGCAGCGGCTGGTCGAGGCCGTACTGGGCGCGCAGCGCGTCGAGCTGCTCGGGCGTGACGTCCGACGACTCGCCGCCGTACATGAGCGAGACCGGGTCGCCCGGCAGCGCGTAGAGCACGACGAACGACACCGTGTAGGCGGCCCAGAGCACGAGGAGCGCCTGCCCGAGGCGGGCGAGCACGTAGCGGTTCATCGCGGGGCCCGGGGGAAGGCGCGCATCGGGGGTCCTCGTTCCGTCGTCTGTGCTTGCACGGCGGGAACGCCGTGCCGGGTAGTCACCTGGAGCACCCCGTCACGTGAAGGGTTGCTGCCCGACCAACCAGGGCTTTGCGTCGGGACTCGATACCGGCCGCGAAGGTAAGGACGAGGCGCGGGGTCGTCAACGATCCGCCGCTGCGTCTCACGGACTGGACGCACTGCCCGAGGACCGAGATGTGAGACGTCGCCGACGGTTCGTTGACTTCGGCATCCGGGCGGCTCACCCTCCCCGCGAACTCCGACAGCGCGCTCACCAGGGGAACCATGTCCGTCGCCCTCCTCCCGTCCACGCTCGACGCCCGCTACGGCGGTGTCGCACCCGACGACGTCGCCACCTCCGACGTCATCGAGCTGCAGCTCGCGCACCGCTCCGTGCGGCGGTACCTGCCCGACGACGTCTCGGACGCCGAGCTCGCGGCCGTAGTCGCCGCCGCGCAGTCCGCCGCGACCAGCTCGAACCTGCAGCTGTGGAGCGTCGTGGCCGTGCGCGACGACCAGCGCCGGTCGGCCCTGTCCGCGCTCGCGGGCAACCAGGCGCACATCACGCAGGCGCCGCTGCTGCTCGTCTGGCTCGTCGACCTCGGCCGCGCCCACGCCATCGCCGCGGCCCACGACGCGCCGACCGAGGGCGCGGACTACCTCGAGACGGCCGTCGTCGGGTTCGTCGACGCGGCGCTGGCCGCGCAGAACGCGGTGCTCGCCGCGGAGTCGCTGGGGCTGGGGACGGTGTACATCGGCGCGCTGCGCAACCGGCCGGCCGAGGTGGCCGAACTGCTCCACCTGCCGCGCCACGTGTTCGCCGCGTTCGGGCTCGTCGTCGGGCGGCCCGACCTGTCCGAGAACACGCGCGTGAAGCCGCGCCTGCCCCAGTCGGCCGTGCTGCACCACGAGGTGTACGACGACGCGGACCACGCCGACGCGGTCGCCGGCTACGAGGAGCGGATCGGCGAGTTCTACGCCCTCGAGGGGCTGTCGCACTCCTGGACGGACCGGCTGCTCGCCCGGCTCTCCGGCCCCGCGGCGCTCAACGGTCGCGACCAGCTCCGCTCGGCGCTCGAGGCGCAGGGTTTCCGGCTCCGATGAGCACAGGCACGACGACGAAGGAGAGCACGATGACCGAGACCACCGCCCGCCCGGGCGCCCCCGCCGAGCACCTCAGCCTCGAGGACGCCGCGGCGCTCGCGCCCGCGGTCACCCCGCAGGAGGCCGCCGAGCGCGTCGCCGAGGGCGCGTTCCTGCTCGACGTCCGCAGCGAGACGGGCCGGTCGCGCACGGGCGCGATCCCCGGCGCCACGGTCGGCGACCGGTACGCGATCGACGACGAGTTCGACCTCGCCGCGGCCACGCACCACGCACCCGTCGTCTCGCTGGACACGCCGATCGTGGTCGTCTGCGGCTCGGTGCGCGGGTCCGGCCCGGTGGCCGCGGAGCTGCGCGCCAAGGGCTTCACCAACGTCGTCCACGTCGACGGCGGCTTCGGTGCCTGGAAGGACGCGGGCCTGCCCGCCGAGGAGCCGACCGCCGGATGAGTACCCCCTCCACCGCGTTCCTCGACGAGCTGCGCGCGCTCACCGAGCGCCGACGCGGGTCGTTCGTCCCGCTGACCTCCCCGTTCGACGGGGCCGACGAGACGTCGCGCGCCCTCGTGCGGGACGCGGCGAGCGCCGGCCAGGGGGACCTCCTCGACGTCGCGCACGCGATCCACTCCCACCCGGAGGAGGCGTTCCGCGAGGTCCGCTCGGTCGCGGCGATCGCGGACCTGCTGCGGGCGCGCGGCGTGCCCGCGAAGGTGGGGACGCACGGCCTGTCGACCGCGCTGCGCGCGGGGCTGACCAAGGCCGGGCCCGACGACGGCGCGGCTCGCGAGGACGCGGGTCCGACCGTCGCGATCCTGGCCGAGTACGACGCGCTGCCCGGGGTGGGTCACGCGTGCGGGCACCACCTCATCGCGGGCGCCGCGACGGGGGCGTTCCTCGCGCTGGTCCGAGCGGTCGCCGACGGTCTGGACCTGCCGGGTCGGGTGCTCCTGCTCGGCACGCCGGCGGAGGAGGGCAGCTCGGGCAAGGAGATCCTGGCGCGCAACGGGTTCATCGAGGGCGTCGACGCGGCGATCATGGTGCACCCGTTCGGCTTCGACGTCGTCGACCACCCGTTCCTCGGCCGGCGGCAGCTGCGCGTCACGTACCACGGGGTCGCCGCGCACGCGTCGGCCAGCCCGTTCATGGGCCGCAACGCCCTCGACGCCGTCGCGTTGAACTACCAGGCGGTCGCGATGCTGCGGCAGCACATCCCGCCGAGCGACCGTGTGCACGGCGTGGTGCTCGAGGGCGGGACGCGGCCGAGCGTGGTGCCTGAGCGCGCGACCGTCGAGTACTACGTCCGGTCCGCGAGCCCGACGACCCTCAAGGACCTCTCCGAGCGGCTCGCCGACATCGCGCGGGGCGCCGCGCTGGCCACCGGGACGACCGCCGAGCTGGTCTGGGACGCGGCCCCGTTCACGCTCCCCGTCCGGACCAACGGACCGCTCGCAGAGCGCTGGGCGGTGCACCAGGCCGGTCAGGGGCGGACCGTGCTGGCCGGGGGCGTCGTCCCCGAGATACTCGCGGCCTCGACCGACTTCGGGAACGTGAGCGTCCGGCTCCCGGGCATCCACCCGATGATCGCGGTGAGCGACCCGGAGGTGGCCCTGCACACCCGCGAGTTCGCGGAGGTCGCCGGAGGTCCTCGCGGGGACGCCGCCGCCGTCGACGGTGCCGTCGGGCTCGCGCTCACGGCCCTGGACTATCTGGCCGACCCGGCGCTGCGTGCCGCGGTGCGGCAGGACTTCGAGGACGCCGGCGGCGTCCTGGACGTGGAGGGGTACTTCTCGTGATCGAGGTGCGCACGTCGCGGCCGGACGAGCACGCCGCGGTCGCGGAGCTCACCGAGCACGGGTTCGCGACCGGGCCGTTCGGTCCGACGACGGACCCGGCGCGGCTGGCGCTGCTGCGCGACGCTCCCGGGCGCGCGGCGGCCGGCGACCTGCTCGTGGCGCTCGACGGCGACGAGCTGCTGGGCACGATCAGCCTGCTGCGGGCCGGCACCGGGTACACGCGGCAGGCCCGCGACGACGAGGCCGAGGTGCGGCTGCTGACCACCGCGCCGGGAGCTCGCGGTCGTGGGGTCGGCGCCGCGCTCCTGGCGGAGTCGGTCGCCCGCGCGCGGGCCTGGGGTGTCACCGCGCTGGTGCTGGACACCGGCGCCCGCAACGTCGTCGCGCAACGCCTGTACCACCGGCTCGGGTTCGAGCGGGTGGTCGACCGGGAAGCGATCACCGGTCTGGTCGTGTACCGCTACGACGTCGCCCGCACCGGCCTGCGCGTCCGGCTGGTCGCGCCGCACGAGTACGACCGCGTCGCGCAGCTGTCGGTCGAGGCCTACGCCCACGACTACGACATCCCCGACGACTACCGCGCCTCCCTCGCCGACGTCGCCGCCCGGGCTCGCGAGCACGAGGTCTGGGTGGCCGAGGACCTCGCGACCGGCGAGCTGGTCGGGACGGTCGCGACGCCGCGCGCGGGCGAGCACATCTCCGAGCTCGGTCGGGACGGCGAGCTCGACTTCCGGCTGCTCGCGGTCGACCCCGCGGCTCGCCGACGAGGGATCGGGGTGCTGCTCACCGAGCACGTCGTCGCACTCGCCCGGCAGCGGGGCCTCGACCGCGTCGTCATGAACTCCGGGCCGCAGATGCTCGGCGCCCACGCGCTCTACCACCGTCTCGGCTTCGTCCGGCTGACCGAGCGCGAGACCCGTGTCGTCGCCGGCGGCACCCTGCTCGCGTTCGGCCTCGACACAGCACCACTCACGCAAGGAGCACTCTCGTGAAGTTCCAGGTCCTCGACATCGTCCCCCACGGCCCGCACCCGGTCACCGGCGAGCTGCTCGACCCGTCCACCCGCCTCGAGCGCGTCGTCGAGACCGCCGTGCTGGCCGAGGAGCTCGGGATCGACGCGTTCGCGGTGGGGGAGCGCCACGCCGGCGACTTCCTGTCGTCGTCTCCCACCGTGCTGCTCGGCGCGCTGGCCCAGGCGACGGACACGATCCTGCTCAGCACCGGCGTCACCGTGCTCAGCCTGCTCGACCCGGTCCGCGTCGCCGAGGACTACGCGACGATCGACCTGCTCTCGCGCGGGCGGCTCGAGATCGTCATCGGCAAGGGCAACGAGGACAAGCACTTCCCGCTGTTCGGGCTCCAGCTGGAGCACCAGTACGACTACCTCGAGGAGAACTACGAGCTCCTCACCCTGCTGCTCAGCCGAGAGCACGTCGACTGGAAGGGCACGTTCCACGCGCCGCTGACGGACGCGACGACGCTGCCGCGCCCGTACGACGGCCCCTTCCGCATCTGGCACGGCTCGGCCACCAGCACCATCGCGGTCGACCTCGCCGCCAAGCACGGCGACCCGATCGTGTCCGCGAACGCGCTGCAGCCCCGCGAGAACTACAAGGTGCTCATCGACCGGTACCGCGAGCAGCTCGTGGCCCACGGGCACGACCCGTCGGTCGGCTACGTCGGCTCCGGTTCGGGCGGCCTCTTCCTGGCGGACACCACCGAGCAGGCGACCGAGGAGTACCGCGCGGTCTACGAGGGCTTCGCCGCCCGGATGGCCGCCCGGCACGTCGGCGAGACGCGGCCCGGCAAGGTCTCGTCGTTCGCGCACATCGAGGACGCGGTCGAGCGCGGCCCGGCGCTCGTCGGCTCCCCGGAGCGCGTCGCGGAGAAGATCCTCGACTACCACGCCTCCTACGGCCACGACCTGCAGTCCGTCTCGCTCAACCCGGTCCTGCCGTACGAGCAGCAGCAGGACGTCCTGCGACGGTTCGCCGAGGAGGTCGTCCCGCTGGTCCGGGCCGAGGTGTCGACGACGCTGTGGGGACCGCAGGACCCGGGCCGTGCCCGCGGCCTCGACCGGCTCGTCGCGGTCTGACGTGGCCGTCGAGTTCCTCGGCGCCGGGTACGGCAACCCGTCGACCGAGACCACCCCGCTCGTCGGACCCGTCTGGGACCCCGGCTACACACGGGAGATCGTGCGCGCCCACGAGGCGAGCAACTGGGACCACGTCCTGTTCCCCTATGCGTCCGACGGCCCCGACCCCGCGCAGGCGGCGGCCTGGGCGGCGGCACACACCGACCGCATCCAGCTGCGCGTCGCGCACCGCCCGAACGTCTCGGCGCCCACGTTCGCCGCCAAGACCTTCGCGACCCTGCACGCGGCGTCCGGCGGACGCGTCACGGTCCACCTCATCGCGGGCGGCCTCACCAGCGACCAGCGGGCCGAGGGCGACGACCTGGACAAGGACGCGCGCTACGACCGGCTCGCCGAGTACGCGCAGCTGCTCCTGCGGTCGTGGACCTCGGCCGAGCCGTTCACGCACGTCGGCCCGTACTACCGAGCGCAGGAGTTCGTCCTGCGGGCCCGCACCGAGCACCGTCCGGGCCTGTCGGCGGGCGGGGCGTCGCGACGAGCCCTGGAGGTCGGTGCACGCGTCGCGGACGTGTTCGCGCTCTTCGGCGAACCGCTGGCCGCGACCGCGGACCAGGTCGACCTGCTCCGCTCGTTCGCGACCGCCGTGGGCCGCCCGCTGCCTCGTCTGCAGATCGCGTTCCGGCCGATCGTGGCGCCCACCGACGAGGAGGCGTGGGCCAGGGCGCACGCGATCCGGGCACGCATCGACGAGCTCGCGTCGCCGCGCGCGGTGCGGACCCTGACCGAGGCACCCCGTGAGCCGGGGAAGCTGCCCGAGAACACCGCGAACCTGCGCCTGGCCGAGCTGGCCGCGTCGGGGGAGCGGCACGACCGTGCCCTGTGGACGCCGACCGTCGCGGGTGCGGGCGGGCTGCCGACGAGCGCGACGGCCCTCGTCGGCTCCTACCGGACCGTGGCCGACGCCCTGCTGGACTACGTCGACCTCGGGTTCGAGATCTTCGGCCTGCGCGGCTACGACCTGCTCGCGGACGCGGTCGAGTTCGGCGAGAACGTCATCCCGCTGGTACACGCGGGCGTGACCGCGCGGGACGCACTCCGGCACAGCGGGACTACCCTGACCAGATGACCACGTCGCTCGAGCAGCCGCTCCAGCAAGCACCCGAGGCGCCCGACGTCACGGCCGCGGTCCGCGCCGTCGCGGAGCGCGCCAAGATCGCCTCCCGCACGCTCGCCACGGCCAACCGCGCCACCAAGGACGCGGCGCTGCGTGCCATGGCCGACGCGCTCGTCGAGGCCACGCCACAGATCGTCGAGGCCAACAAGATCGACCTCGAGCGCGGCCGCGCCAACGGCACGTCCGCCGGCCTGCTCGACCGGCTCGCGCTCACCCCCGAGCGGATCGCGGGGATCGCCGACGCCCTGCGCGAGCTCGCGGCGCTGCCCGACCCGGTGGGCGAGGTGGTCCGCGGGTCGACGCTGCCCAACGGCCTGCGCATGCGGCAGGTCCGCGTCCCGATGGGCGTGGTCGGCATGATCTACGAGGCCCGCCCGAACGTCACGGTCGACGCCGCCGGGCTCGCGCTCAAGAGCGGCAACGCGGTGATCCTGCGCGGTGGGTCCGCGGCCGCGGCCAGCAACGAGCTGATCGTCGACGTCCTGTCGCGGGCGCTCGTCTCGCAGCGCCTGCCCGGTGCGCTGATCCAGTCGATCGACTCCTACGGGCGCGAGGGCGCCGTGGCGCTCATGCACGCGCGCGGGCTGGTCGACGTCCTGGTTCCGCGCGGGGGTGCGGACCTCATCCAGACCGTCGTGCGCGAGTCCACCGTCCCGGTCGTCGAGACGGGCGTGGGCAACGTGCACGTCTATGTCGACGAGACCGCCGACCTGGCGATGGCCCTGCCGATCCTGCTGAACGCCAAGACGCAGCGTGTCGGCGTGTGCAACGCCGCCGAGACGCTGCTGGTGCACCGGGCCGTGGCCGACGAGTTCCTGCCGGTCGCGATCGCGATGCTCGCCGACGAGGGCGTGACGATCCACGGCTGCGAGGAGACGCTCGCCCTGGCACCCGAGGAGGCGGACGTCGTCGCGGCCACCGACGAGGACTGGGCGACCGAGTACCTGTCGCTCGACCTGGCCGTGCGCGTCGTCGACTCCCTGGACGAGGCCCTCGAGCACATCCGCACGTGGAGCTCCGGGCACACCGAGGCGATCGTCACCCGGGACCTGGCGTCCTCGGAGCGGTTCGTCGCCGAGGTGGACTCCGCGGCGGTCATGGTCAACGCCTCGACGCGGTTCACCGACGGCGGCCAGCTGGGCCTGGGCGCGGAGATCGGGATCTCCACGCAGAAGCTGCACGCGCGGGGTCCGATGGGCCTCGGCGAGCTGACGACGACCAAGTGGATCGTGCACGGCGACGGGCACGTCAGACCCTGAGCACCACAGTTGACCGTGCGACACTGATCGCACCCGCCCCACCCCTGGAGGATTGTCGTGCGTGTTGCTGCTGAAGCTGCCGAGGTCGTGAACGAGCTGCCCTTCGAGCCGTGGGTCTTCGGCGTCGGAGCGTTCGTCGGGCTGGTTGCCATGCTGCTGACCGCATACGCCTTCCGGAACGTGGGGACGCGCCACTGACCCGGCCCCCTGTCGGGATCGACGGAGGGACCGACCGATGACGCACCCGCCCGTCCGGAGGCAGCGCCTCGGGGTCATGGGCGGCACGTTCGACCCCATCCACCACGGCCACCTGGTCGCCGCCAGTGAGGTCGCGGCGAGGTTCGACCTCGACGAGGTCGTCTTCGTCCCGACCGGTCAGCCGACGTTCAAGCTCGACCAGGCCGTCACGCTCGCCGAGCACCGCTACCTGATGACCGTCATCGCGACGGCGTCGAACCCGCGGTTCACGGTGAGCCGGGTGGACGTGGACCGCGAAGGTGTGACGTACACCGTCGACACCCTGCGTGACCTCAAGACGACCCGCCCGGACGCCGAACTGTTCTTCATCACGGGTGCGGACGCCATCACGCAGATCTTGACGTGGAAGGATGCGGACGAGCTCTTCTCGATGGCGCAGTTCGTGGCGGTCACCCGCCCTGGGCACACGCTGTCGGTCGACGGGCTCCCCGGCGATCGCGTCCAGGTCCTCGAGGTCCCGGCCCTGGCGATCTCGTCGACGGATGTCCGCGCCCGAGAGAGCGCCGGGCAACCGGTGTGGTACCTCGTCCCGGACGGGGTTGTTCAGTACATCGCCAAGCACAGGTTGTATCGAGGAATGTCATGAGTGAAACCGGAGAGCGGCGCAGTCGCCGCGAGCTCCACAGGCCCGAGACGGGATCCGTCGAAGGTGTCGCGCCCGACGACGGGTCCGCGGCTCCGCAGCCGACCCCGCCCGCCAGCTCACCCGCGACGCCTCCGGTCTCACGGCGCGCGATGCGCGAGCAGAGCACCCCCGACGCCTCCGGGCCGGCCACCGACGCGGTCGCGCGTTCCCGTCGCTCCATCCGGGACACCGCGCTCGACCCGACGAGCGAGCGACCCCCCGCGCAGCCCGCCCCCACGACCCGGCCGGCCCCCTGGTCGGCGACGTCGCCGGCGCCGTCGGCGACCGGCGGCTCCGTGCCGAGCCCGTCCCGCACGCCCGCCCCGGCCCCGCAGCCGTCTCCTCAGGCGCGGCCGTCCACGGTGACGCCATCCACCGCCCAGTCGTCCACCGCGCAGCCGTCCGCGGCCCAGTCCGCCTGGGGCCAGCGAGGCCCGGCGCCGACGAACGCTCCCGCGGCAGGCCCGGCACGGCCCGGCACGCCCGCACAGCCCCCCGCGCAGGTACCGCAGCGCACGTCCGTCCAGGGCGCTGCCGCGTCGTCCGCTCCCGCAACCGCACCCTGGCAGGCACCGTCCGCGCAGCCCGGGGCCCGCCCCGCCGCGAGCGTGCAGCCGAGCACGTCGTCGGGCCGTCCCGGTGCACCGTCGCAGCCGGCCGCCGGCCAGCCATCCGCGGGCCAGCCATCTGCGGGCCAGCCGTCCGCCGGCCAGGCGTCCTCCCCCCAGCCGACGAGCACGCCGCCGGCTCGCACGAGCGCCCTGCCCGCGCCGGGCCAGCCGAGCCAGGTCCCGAGCCCGGCTTCCCGCCCGTCGACGCCGCAGCGCCCGGCCACCCAGCCCGCGGTCGGCCAGCCGTCGACGTTCGGCCAGCCGTCCACGGTCGGCCAGCCGTCGACGTTCGGCCAGCAGCCTGGCTTCGGCGGTCAGCCCTCAGGTCCGTCCAGCACCTCGTCGGACGCCGGCGGCCCGGCGGCGGCACGTCGCGACGGTCCGAGCTGGATCGCCTCGCCACCCGCCGCTGCCGCGCCGGCAGCGTGGCCCACGGCAGGCGGTGCCGAGTCGCCGTCATCGACGTCGACGTGGCAGCCCAGTGCCGCCCAGGCACGCGCCACCGCACCCGCGACGAGCAGGCCGACCGACGCCCCGGCCCCGGCTCCCACGCAGAGCTGGTCGCCGACGCCGAGCCCGACCGCGACGCCGGAGGCTGGTCCCGTCGCGTGGTCGCCGACCCCGGTCGCGGCCGGCGGCACCGTTCCCGCGCCGCGCACGGGTGCGGAGGGTGGGGGCACGGGCTTCGGCGCGAGCCCGTTCGCCGAGTCGCTCCCCGCCATCGCGTCCACCACCGCCGCGGCGCAGGACGACGAGGACGACGACGACGAGGTCCGTCCGCGGCACCCGTACACCTGGCTGCACTTCCTCGCACTGGCGCTCGTCGCGTTCGTGCTGGGCTTCCTCATCGTGCTCCTGTGGAGCCGGTCCGGCGGGCTCGACGCCTCGGGCACCGGCTCGACACCCGCATCGGCCTCGGCCGTGCACACCCCACTCGGCCTCGTCGCCGATCCTGCCTGACCCCAAGATTTCGAGGAGACCTGTGGCTGCGACCGAACGTGCCATCGAGCTTGCCGTTGCGGCGGCTCGCGCCGCGTCCGACATCAAGGCCGAGGAGATCATCGCCCTGGACGTCAGCGAGCAGCTGGTGCTCACCGACGTGTTCCTGATCGCCTCCGGCAGCAACGAGCGGCAGGTCGGGGCCATCGTCGACGCCGTCGAGGAGTCGCTGTTCAAGCTCGGCGCCAAGCCGATCCGCCGCGAGGGCAAGGGCGCGGGCCGCTGGGTGCTCGTGGACTTCGGCGACATCGTCGTCCACGTACAGCACGCCGAGGACCGGGTGTACTACGCACTCGAGCGCCTCTGGAAGGACTGCCCGGTCATCGAGCTGCCCGCCGACGCGCGGGGGACCGACGAGGGCACCGACGCGTGACGGCGGGTCGTCTCGTCCTGGTCCGGCACGGCCGCACCGCCTACAACTCCCAGGCGCGGCTGCAGGGCCAGGTCGACATCCCGCTCGACGACGTGGGCCGCTGGCAGGCCCGGACCGCCGCAGCACTCCTCCTGGCGCGCCAC
Organism: Cellulomonas sp. P4_A2; assembly: GCF_056402515.1. Classification (NCBI taxonomy): domain Bacteria; kingdom Bacillati; phylum Actinomycetota; class Actinomycetes; order Micrococcales; family Cellulomonadaceae; genus Cellulomonas; species Cellulomonas sp. P4_A2. Next base: position 46,786 of record NZ_JBFUHG010000025.1, read on the forward strand.
GAGCCGACGGCGATCGTCGTCTCCGACCTCTCCCGCGCCCACGAGACAGCGAGCTTCCTGGCGCGCGCCTCGGGGCTCGACCTGGCCGTCGACCCGCGCCTGCGTGAGCGCGGGTTCGGCGTCTGGGAGGGGCTCACGGGCGAGGAACTGCGCAGGGACTGGGCCGACGAGTTCGCCGTGTGGCGCGCGGGCGGCCAGCCCGCGGGCGTCGGCGCGGAGAGCCGCGAGGAGGTCGCTCAGCGCGTCCTGGCCGGCATCACGGAGCACGCGGCCGGGTACGGCGCCGACGACACCCTCGTCGTGGTCTCGCACGGCTCGGCGATCAGCTCCGCGGTCACCGCGCTGCTGGGCATGCCGCAGGACTGGCACGGTTTCACGGGCATGCTCAACGCCCACTGGACCGAGCTCATCGCCACCCGCGGGGACTTCGCGCCGGCCTGGCGCCTGGTCGGCTACAACATCGGCCCGACCGACGCGTCCTCCGACTGGAACGCCGGTCCTGACGCCGGTCACGGCGCCGACTCCGAGACCCGGGACCCCGATTAGCGTTTGGGCGGCCGATCGTCGTAAACTCTCCGAGCGCCCGCAAGGGTGTGGTGGCCCGTCACGGCGGGCTACGGGGCTGTGGCGCAGCTGGTAGCGCACCTGCATGGCATGCAGGGGGTCAGGGGTTCGAATCCCCTCAGCTCCACCGAAAGTGCTGGTCAGAGGCCACGCCGGGATCCTGAAGACAGGAGCCTGACGTGGCCATCGGCCATTTGATGCTCGGCAAGGTCGAGACCGACTCGCCGCGGCACGTGCTCGACTGCCCGACGATCACACGTGCGTCCGCGTGATCGACCGCTGCGCGCGGTTGCCCAGACGTCCGCTTCTTGCAGATCGACCCGACAAAGCCCCGCAGGTGCCGGAAAGTGGTCTCGGCGAGCGGTGCTTGATTCGCTAGCACTTGATTCGCTAGCAGTCGCGACTCGCCCACGGCCGAGGCGTGCCGATCATCGAGCGACCTGCGGCGGGACGGTGAGGTGCAGCGTGCCGTCCTTCCAGGTGACGCTCGTCGGATCGCTGACGGCGCCGACGAAGGAGCCGTCAGTGCTCGTGTGGTGGAAGGCGAGCAGCAGCCACTGGCCGTCGGTACGACGGCGGACCAGTCTGCCGCTGTACAGCTGGTCGTCGGTCACCTGCTGGGCTCCGGCAACGTCGTACGGGCCGAGCAGGGAGGTGGCAGTGGCTGCCCAGACGCCGCCCGAGGTGCCCGTGGCACGCCGGTGCGCGGAAGCGTCACTAGCCAGGCAGGAGAACAACATCACGGGGGCGCCGTCGACGACCTCGACCTGCATGACCTCCAGCTGACCGAAGCCCTGCCCGGGTTCCGTCAGGGGTGGCCGCAGCACCCAGTTTCGAAGGTCCGCAGACCAGGCATGACCGACGACGCCGCGGTCGTCAGCGGGGCCCGTGCGGGCGCGCGCGGTGATGAGCATGTGCCAGCCGACGCCGTCCGGGTCGGCAAATACCCAGGGGTCGCGGAATGCCTCGTCGTGCCACTGCCCGTCGGAGAGAACCTCGTACCAGTCCCCGTCTGCTCGCAGGACCGGGTTGCCAGCCGACTTGTCCCAGGACATCAGGTCGCGCGACGTGGCGTACCCGATGCTCTGCACGTTGCCGGCGCTGGTCAGGGTCGAGCCCGTATAGAACAGGAACCAGGTGCCGTCCGGATGCCGGACGACCGAACCGGTCCAGGTGGCCAGGTCGTCGAACCCGACTTCGTCGCTCCGGACGAGAGCGTCGGCCACTCGGTTCCAGTCCCGCAGGTCGCTCGAGACCGCGTGCCCGATCGAGGCCCGGTAGTGGCGAGCCTCGGGATCGTGCAGTGCGCGCGACGCGTAGAGGAAGAACAGGTGGTGCGACTCGCCGTCGTCGGCGAACCAGAAGTCCCAGACCCAGGAGTCAGGAAGCGTGAACATGCATCAACCCTTCACGCCGCTGGCGGCAACGCTGCTGATGAACGCCCGCTGGAAGACCAGGAACACGGCGAGAACCGGCAGCGTGATCAGCGACGTGTACGCCATGACCTCACCCCAGGCCGTGTTGAGCTGGAAGAAGTACTGCATGCCGACCATGACCGGCCGCAGGTCCTCGCTCTGCACGACCATCAGCGGCCACAGGTAGGAGTTCCACGCCGGCAGGAACGTGAGGATGGCGACCGTGGCGAACGCGGGGCCGGCGAGGGGGACGACGATCTTGCGGTAGATGGTGAACCAACCGGCGCCGTCGATGCGGGCTGCCTCGTCGAGCGCCTTGGGGATCGTCGAGAAGTACTGGGTGAACAGGAAGATCGAGAAGGCGTTCGCGATGAACGGGATGATCTGGACCTGGTAGGTGTTCAGCCACCCGAAGTCGTATTTCGGGACGGCGCCCTCGAACACGAGCGTGGGCAGTTTCGAGACCCAGTAGACCATCGGGATGGCGATCGTCTCGAAGGGGACGATGAGCGTCGCGATGATGACGCTGAGCACCAGTCCCCGGCCCTTCCACTCGAGTCGGGACAGGGCGAAGCCGCACATGCTGTTGACGACCAGGCCGAGCCCGACGATGACCGTGGTCACGAAGATCGAGTTGAGCAGGAATCTGCCCACCGGGACTCGGTCGAACACGCCGGCGTAGTTGTCGAGGCTGATGTCGCCCACGGGCAGGAACGCGCGCAGCGAGTTGGTGTCGGACAGGATCTGTCCGTCCGGTTTGAGGCTGGAGACGAACATGAACACGAGCGGGAACAGGAAGAAGATCCCGAGGCCGGTCATGACGAGGTACGACCAGACCCGGCGACGGCGGCGCACCTGCTGCTCGGTCCGGGCCTCGTGGGTGGGGACCACGGCGGTCATGGTTCAGTCCTTCTCTCGGGTCAGGAAGCGCTGCACCAGCGCGACGACAAGCACCAGGACGAAGAAGATGAGGGAGATCGCGGCGCCGTAGCCGGTCTCCTGCTCCCGGTATCCCTTGCGCACGGCGTGGTAGACGATCGTGGTCGTCGAGTCTTGCGGTCCGCCCTGCGTGATGACGTCGATCTGCACGAACAGGCCGAGGGCGGCGATCGTGATGGTCACCAGGACGAAGACCATGGTCGAGCGCAGGCCGGGCCAGGTGACGCTCGTGAACTGCTGCCATCCTCCGGCGCCGTCCATGCGGGCGGCCTCGTAGAGCTCCTCGGGAATCGTCTGCAGGCCTGAGAGCCAGATGAGCATGTGGAAGCCGACGGCCTGCCAGATCGACAGCACGATGATGGCGGGCAGTGCGGTCTTGGGGTTGTTGAGCCAGTCGGCCCCCTGCCAGGCACCGAAAGTGATCGTGTCGATGAACGAGTTGATCAGCCCGTCCGGTTGGTACATGAACTTCCAGAGGATCGACACCACCACGATCGAGGTGACGACCGGGACGAAGTAGAGGATGCGGAAGAACGTGACGCCCCGGATCTTCTGGTTCACCAGTACCGCGAGCAGGAGGCCGAGGCCTGCCTGCACCGGGACGACGACGATCGCGAACAGGAAGGTGTTGAGCACCGACCGCAGGAACACAGGGTCCTCGGTGAAGGCCCGCACGAAGTTCTCGAACCCGACGAACCGCGGGGGGTTCGGCGAGATCAGGCGGGCGTTGGTGAACGACAGCCCGAAAGCCAGGAGGACCGGGACGATGAGGAAGAGGATCAGGAGCACGGCCGCCGGGGCCGCCATGGCCAGTCCGGACCGTCGCTCCCCGCGCGAGGCGGCCGAAGATCTGGGCCGGACGCGCCCGTGTGCTGTCGGCGGGCGCGAGGGAGCTCGTGAAGTGGTGGTCATGGTGCGTGTCCGATCGGGCGGGGGCAGCGCGGCGCACTGCCCCCGCCGGTCAGGACGGCTGGATCAGAAGCCGTAGCCGTCGTTGGACTTGATGTTGGTGTCGATCTCCTGAACGGCTCCGTCGAGTGTCGACTGCACGTCGGCGCCGCTCATGATGTCCTTGGCCGCCTTCTCGAACGTGCTGGAGATGACCGGGTAGGCCGGAGTGGCGGGCCGGGCGAGCGCGAACTTCTGCGACAGCTCGACGAACGGGCGCAGCGGGTCCCCTTCACCGAAGTTCTCCGAGAGCTCCTCGGCGGCCTTCGTGGCCGGAATGACGATCTGCTTGTCGCTGAACTCGGCGATGTACTTGTCCTGGAAGCTGAACTCCAGGTACTTGCGCGCGCCCTCCGCCGAGTTGCACGTCGACGAGATGCCCCACTGCCACGAGCCGCCACCGATCTTGGGGCCGTTGCCGAAGTCGGGCGGCGGCAGGATCAGCAGATCGTCGCCGACCGCGTCGAGGGAGTCCTTGGCGTTCCAGACCCCGGTGTAGCTGAGCGCGGCCTTGTCGTCGTTGAACTCCTGGTTGCCGATCGTCCCCGTGTTGCTGGCATAGCCCTTGGCGAAGGCGTCCTGGAACCAGGTGAAGAAGGTGACCGCCTCAGGGCCGTTGAGGACGCCGTCCGAGGAGAGCATCGTGTCGCGGTCGATCAAGTCACCGCCGGAGCTCTGCAGCATCGGCGAGTACGCGTAGGACCACCACTCGCCCGTGTCCTCGGCGCCGATGTCGAGCGGGGTGTCGTAGCCCGCCGTCTTGAGCGTGGCGAGCGCAGCGTCGAACTCGTCGATGGTCCATGGCTCGTCGACCGTCGGGATCCGGATGCCGTTGGCGTCCAGGACCGACTTGCGGGCGAAGATCGACAGAGCGGCGTCCCAGTAGCCGGCGGCGTAGATCTCGTCCTGGTAGGTGCCGACCGCGGTGGGGAGCAACGAGTCGGTGATGTCGCTAGAGATCCCGAGCGGCTGGATGTACTTCGCCCAGGCCCAGTTGGGGACGATCGGCCCGTCCATGTCGAGCAGGCAGGGCAGGTCGCCTGCAGCTGCTGCGGCGACGATCGCGTCGTTGTAGGCGCCCTGGGGGAAGGACTCCTCGACCACCTTGTAGTCGCTCTGGGACGCGTTGAAGTCGTCGATGATCTTCTTGTACACCTCGAGCTCGGCCGGGTTGCCCGCCGAGTGCGTCCACATCTTCAGGGTGGTGGGTCCGTCACCGGATCCGCCGTCGTCCTGACCGGCTTGGCCGCACGCCGACAGCATCAGAGCTGACGCGGCGGACACGGCTACGATCGTCATGAGGGATCTGTGTTTCATTGGGGGTTCCTCTCTTGGTGCCCGACCTGCATGTCGGGGCACCCGCTCTGCGATCACCGACGGTGATCACGGTGTGTGTCAGGCTCGTCGCCGGCTGGAGTTGATAGCTGTAGCCGGCGGCGGGCCCACCGATCCGCGGCGCACGATCGGGCAAGGCATGAGGTACGCGGCGTCGGAAGCATCCGAGGAGCGCGTCCCGAGGGCGACCTCGACCGCCCAGCGACCCATCTCGTAGTGGGGAAGCGCCACGGTCGTCAGGGGAGGGTCAAGCTCCGCAGCCACGAGAGGCTGGTCGTCGAAGCCAACGATGGACAGGTCCCGCGGGATCTCGAGGCCGCGATGATGCGCGGCGATGTATGCGCCGGCGGCGATGCGGTCGTTGAAGCAGAACAAGGCAGTCGGCCGACGACCTTCCGGTAGATCGAGGAGGAGGTCCGTCGCCGCTCGTCCGCCAGCGGCGGAGGTGGCGCCCCGGACGTGCAGCGCCGTGTCCGGGACGATGCCCGCCTCATCGAGGACCTCGAGATACCCCTCCCAACGCAGAACGGACGCGACGGGCGCATCCGATTCCTCGACATCGACGTAGGCGATCCGGCGGTGTCCGGCGGCGATGAGCTCACGCACCGCGGCCACACCGCCGGCGCGGTCGTCAGGCACAACCGCGGGGAAGCCCCCGGAGACTGGCTGACAATCGAGAAAGACGCTGCCGGCAGGCAGGCTCGCCGGCACGTCGACGACCCGATGCCACATGCAGGCATAGATCATCGCGTCGACCTGCTGGTCCGCCAGTGCGCGGATGGCTTCACGCTCGACGGCGGGGTCCGCGTCCGTGTCGACCAGGAACACCAGGTAGCCGTACTCGCGCGCCGCATCCTGCGCGCCAGAGAGCATCCGGCCTGCGTAGGGGGTGGTTGCGATGGTGTCTGAGACCAAGCCGATGGTCCGGGTGCGCTGTGTGCGAAGACCCCGGGCGACGGAGTTCGGTGTGTACCCGACCGCCGCCGCCGCGCGCCGGACGCGGTCCTGGGTGGCGGGGGAGATTCGCGCTGTCCGTTCATTCAGCACCAACGAGACAGTGGCGGTCGAGACGCCGGCCGCTGCAGCAACGTCCGAGATTCGGACACGGGCAACAGGCACACATCTCACCTCCTCGTGAGTGATAAATCGATTAACCGACCATCGGGAAGCATCCATCCCGCACCAGGAGACGTCAAGCGTCGTGATCGAACCGCAATGTGGGCCACCGACGAGTGGGAGGAAGCACGGAGCCGGGCGCGCGGACGCTGGCGCACCCACCGACGCGACTGTCCCGTGGCCCTGTCGGTCAGCTCGAAGAGCTGGGGGGGCTCGAGAGGGTCCTCCGACCAGAACGGCTGAGATGCGCACGAAGGCGGCCGCGGAGAGCACAGCGACGCCGTCTTCGCGGGGCGGCGTCGAGTACGGTCCGTGACACCGCTGTCATGTGGACGCAGGAGCGTCGCTGTCTAGTCCGGCAAGCGGCAGCACGGCTCGGGTGGAGCCGAGGGGGTGCGGGTGCAGGTCCACCAACGGTTCTTGACAGCCCCTACTAACGCGCGTAAGTTCTGCGGCGTTAACGCGCGTTAGTGCGCAGCGGACAACGAGGAAGAGCCTGGTCAATGGCGACACGAACGACGACGCGCGCCACCATGGGCGACGTAGCGGAGCGCGCGGGAGTCTCGCGTACGGCCGTGTCGTTCGTGCTCAACGGGCGATCTGACATCAGCTTGTCGGCCGAAACTCGACGTCGGGTCCTCGACGCTGCTGCCGCCCTGGGCTACCGCCCGAACGCCGGAGCGCGAGCGCTCGCGGCCCGACGTAGCGACTGGTACGGCATCGTGACCGAGATCGTGACTGCTCCGTTCGCTGTCGACATCATCAAAGGGGCTCAGGACCAGGCGTGGAGCGAGGGCAAGATGCTGCTCATCTCCTCCACCGAGAGCGAAGGCGAGAACGAGGCAGCCACCGTCGAGATGCTCCTCGAGCAGAGGGTCGAGGGCATCCTCTATGCCGCGACGTGGCACCGTGCAGTGCACGTCCCCAAGGCCTTGCATGAGGTGCCGACCGTCCTGGTGAACTGCTTCGACGCCGATGGCGTGCTGCCGTCCATCGTCCCGGATGAGGTCGGGGGCGGCTACGAAGCGACGCGTTATCTGGTCGATGCCGGCCACCGACGGATCGCACTCATCAACCTCGACCCGGAAACGCCTGCCGCGGTCGGGCGAGAGGTCGGCTACCGACGTGCTCTCGCCGAGGCGAGGGTGGAGTTCGATCCCGCTCTCGTTGCTTCGGGGCACGCGACAGCGCACGGCGGCTACGACGCCGCAGTTCGACTTCTGGACACCGCGGGGGAGCCGCCCACGGCGCTGTTCTGCGCGAACGACCGCATGGCGATGGGTGCGTACGACGCCATCAAAGAGCGGGGCCTGCGCATCCCAGACGATGTCAGTGTCGTCGGGTTCGACAACCAGGAGCTGATCGCCGCCTACCTGCGACCAGCCCTCACCACCGTCGCCCTTCCCTTTCAGGAGATGGGCGCGCGCGGCGTAGCAATGCTCGCCGCTCTCACAGCTGGACAGCCGACCGGCACACAACAGGTGACGATCGGCTGCCCGCTGCTCGAACGCTCCTCGGTGCGAGTGCGAATCGCCCCATAGAGGAGAGATCTCCCCGCCCCTTCGTCTTCAGTGTTGAAGAGAGGAAAGAACACGATCATGGCACGAACTACCCTCCTGAGGCGTGCTTGGCTCGCCTCCGCGGTCGCTCTCGCGGGCGCCCTTCTGATCTCCGGCTGCTCGAACGCCTCGAGCAACGCGGATGCGGATGGCAGCCAGCTCCTGACGATCCCGCGCGAAGACATGGGCACGTTCAACCGCAACTTCAACCCGTTCTCGCCGAACGTGGCGCCCATGACCCAGCAGGCGATCTACGAGTCGATGCTCATCTACAACCCTGCTGACGGGTCGACGACGCCGTGGCTGTCCGAGGAATGGACGGCGTCTCCGGACGGAACCGGTCTCACATTCACCCTCCGCGACGGCGTGCAATGGTCGGACGGTCAGCCTCTGGTCGCGGACGACGTGGTCTACACGTTCGACCTCCAGAAGAAGATCATGGGTGGTTTCGACTACGTGAGCTCGGTCGAAGCGGTCGACGACAAGACCGTCCAGTTCTCCTTCGACCGCCCGTACTCGCCGGCGCTCTACGAGATCGGGCAGCAGATCATCATCCCGAAGCACGTCTGGGAGAAGGTCTCTGACCCGGCCAAGGACACGAACGCCACCCCGATCGGGACCGGCCCCTACACCGAGGTCTCCAACTTCCAGAGCCAGTCGTTCGACCTGCTCAAGAACCCGCACTACTGGCAGCCGGACAAGCAGAAGATCGCCGGCGTCCGGATGCTCGCCTTCGCGGGCAACGACGGCGCCAACCTCGCGGCCGCCAACGGTGAGGTCGACTGGGCGCCCCAGTTCATCCCGGACATCGACAAGGCATTCGTCGCGAAGGACCCCGAGCACAACCACTACTGGTTCCCTCCGACCGGGTCGCTGGTCAGCTGGCAGCTCAACACCACGAAGGCGCCCTTCGATGACGTCGAGGTGCGCAAGGCCCTGAGCATGGCGATCGACCGCGACCAGATCACCAAGGTCGCCATGAACGGGTACACGCACCCGACCGACTGCACAGGTCTGAGCGGTGGGTACGACACCTGGCGGGACGACAGCGTCGTCGAGACCTGCACGTGGACGGTCCAGGACGTCGATGCCGCCAACGCCAAGCTCGATGAGCTCGGCTTCACCAAGGGCGCCGACGGCAAGCGGACGAAGCCGGACGGAAGCCCGTTCACGTTCGACATCTCGGTCGGTTCGGCGTCCTCGGACTGGCTGTCGGTCGCCAACATCATCAGCCAGGACCTGGCCAAGATCGGCGTCACGGCCAACGTGAACTCTCCCGACTGGGCGTCCGTGGTCGCCAGCTACGAGGACGGCACGTTCGACTCCGGCATCGTGTGGTCGAACAACGCGCCCACGCCGTATCAGTTCTACCGCGGCGTCATGTCGACCGAGACCGTCAAGCCGGTGGGGGAGAAGGCGTTCGAGAACTACCACCGGTTCGGCGACCCCGCCGCTGACGCGCTGCTCGCCGAGTTCGCCGCCACGGGCGACGAGGCTGCGCAGCACGACGTGGTCAACAAGCTGCAGGCCGAGTTCGACGCACAGGCACCGGTCGTCCCGCTGTTCCCCGGCCCTGAGTGGGGCGCCTACACGGACGTCCGGTTCACCGGCTGGCCGGGCGAGGACAACCCCTACGCGACGCTGAGTACTCGTGCACCCACGACGGTCCTGGTGCTCACGACGTTGCAGCCCGTCGAGGGCTGACCTCGCGAACTGCGAACCGGGTGAGCGATCCTCGCCCCTCTGTTCGACGACGCCCCSCGGGGCAGCCCGCGGGGCGTCGTCGCGACTCACCGCCTCAACCCCATTCGATCGGAGCCCGCCGTGCGATTCGTCCTCAGACGACTGGGTTTTTACCTCATCGCCTTCTGGGTGTCGATCACCCTGAACTTCCTCCTGCCAAGGTTCATGCCTGGCGATCCCGTCTCGAGAATGTTCGCCCGCTCGCAGAGCCAGATGACGCCCGAGCAGATCGTCCAGCTCCAACGGCTGTTCGGTGTCGACGACCGCCCGATCCTGGCGCAGTACATCGACTACATCCACAACTTCTTCACGGGGCAGATGGGCGTCTCGATCTCGCGGTTCCCGACCCCGGTGTCCGAGGTCATCGCGAGCCAGGTCGGATGGACGCTCCTGCTGGGCGGGACCGCGTTGCTCATCGCCGTGGTCATCGGCAACCTGCTCGGCATCGTCGCGGCATGGCGTCGCGGCGGCATCCTCGACTCGGTCTTCCCGCCGATGCTCGTGTTCATCGGGTCGTTCCCGTACTTCTGGCTCGCCATGGGGGCGCTGTACATCTTCGGACTGGTGCTCGGCTGGGCCCCGATGCGGCATGCGTTCAGCGTCGGGTCTGCTCCCGGCTGGAACGCTGAGTTCATCACGGACGTCGGTACGCACCTGTTCCTGCCCGCACTGACCATCGTGCTCGTCTCCATCGGCGGCTGGATGATCGCGATGCGCAACACGATGATCGCGACGTCGGCCGAGGACTACATCACGATGGCGGAGGCCAAGGGCCTGCGCCCGGGCCGGATCATGATGCGGTACGCGGCACGGAACGCGATGCTCCCCGCGGCCACCGCCTTCGGCATGTCGCTGGGGTTCGTGATCGGCGGTGCGCTGCTCACCGAGGTCGTCTTTGCCTATCCCGGCGTCGGCTACCAGCTCCTTGCCGCGGTGCAGGGCCTCGACTACCCGCTGATGCAAGGGATCTTCCTGACGATCACCGCGGCTGTGCTCGTCGCCAACTTTCTCGTCGACATCGTCTACGTCCGTCTCGACCCGCGCGTACGGGTCTCCTGAACCGGCGACGAAGGAGCCTCCATGTCCGTCATCAACCCCAGGGCCGCCTCGGCGACGCCCCGCAAGGCCGGGGTCGGCACCGGCGCCGGTCCCGATGCCACGGGTGGCTCGTCGAGCGCCGCGCCGGACGTCGTCGCATCGAAGGTCGAGCGCCGTCCGCGCACCAATCTCTGGCGTGCCCTGCTGGCCAATCGCAAGGCGACCTTCGGGGTCGTCATCCTGCTCGTCTTCGCGACGCTGGCGATCCTCGCGCCTGTGATCGCTCCGGCGGACCCGAGCCTCGTCACGAATATCGGCTCCCAGCCGCCCTCGCTCGGGCATCTGCTGGGTACGACGAGCAAGGGGCAGGATGTCCTGAGCCTGACGCTGTGGGGCGCGCGCTCGTCGCTGACCGTCGGGTTCCTGGTCGGGATCATGGCGACCCTCATCGGCATCGTCGTCGGGCTCTCGTCGGCTTATTTCGGTCGCCTCACCGACGACCTCCTCTCGTTGATCACCAACGTGTTCCTGCTGCTTCCCGGCCTGCCGCTGCTGGTGATCCTCGCCGCCTTCCTGCCGTCGGGGTCGGGCACGGTCGTCATCGTGCTGGTGATCACAGGGTGGGCAGGTTCGGCGCGAGTCCTGCGCTCGCAGGCGATGTCCGTCCGCTCGAAAGACTTCGTCGCCGCGGCGACGGTGACCGGCGAACGCGCCTCCTGGATCATGTTCCGCGAGATCCTGCCGAACATGGCGTCGATCGTCATGAGCACGTTCCTGGCGTGCGTCATCTTCGGGATCGGTGCCCAGGCTGGGCTGGAGTTCCTCGGCCTCGGCGACACGTCGACCGTCAGCTGGGGCACCAACCTCTACTGGGCCAGCAACGACGGTGCGCTCCTGACCGGGAACTGGTGGGTGTTCGTCCCGTCCGGAATCTGCATCGCGCTCATCGCCTACGCGCTGGCCCAGATCAACTACGCGGTCGACGAGGTGACGAACCCCCGCTTGCGCCGTCCGCGCCGGCGTCGTGGCACCCATGGGCACTCCGCCAGCGCGCCGACGGTGGTCGACGTCAGCGAGGTCGGAGCCGCCAAGGTGTGGGGGGAGGGGGACCCCGTCTTGGAAGTGCGCGACCTCACGGTCGAGTACCGCGGGGATCGGACCGTGGTCGGCGCTGACCGGGTGTCCTTCCAGATCGGCGCAGGCGAGGCGTTCGGGCTGGCCGGCGAGTCAGGCTCGGGAAAGTCGACGGTGGCCAACGCGATCATGCGGCTCCTGCGCGACCCTGCCGTCATCAGCTCCGGCACGGTGACGTTCTGTGGTCGCGACGTGCTGGCCATGACCCCGGACGAGCTGCGGCGCTTCCGCTGGCGTGACGTCGCGATGGTCTTCCAGTCCGCCATGAACTCGCTGAACCCCGTGATGACGGTCGGGGACCAGATCGTCGACATCTTCACCACGCACGAGAACATGTCCAAGCGGGACGCCCGTCGCCGGGCTGCCGAGCTCCTGGAGCTGGTGAAGATCGAGCCGGCCCGGCTCAAGTCCTACCCGCACCAGCTCTCGGGGGGGATGCGGCAGCGGGTGGTCATCGCCATGGCCGTCGCGTTGCGACCGCGGCTGCTGATCATGGACGAACCAACCACGGCGCTCGACGTCGTCGTCCAGCAGGAGATCATGGCGCAGATCGCCGACCTGCAGCGCGAGCTCGGGTTCTCCATCCTGTTCATCACCCATGACATCTCGCTGATGGTCGAGCTCTCCCACCGGATGGGCATCATGTACGGCGGCAGGCTCGTCGAGATGGGCGACTCCGCCGAGATCCTGACGCACCCTCGCCATGCGTACACGCACGCGCTGATGCATGCGTTCCCTCCGCTGTCGGGTCCGCGCAACACGCTCGCGGGCCTCGCCGACGGGGTCCGGTTTACTGACATCGGAGACCTGGAGGAGGTGACGCCGCGGCACTGGGTGGCAGCCGGATCGAGTGTCGCCGTCGCCTCACCAGTCCTTCTCGGTGCTGCGTCGCGCGACGTCGACACCGCCGTACAGAACTCGTTGGGGCACGACTCATGAGCGTCACCGTCGCCGATTCCTCCGCATCGGTCGCCGCTCCCGCGGCCGAGCCAGTGGTCCGCGTGACCGGGCTGGTCAAGGACTTCCCGATGGGTGGCCTCTTCTCTCGTGGTCACATCCGGGCGCTGGGTGGCGTCGACCTCGAGGTGCGTCGAGGCGAGATCATGGCTCTCGTCGGCGAGTCAGGCAGCGGCAAGAGCACGATCGCACGCTGCCTGGCGCGACTGGAGCAGCCGACGTCAGGCTCTATGACCGTCGCCGGCGTGGATGTGCTCCGGGCGGAGCCGCGGCGCGCATCGCGCGAGTACCGCCGCACCGTGCAGATGGTTTTCCAGGACCCCTTCGGGTCGCTGAACCCCGTGCACCGTGTAGACCACTTCCTCACGCGTGCCCTGCGCCTGCACGGGCACGTGCGGTCCCAGGCGGAGTTGCAGGCTGCCCTGAGTGAGCTCATGAGGGCCGTGGACCTGACGGACGACATCCTCGACGCCTTCCCGCACGAGCTCTCGGGAGGGCAGCGCCAGCGCATCGCGATCGCGCGTGCTCTCGCGGTCGAGCCAGAAGTCATCCTCGCCGACGAGCCCACGTCGATGCTCGACGTCTCCGTGCGGATCGGCATCCTCAACCTCATGCGCAAGCTGCGCGACGAGCGCGGCATCTCGATGCTCTACATCACGCACGACCTGGCGTCAGCACGGTACGTCGCCGACCGCACCACTGTCCTGTTCGCCGGCGAGGTGGTGGAGAGCGGTGAGTCGCTGTCCCTCATGGAGGCGCCGGCGCACCCGTACACCCGGCTGCTCCTGTCAGCTGTGCCGGACCCGCACCGGGTCGGCGGTTACGACCCGATCGAGAGGTCGCGACTGAGGGCGGCGGTGCTCGAGCCGACTCGATGCGAGTTTGCGAACGACGTCGATCAAGCCTGCCGTTCCGACGCTCCTGTGTGGCACCGCGTCGGCGACGAGCACGTGGTGCGGTGCCACCTCTACCGCCCGCGGGCCGACGTGGCGAGACGCGCACTGACCGTCGAAGCCGCCCCTGCCACCCCCGAACCCACGACGAAGGACTGGATAGAGCGATGACTGACCAGAGCACTCGGCCCGCAACTTCCGAGGTCGGCGCCACGATGCTGAAACGGGCAGCTGCCGATCCGCACCGCCCCCGGTTTCATTTCGTGGCTCCGGCGGGCTGGCTCAACGACCCGAACGGGCTGGTTCAGCGTGACGGGATCTACCACCTCTTCTACCAGTACAACCCGCATGCCCCGGTGCACGAGCGCATCCACTGGGGTCACGCCATCTCTCGGGACCTCGTCCGCTGGGAAGACGAGCCGGTAGCGCTGGCGCCGTCGCCCCACGGTCCGGACGTCGACGGTTGCTGGTCGGGTGTCTTGGTCGACGACGACGGCGTGCCAACTCTCGTGTACTCGGGCCGACACTCGGAGCGCGAGCTGCCGTGCGTCGCGACGGGATCATCCGACCTTCGTACCTGGACGAAGGACCCGGGCAACCCCGTCATCAGCTCGACTCCGCCTGGCGTCGACGTCACGGCTTTTCGTGACCACTGCGTGTGGCGGCAGGGTGGTGTGTGGCGGCATCTGGTCGGATCGGGGATCGCGGGTGTCGGCGGGACGGCCTTCCTCTACGAGTCGGCAGACCTGCGTACCTGGGAGCTGGTAGGTCCCTTGGTCGTGGGTGATGCGCTGGAAAGGGAGCCGGTCCCGGGAGAGACATCCGTGGACCCGCTCTGGACGGGAACGATGTGGGAGTGCGTCGACCTCTTCCGCCTCGGGTTCGACGGATCCACGAGTGTGCCGGGCGCTGATCGCGGGAGTGGGGCCGACGTACTCGTCTTCTCGGCGTGGGACGACGGCGTGACTCACCACGCTCTCTACTGGACGGGCGATTACGACGGCGACTCCTTCGTCCCGCGCGACCTGCGCCGGCTGGATCTCGGCGGCCGGTACTTCTACGCACCGCAGTCCATGCGGGACGAGTCGGGGCGCCGGATCATGTTCGGGTGGCTGCAGGAGGGCCGCTCCGACGCTGCGCAGGTCGAGGCCGGGTGGTCGGGCGTCATGTCACTGCCTCGGGTCGTCACTCTGGCGGCCGACGGATCGGTTCACCAGGAGCCTGCCCCAGAGGTTGCGACGCTCCGACGGGACCACGTGCGGATCGACGCGTTCGAGCTCGCGGCCGGCACGTTGCTCTCGCTCGAGGAGGTCAGGGGGGACGAGCTCGATCTCGACATGCAGCTGGTGCTTTCCCCCGGCGCGACGGCACATCTGGTGGTGCGGCAGGGCGGACCCGAGCGGACCGTGCTCTCGGTCACCCGCGGCGCCGACGACCGAGGACGCGTGGCAGTGCGGCTCGACCGGTCGGACTCAAGCCTCGACGCGGACGTCGACATGTCCGAGCGTTCCGGTGACGCGCCGATGGGTTCGGACGGGCGCGTGCACCTGCGGGTGGTCCTGGATCGCTCGGCCGTCGAGATCTTCGTCAACGGCGTGCCGCTGACGACGCGGGTCTACCCGGTCGGTCCTGACGCCGTCGGCGTCGCGCTCGGGGCCGACGGCGCCGACGTCCGCGTCGAACGTGTCGATTCCTGGCGGATGGCGAGCATCGTCGACGGACCACGGTCCTTGTGGCCGACGGCCGGAGGCCCGCCGTGAGCTGCACTCGTCGGGCCGGCCGGCGGGCTCTGACTTTGGGCCCGTCTCAGTCATGCCTCAAATTCTGGGCGGTCGGATCTCGCCCGAACCGCGCTGGACAAGGCGAGTGGGCACAATGATTCTCTGCGGCGGGAACGACGCATCGGTCATTCGTCCAAAGAGCCGCTCGGCCGCAGCGCGTCCGATGGCGAACGGGTCTTGTGCGACTACCGTCACGGGCGGGTCTAGAAGGTCTGCGAGCGAAAAGTCGTCAAAACCGATCAAAGCGATCGAGTGGTGGAGCCCGAGAGTGCGGAGCGCCCTGAACACCCCGATGGTGACGAGATTCTGACTCGCAAATATGGCCGTCGGTCGATGCGGGCGGATCAAGAGTTCCATGGCCGCATCGAAGGCGCTCTCTTCGTCATGCAGGTCCTCGATCACCAGCGAAGGATCGGTCGGAATTTCGGCGTCGGCCAGGGCTTGTCGGAAGCCTTCCAGGCGCTGCGCGGCGGTGGCGATAGTCCCGAGGTCACTCATGATCGCTATCCGGCGATGCCCGTGGCGGATGAGGTGCTCGACGGCGTGGCGGGCCCCCTCGACATTGTCCGCCATGACTGTGTCGACTTCGATTCCGATTGCTGGTCGGTCGACGACGACGATGGGTGTTCCTGCGTCCATCTCCGGCAGGAGGAACGTCTGGTCCGCGCCGGTAGACGTGAGGATCAACCCGTCGACCCGCCGTGATGTGAAGGCCTCGACGAGCGCGCGTTCCCGGGCTGGGCTCTCGTCGGTGCTCGCTGAGAAGACAGCGACTCCGCGGGTCTCGGCGACGTCCTCCACAGCGCGGTGTATAGCGGCGGCGAACGGATTGTCGACGCTGGCCAGCAGCAGGCCGATGCTCCGCGTGCGCCGGCCGACCCGACGGAGGTTGCCGGCCATCATGTCGACTTGAAAGTTGAGCTCCGCTGCGGCGCGGTTGACTCGCTCCGCCGTCGCCGGAGCCACACCTGGTTCCCCGTTGACGACCCGGGAGACAGTCTTGAGTCCGACGCCCGCCAAGGCAGCGACATCACGCATCGTCGCGCGGGACCGCGACCGCGGCTCGGGCCGCCCACCTCCGGCGGAAGTCGATTGAGTCGACAGCGTCGTCATGGCGGCACCATAGCCCTGCTGGTGGCACGACCGCCGGAGCGCTCACGCGTGCCGATCCCGCTCGGCCAGAATCAGCGGCCCGTCGAGATGGTTGTCGAGTCTCGCTTCCGTGGATACCGAGTGTGAACTTTCTCCGTGTCATCCGCCACGACGCGACCCTGCTGACGCGGCGTGGGACCGACGCGAACACACGTCAGCCCGCGGGCCGCGCCCGCCGCTGACCCGCAGGCGGCCAGGTCGCAGACAGACGGCAAGTCTCCGACTTGGTCCCAGAGCACTGTGCTCTTTCAGCATCGGCTGAGCCAGCGGTGGGGGGGGGGGGGGGCTTTCGGCCGTTCGGTGCTACTGCACGGCCCACGTCTGGTTGGCGCCGCCGTTGCAGTCCCAGATCTGAACTTGTCGTCCGTTGGAGTGGTCACCCGATGGCCGGTCGAGGCAGCGGGCGGCTGCCTCGTTGCGCAAGGACCCATTTGTCGAGCGTGTCCAGTGTTGTGCGGCCGTGCCGTTGCAGGCACCGGCCGAGACCAGGGTTCCGTTGCCGGTCTGACCCGATGGCAGCGTGAGGCAGGAGCCGCCCGTCGTGATGGTCCCGTTGGTGTTGAACTCCCACGTCTGGTTGCTGCCGCCGGTGCAGCTCCAGATCTGGGCGCGACCGCTGCCACCATCGCGGTCCAAGCACTTGCTTGCATCGACGGCGGAGCGGATTGCTCCTCCCGTCGGGGCCGTGCTCGGGCCCGAGGAGTAGTTGAGCTGACGGATCCGCATGTTGGTGAAGGTTGCGGCGCCGCCGCTGCTGTAGAGCGCGATCCCCTGGTCAGCGAGGGGGGCGAACATCTGGTCGGAGTGCACGTACTGCCCGTCGTCCACGAACACTTCGACGCTCGTCCGGTCGACGAGAATCCTGAGCTTCACGGACTTGCGTGCAGAATCGAATGGCGCCTGTGACTCGAGCCGGGTGTTAGACGTGTCCGGTTGGCTGGTGTTTCGACGGCTCACGTACGAGTACGACCCCGGCGTGTACACCCCGACGTCGACATGTCGCGCGCCATCGGTGGAACGTCGCAATTCCAGGCCGACATTCGTCGCCGTCGTCCACGACACGTCGGCCGTGAGCTCGAACGCCTGGCCGGTGTTCGGCAACACCGTCTTCCCGTCGACGGTTGTCGTCGGCACGGTCGCTGTCGAGCGTGCGACGGAATCGAGGTTCACGGGAGCAGAATTGAAGCCGTAGGTGCCATTGCTGCGTCGTACGAGCCGTATCTCTCGCACGATCGAGTCGGTGCCGTTGAACCCGTCAGATGCACGCGTGGGCGTGTTGTCCGGGTACGCCCAGTTGTTCAGCCAAGCCATGGCGTAGCGGATGGACTGGTCGCTGCTAGCAGCATTTGCCCACGTCACTGCGCCGTACCAGTCGTAGCCGTGGTCGAGCCATTGATGGGCGCTCGTGTCCGGGACGAACACATTCCCGTCGAAAGCGCCGGTGTAATAGGCAAACGAGAAGGGCGAACCGCCAGGACCCGTCGCGCTGACGCCCAGCACCCAGTGGAGCGTGCCGTCGGCAGCCCGCATCTGAAACAGGTCAGGGCACTCGAGGAAGCCCAGGTTGGGCGGATCGAAGTCGCTACGGAACGTCCATGCGCGAAGGTTCGTCGACGTGAACACCCGGATGCGCTCTCCCATGGCGACGACCATGACCCAACGGCTGCGCACCGGGTCCCACTCGACCTTGGGGTCCCGGAAGTCGGCGACCCCAGGGTTCGCCACGACGGGTGCGTTGCTATACGGGGTGAACGTGTCCCCACCGTTGGTGGAATACCACAAGAACTGTGCCTGGGCGTTTCCGCCTCCCGCGTCCGGCTGTGTGCCGAAGGCGACTACGGCTCCGGCGCCGAAACCGGCGGTATTGTTGGTGTCGACGACTGCGCTTCCGCTCCAGATGTCAGCGTTGGGAGTCGTGAACTTCGGGATGGCGATGCCCTCGTCCTGGAAGCTGACGAGATCGGTGCTGCTTGCCATCCGCCACGCGGTTCCCCCGCCACCGGAGTTGTAGTTGCCGTTGTACAGATAGTAATACTGGTACTTCCCATTGATGAAGATGGGTCGCTGCGGGTCATTCTTCCAATTGTCCGGCACGGTGAAGTGATAAGCCGCACGGTAGGACGAGAGGGAGTCTGCCGGCGCATCCTGCGCGCTGTAGGCGCTCGGACTTCCGGCCTGCGCGCGCGGGGCAATTGCCACGGAGAGGGCGCTGGCCGCAAGAGCGGTTGCTGCGGACAATGCAATGCAGAGGGCGCGCACGAGGCTTCGATGTGCTCGCGACATAGGGACCGACTTTCTGGCCGTGACGCTTCCGCAGGTTCAGCACGAGGTTGTCTGGGTGCAGCGAAATGGCGTCATCGCCGATTGGCCGAACCGTCCGCTCGACAGGAGCCGTCCGGTCGGGGTGCAGTTTCCTTCTGGTCACTTCTTCAGGGGCGGGGACGGCGAGCGTCTGCCGATCGCGCCGGTAGATCCGTAGAGAGGCACCTTTGCCTGACCCGGCGCTGTGGAGCATGTACCGACAACGTTGTCACCGGCAGGATGCCACCGCAGAAGGACGCCGTCAACCGCGCCGCAGCCATGTGAGCTCCCGGATCCAGCTCGCACCGGGTGCCCTCGAGCGAAGTATGGCGCCGTAGACGTCGAGCCCGCCGATGCGCACTCTCCACCGAATCCGGGCGACGACCTGCATCGACGAGGCCACGAGGCGCGCGCTCGACGCTGTTGATGGGATGACATGGCCCAGCCGGCTCGGCGCGAGTAGCACGCGCGGATCCGACTCGGCCAGACCTTGCCACCTGCCAAACCGGGCGCCTACGCTGCCGCCGTCCGATTGACAACGATGTCAGGGGTTCTTGATGCCATCCATATCGCTAAGACGGGTCGCTGCGCTCTCTGCGGCCGCTCTTGTGTTCGCCTCGAGCCTCGTCGCCGGAGGGCCAGCAGTGGCGAGTGAACGCAGGCCGAGCCCACCGCCTTCACCGAGCTCGCCTCCCGCGTCTGACCCCTACCGGCCCGGCTACCACTACACGCCGGACGCCAACTTCATGAACGATCCGAACGGGCTGATCCACAAGGACGGCATCTACCACCTCTTCTACCAGCACAATCCGTACGGGCCGACATCCGGCAACGGGTCCTGGGGCCACGCGACCAGTCCGGACCTCGTGACGTGGACCGAGCAGCCTCTTGCCATCGTCTCCGATGCGGCCGAGGACGTCTGGTCCGGAAGCGTCGTCTTCGACAAGAAGAACACCAGCAAGCTCGGTACGAAGGCCGATCCGCCGCTCGTGGCGGTGTACACCAGCTTCGACAAGGCCACCGGAGTTCAGCGCCAGGCACTCGCATCCAGCACGGACGACGGCCTCACGTGGACCAAGTACCAGGGAAATCCGGTGCTCGACATCGGCTCCAAGGACTTCCGCGACCCGAAGGTGTGGTGGGATGCCGACAGATCCCGTTGGGCCATGGTCGTGTCGCTGGCGGCCGAGCGGAAGGTGTCGATCTACTCGTCTGCTGACCTGAAGACCTGGACCCATCAGAGCGACTTCGGACCCGATGGCGTGACGGCAGGGGTCTGGGAATGCCCCGACCTGTTCCAGCTCAGAGACCAGAAGACAGGCAAGAAGCGCTGGGTCCTGGTCGTCAGCGTGAGCGGCCGGACCCAGTACTTCGTCGGGAAGTTCGACGGCAGCGTCTTCACCTCGTCCGACCCGGCCTACTCGCCCCCGCCAGGAACGGTCCTCGCCGACTTCGAGGGCGCGGACTATGGCGCCTGGACGGCTACGGGGACCGCGTTCGGCGCTGGCCCTGTCGCGCCCGGCGCTGACGTGACGGGCTACGTGGGACAGCAGCTCGTCGACAGCTTCGGGGGTAGCGACTCAGCGACGGGCACGCTGACTTCTCCTGACTTCGTCGTCGACGATCGCTACCTCAACTTCGCCTTGGGCGGCGGGAACCATCCGCGCGTGGAGGGCGGTACGACTGAGCCTCCTGCCGGTGAGCTCTTCGCGGACTTCGAGGCGGACGGACCCCCAGCAGGCTGGACGGGGACCGGGGACTTTGCCGAGATCGGGTCGACGACATGGAGTGACCTGCCTGGACGGGTGGGCCGTGGGGTGCTTGATACGTGCTGGGGCTCGTGCGACGCGGCCACGGGGACGATCACGTCGCCTGCCTTCACGATCGACAGCAGCTGGATCAACTTCGTTCTCGCCGGCGGGAACCACCCGATGGGCGGCGACGGGCCAACCGCAGTGAACCTGATCGTCGATGGCGAGCGGGTACTGACGGCGACGGGTCCGGGCTCACCCAACATGGACTGGGTCGCCTGGGACGTGTCGGCGTGGAGCGGTCACCAAGCCGTCATCGAGGTCGTGGATGACCGGACGTCCGACTGGGGCCACATCATGCTCGACCACATCGTCTTCTCCGACGTCGCCGCCAAACCTTGGTCGGCGGAGACCACGGTGAACCTGCTCGTCGACGGAGACGTCGTGCGGACAGCGACCGGGCGGGACGGGTCGGGCCTCGACTGGGTGTCGTGGGACCTGTCGGACCTGCAGGGCGCACACGCACAGGTGCAGCTGGTCGACGCGGCGGTCGGGGGCTGGGGACATCTCCTCGCCGACCAGTTCGTGCTCGCTGGCGAGCCGGCGCTCAGCTCGTGGGATCGCGCTCGGTTCCTCGACCACGGCTCGGACTTCTACGCCGCGGTGACCTGGAACGACGTTCCGGATGGCAGGCGCCTGCTCATCGGCTGGATGGGAAACTGGGACTACGCCAACAGCACGCCGACCGGCACGTGGCGCGGAGAGCAGTCCGTCCCGCGGGAACTGACGCTCACGACGGTTGACGGGCGCCAGACGGTGCTCTCGTTGCCAGTCAGCGAGGCCGACTGCCTGGTTCTGGACCCGGTCACCGTCTGGTCCAAGGGGAAGATCCGCTCGCACGGAAACACTGGCCACGGCCCTGGCGGAGCGGACAACGCCAAGGGCGGCGGCGCCCACAAGACGGTTGCCGTGGGTCCTGGTGAGAAGCGCGTCGACGTGCATGGAACGTCGTTGCGGATCGACGCCGTCATCGAGCCCGGAACGGCCTCGACGTTCGGCATCGACGTCCGGGTCGGAGGCAACCAGCGCACCCGCATCGGCTACGACGTGAACCAGCAGCGGATCTTTATCGACCGCACTCAGTCTGGGGACGTCTCGCTGGGCGGCAACTTCGGATCGGTGCACAGCGCTCCGCTGCCACTCGACGGACCGCTCGACCTCGAGATCTGGGTCGACAGCTCGTCGGTCGAGGTCTTCGCGGAGGGCGGGCGCGTTGCGCTGACCGACCTCGTGTTTCCCGATCTGACGAGTGACGGTGTCAAGGTCTTCGCCGAGAATGGAACGGCGCGGGTCTCCTACCTCGCGGCCTCCCCGGTGAAGACGCCCGAGCTCGACTGAGCCAGGGGCGTCCGGTTCCGGCGCACCGGAACCGGACACGCCAGCCGCTTGACCGAGAACGACCCCGCCTGTAGAAATTCACCCGACAACGTTGTCAGCGGCGTGAACTGTCGCGTAAACGAGGAGCCACCACCATGCCTTCACGCACCCTGCCTACCCGCCGCCGCACTGCCTGGAGCCTCGTCGCTCTGGGCGCGACTGCGGCGATTCTCCTGTCAGCCTGTTCCTCCAACGAGGCTGACGATTCGGACGCCACGTCCACGGCCGCGGCCGCTGACGAGGCGGTCCAGGTCTCTCTGATCGTCAAGACGACGAGCAACCCGTTCTTCATCGCCATGCAGAAGGGTGCCGAGGCCGCCGCGAAGGACAACGACGTGGAGCTGACTTTCGCGGCTGGTCGCGAGGATGGCGATGAGGACACCCAGATCCAGGCCATCGAGAACGCCATCTCCCAGGGCCAGGACGGCATCCTGATCACCCCGAACGGCCCCGCTGTCGTCGACGCGATCGCGAAGGCCCGCGATGCCGGCCTGTTCGT